>CAMDQC010000052.1 GCA_945905735.1 Prosthecobacter debontii | reverse complement strand
CGCGATTGGCGCCGCGCCATTGCGGCCAATCACCGGCGATAGAAGTGGCGACGCTGAGGGTGAGAAGTATGGACGGAAGTTTCATGCACAGCGGAGATATTCCCGCCGCCGCGCAGAGGCAAGAGGCGAAAATGGGGAGGTCCGCTATTAGACAGTCCAACCATGAAAGCACTCATCGCCATCCTCTCGCTCCTTTGCGTCCACGCATTTGCGGCGGCTCGCGCGTCCCCTTCATCGCGAGCTGGCCCGGCGTCACGCCCAAAGGCGCAGTGTCCAAAGACATGGTGAGCTTCGCCGACCCGCTGGCGACATTCGTCGAACTGGCAGGTGCGAAGCTCCCCGAAGGAATGAAGTTCGACAGCCGCAGCCTCGCCCCGCAACTACGCGGCGAAAAAGGCACGCCGCGCGAGTGGGTCTACGTGCAACTGAATGCGAAATGGTTCGTCCGCGAGCCCGGCTTCAAGATGAACGAAGCGGCGGAACTCTTCGAGATGAGCGACGCGCCGTTCGTAGAAAAACTCATCGCCGCCGCCGAAGACACTGAAGCCAGCAAAGCCGCCCGCCAACGCCTCACCGCCATCCTCGCTGCCATCCTCGCCGAGCTAAACCCCGCCGCCGGAAAGCGCGACGACGCTCCCGGCGCAAAGCCCGGCGCGCAACGGCGGAAGAAGCGGCAAGCCGCGCAGTAGTTTTACCCCGGCTTATTTCATAACGAAACAGAGCCGATTTCTTCGCTCGTCAATCTTGCATGCTCCATGTAATCGGATTCTGACACATCACTAACCCGACCTCACAATGAACAAAACACTCACAACACTCCTTCTCGCAGTGCTCTTCGCTCTGCTCCCAACAACCCCTGCAAAAGCAGCCAACGCAACGCCCGGCAAGTATTCTGGGACGGTCAAAGTCGTCCGAACGATTCCAAGTCTTGGGATTTCGAGTACGGTTACTGTCAAGCTGTCCGCTCTGCTCGGCAGTAACGGCAAGTTGAGTATCCTCGTGGCCGATGAAAGTAATTACATCAATGATGAATTTGGGTTTCAAGCACGTTTGCTCGTTGGCACCGTCGATCTAACAGGGACATCAAAACAATTTTCAGCACCGAAGTATTGGAGTTTTACACCGATTGTAACGATGTCTGGGACGACAATGAAATTCACGGCAACCCTCACCGACGATTTTGTCGCAGATGATTCCGGAGACTATGTTTCTTCGCAGATAACCTACACCTTTAGCCTTCGGAGAACCGGGGCATAACCGAACTCACTTCCCTTGGAAGCGACCGAACCGAAACCACCGCCACAATCATGACTGACCTACTTTCAGCTCTTGCCAGCCTCGGCACCACAATCGGCGTTTTCGTCGCTGCATGGCAACTATGGCTGGCGCACCGTCAGTCCGTCACTAATTTCGAGGACTCGTTTGCAAAGGAGTATCGGGAACTGGCTACCAAACTTCCTGCGGCGGCACTTCTTGGAGAGGACATTTCGGAAGACGAATACAAGAGAGTGTTTGAGCACCTCTATCATTACTTCGATCTCTGCAACGAACAGGCGTTTCACCACAAGATTGGCCGTGTCACTCCATCCACTTGGGTTTTCTGGTGTGATGGAATGAAATCCAACCTCGCACGCCCCGTCTTCAAGCGCGGATGGAAAGAAGTCTGCAAACGTTCTGGCAAGGACTTCGCTGAACTTCGCGAACTGTTTCCCTGCGACGATTAAAGCGAAGCGCCCGCTGCCATTCGGTCTTTCAAGAACACGCTGGATTTTGGTTGCGCCTTCGGCGCTCAAAAGCGGCGTTCGGGTTCACTCCGGCTCCGCAGCCTTCGGAGCGGGTGGCTCTTTCCGGTTCTTCAAAACAGGCGGAGCCTTCGCTCCTTTCTTCAACGGAACCGGCGTCGGTGGCACCACCGGATGTTTTGCGCGCCAATCTTGGAAGAGCGCACCCGTCACAAGCGCGACGAGGATAAACAGCACGAGCTTGATTTCATCCCGCGTCATTTTCCGCCAGAGATTCGCTTGAACCGGAACTGCCCTCGCACGTTCTTCTGAAAAAAGCCGCCCTTCGACTCCGCCTTCATCAGCCCTGCAAAGACGTCCTCCGGCACGTCAAAATAGCAATAAACGCCGCCGTGGATGAACTCGACTTCGAGCGTCTTCGTCTTCAGGTCGAACCCCACGCTTTTCAAATTGGAAGACTCCACCGGTACGCGCCTTATCGGCTCCCCGTAAGCCGACACAAAAAGGGAAACTCCCACAGCGAGAAAGCTGCGGCGCGTCATCGTGAACTTGGAAGAATGAAGGGACATTGCAGGCCAAAAGCTATCGCGTCGCGGATGCGACGCCAGCTTTGAGTTTTGCGCACGTGGCGTGGCGGAGAAGCGTGAATTTAAGGTCGCCACTGGCGATTTGGGCGCTAGAAAGTTTATCGAAATGAGCCGCTTCTTCCTCTTTTTAATTCTCACCATTACCGCCCACGCTCAGTCCATCCGGCTCCCGCTTGGTGGGGGCTTGGAGGCGGAGCTGATCCGCATCGCGCCGACGAAATTTTCCCAAGGGGAGTCGGCGGACGGGCAGCGGGAGGTGGCGCTCACGAAGCCGTTTTTTATGGGGAAATTCCCCGTCACTCGCGGGCAGTTTGCGCGCTTTGTGGCGGCGACGAATTATCGCACTGAGGCGGAGAAGGGCGTGTCGGGAGGCTTTGGCTGGGAGGGCGGGAAGCTCGTGCAGAAGAAGGAATATACGTGGCGCTCGCCGGGGTTCCCGCAGACGGATGAGCATCCGGTGGTGATGGTGGATTTTACGGATGCGAAAGCGTTCTGCGTATGGCTGTCGCGCCAAGCGGGGCGGGTGGTCACTTTACCCACGGAGGCGCAGTGGGAATACGCGGCGCGCGGCGCGGGCAGTGCGGGCGAGGCGTGGCACGCGGGCAATTCGCCGGGCGGGACGCAGCCAGTGAGTCAGGCTGTGGCGAACGGTTTCGGGCTACACGATATGCTGGGGAATGCGTGGGAGTGGTGTGAGGATTGGTTCGCGCCGTATCCGCCGGGCGTGGGGACGGACCCGCTGCAAAAGAACCCGAATTTGTCCGACAAACCGCGCCGTGTTTTGCGGGGCGGGGCGTTCAGTCGTCCGGCGGCGGAGGCGACTGCGGCGAAGCGTTTTCGCAATGATCCGGGGAGCCGGAATGCGGACAATGGGTTCCGCGTCGTGGCGTATGAAGTGCCGGTGCCGGTGGTCGCGCCGGTGGTCGCGCCGGTGGCACCTGCCCGGGTGGAATTGGAGAATCCGCAGCCTGCGACGCGGCAGGTGATTCCCGGCGAATTGCCGATGCCCGCCCAGCCTGCACATGCGTTTGAGTATGAGACTCAGCCGGAGCCGGTGACTCGCACCACTGGGCTATTTTCGCCGTGGATGATCGTGGGGCTTGTGGTGGTTTGGCTCGTGGTGCGGCGTGCGCTGAAAAGCGGTGGAAGCGCCGCGCCGCTCCCGCAGCGGAACCCGGCGGTGCAGCAGCGCATGGCACCGGGGCAGATGTTTAGCACGCGCATCGTGCAGGATGGGTTTTGGATTCAAGGCCGCGTGTCGCCGGGGACGCCGCTGAATGTGCGCTGGCTGGGCGGGGCGAGCACGCATTCGCGGACTTTCGAATATCGCCCCGCGTCCGAGGGGCACTTCGTTTTTACCGGGAACGAGCCGTCGAATGTCGTTGTGTCGGTGGGTGAGGATACGGGCGGCGGCGGCGGCGGTTTGGGTATGGGGATGCCGCTGGATGACCTGCCGTTGCTGCCTCGCACGAGTCCCTCGCCCACGAGCAGGCCGAGCACGTTCACGGGCTTCCCGACGGCGTATTGATGACGGGGCATTTTGCCGCGTTTGTTCACGGACAAAGCGCATCGTTTCATCGAACGAACCGGGCTCTGGAAAATGCGGGCGGCATCATCCACCCACGCACCTGCGAGCTGGCGGAAGTGCTGGAGGCTGCGGAGGGAATCGTGGGCGTCGCGGCGTCGGGCGTGTGGTTTCCAGCGCGGCGGCGGGTGCCGGAGTTGCCTGCGGCAGGTGAATGGATCGCCGCTGGTGCTTGGCTTGGCGCGGCGGAGTGGGAGCGTGCGTTGGCGCGGTGTGGCGGGGATTTTTCGCGGCTGCCGTGGTGGGCGAAACGTCCACCTGCGCCGCCTGCGATGCTGCTCTCGGCTACGGCAGCGCGGCGATTTTGCGTGCGACTTCGGGAGCTGGGGAATGTGGAGAAAACGTGGCGCGCGATGCTGCGTTCGAGCGTCCGCGTAGTGCATTTGCCGGAGTTCGATGCGCGGTTTTCTGGCGAGCTGCGCGTGCTGCAAGTCGTGACGAGTATTCAAATCGGCGGCGCGGAGCGAGTGGCGCTCGATTTGCCCGCAGCGGCAGTGGTGACGCTGGGGAAGCCGCTCCGCGACACGTTTCCAGCGCCGCCGAGGCTCGTGGACCTGTCGAGCGTCCGGCGCGATCCCGAGCAGTTGGCGGCGGAGATTGGGAAGGTGGCGCTGGAGTTTGGCGTGGACGCCATCCACGCGCATCTCATCCGTGCGGTGGAGGCGCGGGCGATTGCAAAGCTGGGGCTGCCGCTCATTTTGCACATCCATAATTCCCCCGCTGGCTGGCCGCCGGATTACACGGAGCTCGCGCCGGGCGATGCGACGCTTCTGGCGGCGTGCGCGCAGTCGGTGGAGCGTGAAGTTGCGCGGCTGCTTCCGGCGATGACGGTGCGGACGGTCTGGAATGGTGTCGCGCCTGTGGTGCTGCCGGCCACGCTGAAACGGGAAGACTTCACCGTCGTCACGCTCGCGAATCCTCGCCTGCAAAAGCGGCTGGAGCGGATTCCCGAGATCGCCCGCGCCACGGCTGAGTTGCTGGCTCCGCGCCGGGTGCGCTTTGTCATCGCCGGTGCGCGTGAGGCTTACAGTGCGGACTCAGCCGAGGCGATTGCGGCGCTGGAGCTGGCTATCGAAGCACACGACGCCGAAGAGCTAATCGAGCGTCCGGGGATACTCGGCGATCCCGCGGAACTCCTCGCGCAAGCCGACGCGATGCTCAGCGTGAGCGCCTACGAAGGGCTGAGCCTCGCGCACCTTGAGGCGCTCTCGGCGGGCGTCCCGCTCGTCGCGACGGATGCAGGCGGCACGAGTGAAATCGCCGCGCAGTCCGATGCTGTGCGGCTCTTGCCCCTCGAAGCGCCCGCCAACCAATTTGCAGCCGCGCTCGCGAATTGCCGCCGAGGGACGGCCACGCTTCCCGTCAGTTTTTCGCGGCATAAAATGGCGGCGCGTGCGACGTGGCTCGCGGCTGCGGTGGTGCGACGCGGCGCGCGAACTACGGGCGACGGGCTGTGGCTCATCGCGAATAATTTCTCCACCGGGGGCGCGCAATCGAGTGCCCGACGGCTGCTCGGGGCGCTGCACGAGCGCGGCATCCGCGTGCGTGCGGCGGTGATTCAGGAGCAGCCGGAGTTTCCCACTGTCGGACGCCGGGCCCTTATGGATGCGGGGATTCCCGTCATCGCCGTGTCACAGGCAGACGAACTCCTCGACGCCATCGAGCGCGATCCGCCGCAGGCCGTGTTCTTCTGGAACCTCATCGCGAGCTGGAAAGTTCTGCTCGCCGACGCGCTGCTCGACACGCGCATTTTCGACATCAGCCCCGGCGAGATGCTCTTCTCCTCGCTCGCCCGCTTTTTTGAAAATCCGCCCACCGGCCTGCCCTATCGCACGCCCGCCGACTACGCTGCGCGCCTCGCCGGGATGGTGGTGAAGTATCACGCCGAAGCTCCGTGTGCGGCGGCGCTGGGCTGCCCGGTTTCTGTCATCCGCAATGGAATCCCGCTGCTTCCGCCGGCGAGCGATGTGCAAAAGGAGCGGCTCGTCCTCGGCACGGCGGCGCGGCTTTCGCCGGACAAAAAACTCGGCGATTTACTGGCAGCGGTGCGACTGGCGGCACCTCGGCTCCCGCCTTTCGTGCTGCGGATCGCGGGCGGGCCGGAGCGCGACTTCCCGGAGCACGCCGCCGAGCTGCGCAGGCTCGCCGAGGGGCTCCCGGTGGAGTGGCTGGGTGAGCTGGCGGACATCCGTCCGTTTTTGCAGTCGCTGAGCATCTTCCTGATGATCTCCGAGCCCGCAGGCTGCCCAAACGCGACGCTGGAAGCCGCCGCCGCCGGTCTGCCCATCATCGCGACTCACCACGGCGGTGCGGCGGAGCAAGTGCTCGATCTCGTGACGGGGCATCTCCTCCCACGCGGCGACGCGCCCGCTTTCGCCGAAGCGCTTGTCGCGCTCGCCCATTCACCAGAAAAACGGGCGGCGATGGGGCAGGCGGGACGCGATCATATTGCGAAGGAGTTCTCTATTTCCAAAATGGCGGACGAGTATCTGACGTTAATGTATTGAGCGGATTGATTCGCCCCTGCTGGTGGGCGCGGGGTGGTACGGTGATTTGGCGATTTACTGTATTTTCCCCCTCTCGGGATCAAAGGTCCGTGGGGGTGGCGGGTTCTCCCACCGCGCGGTGAACGGGGGCTCGACAGAACGTGGGGCTCCGGTAGTTTCGCCGCTCTTTCCAATATAACGCACACATGAATACACCCATTATTACACCAGTCACACGGCGCTCATTTCTTCGGAACGGAACGACCGGGCTCGCAGGCGCAGCGCTCGTCGGCAGCTTCCCACACATCGTCAACGCGCAGGCGGCGAAGGCTATCCGGATCGGTATCGTCGGGTGCGGCGGGCGAGGCTCGGGGGCGCTTGTGGATTCGATGAAAGCGGACCCGTACGTGGAGCTTGTGGCGATGGGCGATGTGGATGCGGACCGTCTTGCGCAGAGCCACACGAACATTAGCGCGAAGTACGAGAAGCAGGTGAAGGTGCCTGACGCGAATAAGTTCGTGGGGCTGGATGCGATCGACCGGGTGCTGGCGACGGATATTGATATTGTGTTCCTGACGACGCCTCCGGGCTTTCGGCCCGGCCATTTGCACAAGGCGATCAATGCAGGGAAGCATGTGTTTTGCGAGAAGCCGCTGGGTGTGGACGCGCCGTCGATCCGGCACGCGCTGGAGGCTGTGAAGAAAGCGAAGGAGAAGAATCTGGCGATTCAAACGGGCTTTTGCTGGCGCTTTAATACGGCGGAGCGGGCGACTTGGAAGAAGCTGCATGATGGGTATATCGGCGACGTGCGGGCCTACTACGGGACGTATCTCACGAGCAGTCCTTGGCTGCCGAAAGAGCGCAAGGAAGGGTGGTCGGACTTGGAGTATCAGTTGAAGAACTGGCTCTATTATACGTGGTTGAGCGGCGATATTCTCGTGGAGCAGGCGGTTCACAGCGTGGATAAAATGAGCTGGGCATTCAAAGATGCACCGCCTGTGAAATGCACGGCGCTGGGTGGCCGAGTGCAGCGCGTGGAGAAGGAATTTGGGAACGTGTTCGACAATTTCGGAGTGATGTATGAGTTCCCCAATGGCGGACGTGGGTTCATTTTCTGCCGCCAGCAAGCGAGCTGCTCGAACGAAAACGCGGACTACATTATCGGCGCAAATGGCAAGGGGCAGGTGAACGGATTCAAGCCGCTACACATGCTCGAAAAGACGGACGGCGAGCGCTGGATGTACGAGAAGAACGGCGGCGAAGGCGGCACGGAAGGTCTGCGCAACGAGATGTATGTGCAGGAGCATCTGGAGCTGATCCAAAGCATCCGCGCAGGCAAGCCGGTGAACAATGGAGAGCAACTCGCGCATAGTTCGATGGTAGCGATCATGGGTCGGATGAGTGCCTACAGCGGGAAGACGATTGAGTGGGAAGATGCGATCAATTCAAAGGAAACTTGGGTGCCACCGGGCATAGACGGGCTGAAGCTCGATGCTGCGCCGCCGGAGTTGGTCATCGCTGTTCCGGGACGTTACAAGCTGCCTTCGTAGCCGCTGTCGCGTGTCACTTTGAAAAAGCCCCGCTGGTCATCCGGCGGGGCTTTTTTGTAGCGGTGAATGACGAGGACTTCGTGCGGTTTTGCGCAACGCGAGTTTGACGCACCGCGATTTCTCCGCGAAGGCTTTAGCCATGCTCCGAACATTTGCGCTAGTCCTGCTCGCCGTCGCTTCCGCCTTCGCCCAGCAGAAGACGATATATCTCACTTTCGACGATGGCCCGCAGCCGGGCACGACAGACGTGCTCGATGTGCTGAAGGAGGAAGGCGTCCACGGCGTATTCTTCCTCACCGGCAGCAACGCGTTGTCCGTCGGCGGGCTGGAAGGGCAGGCAAAAATCATCCTCCGCACGCTGGCCGAGGGGCACGAGCTCGGGAGCCATTGCTACATCCACGAGCCGATGACGCGAGGCGGCTACATCGCGGCTTACGGCGACCTCACCACCGACGCGCAGCGCGACGCCTTTCACAAAAACCTCGCGCGTAATGACAGCGAGATCGGACGTCGGCTGGAGAAGCCGGGGTTTAAGTTCGAGTTCGCACGTCTGCCCGGCGATGGCAGCACGTTTCCCCATCTCGTCGCGGAGGTCGAGAAGATGGGGATGAAGCACTTCCACTGGCAGCAAGAGTTTGCGCCGAACGGTGTGTTTAAATGGATCAAGAACCTCGACTGGAAAGGCGTCGCGGGAGTCGGTGGCGATATTTCGTGGTTCCCAAAAGACGGTGAAGTGATCCTTTTCCACGACCGGCACTGGGCTGGGGAAAAGCGGGAGCTTCTGCGGAGTCTCATCCGCTTCCTCAAAGAGAAAGGCTACACCTTCGGCAAGCTCGCCGACTGGAAGCCCGCACCGCCCAAGCCCGCGAAACCTGCAGCCCCACCTGCGCCTTAGCTGGACCAACGGATAGCCGGCCGATATACAGCGGGCCGATGTCACAAAACCTGTCAAAAACCACTGCCGCCCGTCTCAAAACCGCCGCGAGTTCCATCGCGAAACTCAAAGCTCTCGTTGGGTTCGACGGGTTCGTGGATACGATCATCGAGGTCGTAAAGACCCGGCACTCCGCGACGAAAATTGACCGCTACACGACGATGGTCGAGTGGGCACAACGCATCACGGCGGCCTCGGGAGTGAGCGCGAATTTCGAGCTGGCGGTGAAGATGGTGAAGCTCGGCGGCAACGGCCCCATCATGGCGAACGCGCTGGAGTCGTTTGGCTTTGGCACGACCTACATCGGCAATCTCGGCTGTCCGAATCTGCACCCGGTTTTCACAGACTTCGCGAAGCGCGCAAAGGTCATCTCCATCGCCGAGCCCGGCTACACGGACGCCTACGAGTTCGACGATGGGAAGCTGATGTGCGGCGACCAGCGCGGGCTGCAAAATGTGAATTGGGCCGAACTGACGAAGGCGATCCCCGAAGCAGAGTTGATCCGAATTTTCTCCAGCTCGCAGCTCATCGCGATGGTGAATTGGACCATGCTCATCAACCTCTCCACCGTCTTCAAAAAGCTGCTCACCCGCGTGATGCCGAAGCTCAAGGGCGAGAAGCGCTGGGTGTTTTTCGACCTCACCGATCCGGCCAAACGCTCGCGCGAAGACCTCATGGAAGCGCTCAAACTCGTGAGCGGCTTCGAGAAGCACGCACGCGTCATCCTCGGACTGAATCTCGGCGAAGCCCGGCAGGTGAGCGAAGTGCTCGGCCTCGGCCCTGTCGAAGAAACCTACGGCACCGTGACGCACGCCGCGTCACAGATTCGCGCGAAGCTGAAGGTGGACACCGTCGTCGTGCATCCCGTGCAATTTGCCGCTGGCTCCGATGCCTCCGGCTCCACGCATGTGGAAGGGCCATTCTGCGCCGTGCCAAAGATCACCACGGGAGCAGGCGATCATTTTAACGCCGGATTCTGCCTTGGGCGGATGGCCGGGCTCACGCTCGCCGAGAGCCTACAAGCGGGCGTCGGCACGAGCGGCTTCTACGTGCGCACAGCGAAGAGCCCGAAGGTCGCCGACTTGGCGAAGTTCCTCGGCACGCTTTAGCCCTTCGGCTTCGCGGCGGCTTATCCTCACACCCCGATCAGCTCGGGCTCGGCTTGCTGGGCGGCGGGGACTTGGCGCTGGATGGTGAGGGTTTTGTCGGCGAGGCGGTCGGAGTAGATTTCGCTCCAGACTTTCTCGTTCATCGAGCACATCGGCACGGCGACCCATTCGCCGTCGCGCTTCACAGCGCCTTTGAATACGCAGGAATCGAGGCGGGCTTTAATCACCGGGTCGTTCGGGGCGGCGGCGACTTTTCCGGCGTCCATGAAGTTGTGGATGCCGATGCCGAGCGTGTGGGCGCGGCCTTGGAGCGCGGCTTGCAGGACTTCGCGCGGCATTTTCCCCGAGCCCATGTGCTGCCCGGCGCGGAGGAGGATGCGGAGGGCGAGGAGCGGGTTGCGGGCGAGGATGCCGAGGATGCGGTAGCGCGGTGTGCCGGCGTCGTCGTTCACGAGGGAGAGAGCGCCGATTTGGCCGAGTGTGTCGCCGAAGAGCTTTTGAAAATCGTCGTCGTCGGGCAGGAGCGTGCAGTATTTGCCGCTCGGGCGGGCGACGAGGATGGAGGACCAGCTATTGCAATCGGCGTGGCCGAAAAGTGTGGCGTCGCGGCGGAGCTTGAGGCTCGTGCCCTCTTGCAGCTTCTCCCACACATCGGAGGGCGTGATGGGTTTTTTAGAAAACACTGTGCGGCCCGTGTCGGCCTCGGGTTGGAAACTGAGCATCCGCCAGATATGCGTGCGCTCGGGGTCGGCGAGGAACCAGCGGATGATCTCGGGGACGTGGTCAATGTTGCGCTCGGTGACGGTGCAGTTGTGGGCAAACTCCAGCAGCTTCCCCGTATTGCGCCGCACGCGGAGCGCGAGCTGGGTGAAAGCCTCGCGGACGGGATGCAGGTCGGCCTCGGACTTGATGCGCCCAATCGGGTAGCCGTGCCGCCCGGCCTGCGTCATATCGACATGCACGGCGACTTGTCGCAGCCCGCCCTCCGCGACGAGGCGCTCCAAGAACTCCGGTTGCTCGATGAGCGTCTGCCCGTGCGTGAAGAGCATGGGCACAAGGCCGACGCGGTACGCATACTGGATGATCTCGATGAGTTCCTCCACGCGCCCCGCGCGCCAATACGCATCGGCGACATCGCCGCCGGTGATCTGAATGCCCGCGCCCGGCCCTTGCAGGCGGCGGTTCGCATCGATCTGCTCTTTCATCTGGGCCAGCGAGGGGATGGGAACTTCGTTCGCGTTCTTCGGCAAATAGCAGTGCGTGCAGCGGAAGGAGCAGTAGCTCGCCCCGAGGGTAAAAGAGCAGTGCGTGAGGTGCTTGCCCGAGACTTGGTTCGGCACCTTCAGTTCCTCCGGCAGCGACGCCCAACGTTCTTCGAGATACCGCTTTTTCTCCGCATCAAGCGGCGACCAAAAGGCCCGCCACCGTGCGCTCCAGCGTTCGCGCGTGGTGAGGCGCGGTGCGGGCGGCGCGTCCGAGATGAGTTGTCCGGCGACGGGTGCGTGTGCGGCCATATTCGTTATTTAGCTTCGTTGAGCGACCAATCGTATTCCTGAAATTTCACCTTCACGCCCGCTGGGAGCTGCTCGGTGCGCATGCTGTTGATGTATGCTGCCGCGCCGCCTGCCGCTTTGAAATCATCCGCATACCAATCAAAGATCATCGAAACCTTCGCCTCCTTGCCGGACACCTGCACAGCCAGCGGGTTCGTGTTCACAAACTTCTTGGTATTCAGCTCCAGCGCCCCATTCAGCCGAGCCGCAGAATAAACGGTATTCATCAGCGGAGGGCAGCTCGCGCTCGCACAGTTGATGGCGAAATGCACCCGAGGATCGCGGAACTCCTTGATGAGAATCTGCTTCTCCAGCGCGTTGAGGCTCATTTTTTTTCCAGCGACGGTGATGCGGTCTTGCGTGAAAAAGCCGAACAGCGGCGCGATGTCGCGCACGCTGGCGAGCGGGTATTTCTCCAGCACGCCGCGCAGCACCCAAGCGTTGTAAGCGTTGATGTGATACGAGAAGCGGCCTTCCGGCGTCGCATCCGTGGGGCCTGCTGCGGCGATGGCGTCGGTGACCTTCGTAAGCGCTGCGATGTCTTCTGCGCTGGCCTTCCATGCTGCATATTTTACGCGCCCGGCTGGCGTGACGTATTTGCCGAGGAGCTTGCCGAAGTCGGCCTCCCAGGGTTCCGCTGCGGGAGCGAGGAATGCAAAGAAGGTGAGAACTAATGTGAGAATGTGGCTGGTCTTCATGGATTTTGTTTTCATCGAATGTTGGGCGATTGGAGAGGCTGTTTATCCCCCAAGGGGCACGGACCGCAAGTGCCGTGTGTTCCGATACTGGGGATAATACGCCCGCGCCTCGGTGTGCGCCTCCGACCCTCTGCAGGATTTTCCTCGCGCCCTCTACGTGAGCCTCGACAAGACGGGGAGGGAGGGTAGATTCCGCGCCCTTTTATTTATGAGCAAAAGCCTGCATGTAGCCATCGTTGGAGCCACTGGAGCCGTCGGAATCGAAATGATGAAGACGCTGGAGAAACGGAATTTTCCTGTCGGGAAACTGACGCTGCTCGCCTCTGCGCGCTCGGCTGGGAAGCCGCTGCCGTTTCGCGGCGAACTGATCCCCGTGCAAGAACTCACGGAGCATTCGTTCGCCGGAGTGGACATCGCGCTCTTCAGCGCGGGCGGCGGAATCTCGAAACAATACGCGCCCTTTGCCACGCAGGCTGGAGCCGTCGTCGTGGATAATTCGTCCGCTTTCCGCATGGACCCGGATGTGCCGCTCGTCGTGCCGGAAGTGAACGGCGCGGACATCGCACTGAGCCGAGGCATCATCGCAAATCCGAACTGCACGACGGCCATCACGCTCATGGCGCTGTGGCCGCTGCATCAGGCTTTCGGGGTGAAGCGCATCTTCGCTTCCAGCTATCAAGCCGTCAGCGGCACAGGCGCGCAGGCGCTCAAGGAACTGGAAGATCAAGTGGCGGCGATTGTCGGCGGCTTGCCCGTCCCGCGCTCGGTTTATCCGCACCAGATTGCGTTCAACGTCCTGCCGCATGTGGATAGCTTCCTCGATACCGGCTACACGAAGGAGGAGATGAAAATGCAGAACGAAGGGCGGCGCATCATGCACCACCCGACGTTCCGGGCATCGGTGACTTGCGTGCGCGTTCCGGTCTATCGGGCGCACTCGATTTCCGTCAGCGCAGAGTTTGAAAAGCCCGTGAGCGTCGCCGAGGCCCGCGCGGTTTTAGCAGCGGCAAAAGGGCTTGATATTGTGGACGATCCCGCCGAGGCAAAATACCCGCTCCCGCTGAATGTGGCAGGCCACGACAACTGCCAAGTGGGCCGCCTGCGCATGGACTGCGCGCTCGATAACGGCCTCGCCTTTTGGGTCGTAGGCGACCAGTTGCTCAAAGGTGCCGCGCTCAATGCGGTGCAAATCGCGGAGCTGATCTGACCGTGACTCGTGACTGGTGAAGAGTGATTTGTCGCAAGCGTGCTTGTGTTAATTTTTCCGAAAACCTTCCTTTTCTCGCTTGCGACCAATCACGACTCACCAATCACCAATCACAACCGCCCGCCGCATCGTCATCACCGGCCTCGGTCCCATCGCCGCCTGCGGTGTCGGGCGTGAAGCGTTTTGGCGCAGTATCCGCGAGGGGCGCAGCGGCATCACGAGGCTCTCGGCGTTCCATGTCGAAGGCTGCCGCGCTGTCAGCGTCGGGGAAATCGCGGCTTGGGACCCAGCGGTATTTTTTCCCCCGCACCGGCTGAAGCGCCTCGACCGCTACGCGCAATTCTCCGTCGCCAGCGCGCTGCTGGCGCTGGAAGACGCACGGCTCCCGTGGAGCAAAGAGCGCCCGCAGCCACGCACGGGCGTCAGCTTCGGCACAGCCCTCGGCGGCATCGCAGGCGCGGAAGATGAGCACGCGCGCTTCCTGCAAAAAGGCCCGCGCGGCGTGAACCCGACGCTCGCCCTGCAAGTATTCGGTGGCAGCGCGCACGCAAATATCGCCATTGAATGCGGCCTGCGCGGAGTCGGCACGACGAACTCAAATTCCTGCGCCAGCGGCGTCGTTTCGGTGGGCGAAGCGATGCGCTACATCCGCGATGGCTGGGCCGACGTGATGCTCGCCGGCGGGGCCGAAGCGCCGCTGAGCCCGCTCACGTTTAGCTCGTTCGATTTCATAAAAACCATGTCCCGCTGGGATGGCCAGCCTGCCGCCGAAGCTTGCCGCCCTTTCGACAAAGCGCGCGACGGCTTCGTGATGGGCGAGGGCGGATGCACGCTCGTTCTCGAAGAACTCACCCACGCCACCGCACGCGGCGCGCACATTTACGCCGAGGTCTGCGGCTACGCGCTCAACAACGACGCCTACCACATGACCTCGCCGCACCCCGACGGCGAGAGCACCACCGCTTGCATGGCCGCCGCGCTCGCCGATGCTGGCGTCGCGCCGGAGCAAATCGGCTACATCAACTGCCACGCCAGCAGCACCCAGCTCAACGACGCGGGCGAAGTCGCCTGCATCAAGCGACTCTTCGGCGACCACGCCCACCGCCTCGCCATCAGCGGCACCAAGCCCTTCACCGCTCACCCACTCGGAGCCACCGGCGCGATGGAAACCGCCATCTGCGCCCTCGCGCTGCAAGAGCAGTGGCTCCCGCCCACACTCCACCACCGTACACCCGACCCCGCCTGCGACCTCGACGTCGTGCCCAATGTGGGCCGCCCCGCGAAGTTCGAATACGCGATGAATAACGCGTTTGGCTTCGGGGGAATCAACGCCTCGCTCGTGCTGCGGCGGTAGCCGCTCTTACTGCATCCCGGTCGGCACTTTCGCCACGAGGTGCTTGATTTTCTCGGCCTCGTGCCGGTTGCAGACGAGGATGGCGTCGTCGGTTTCCACGACGATCAAATCGCTCACGCCGAGCAGTGCGATGCGACGTTTTTGGGTGGAGAAGATGAGGTTGTTATGGGCTTCGATGAGCGTGATGTCGGTGTTGCCGACGTTGCCCTGGCCGTGGTCTGGGAGATACTTGGCGAGTGCCGTCCAGCTTCCGACATCGTCCCAATCGAAGGCGCTCTCGACCATGAGGACGCGGCCCGCTTTCTCCAAAATGGCGTAGTCTATCGAGATTTTCGGGAGCGTGGGGAAAACGTCGGAGAGGAGCTTCACAAAGTTTTCGCCGCCGTGAATGCGCGAGACGAATGCGCCAAGCTCGGGCGCGTGGCGCTGGAGCGCGGAGAGAATGGCGGGGATTGTCCAGATGAACATGCCGGCGTTCCACCGGAAGTTGCCCTGCCGGAGAAATTGCTCGGCCAGCTCGGCGTTCGGTTTCTCGCGGAAGCGCGTCACGTCATATACGCCGGGGCCGTCCTTCGCCTCGGCGACGGAGACCGCGCCGCCCATCTCGATGTAGCCGAATCCGGGGCACGCCCAAGTCGGCTGGATGCCGATAGTGACCAGCTCCCGCGACTGTCGAGCGGCGGCGGCGGCGGTGCGGAGGGTCTTTTGAAAACCAGCCACATCGCGGATAAGATGATCGGCAGGCAGCACAATCATCGTTGCTTGCGGATCGCGCGCCGCGACCCAACCGACGCCGAGCGCGATGGCCGCAGCGGTGTCGCGCTTGGCGGGCTCGGCGACGATGTTCTCCGGCGGCAGAGTCGTGGCGAGTTTGCGCACGCCAGCCTCTTGGTCGGCGTTGGTTAAAATGAGGATGTTCTTCGCGGGAACGAGTCCGTCGAGCCGACTGATGGTGGCTTCGAGCAAGGTTTCTTTACCAAAGAGCGAGAGCAGTTGCTTCGGGCGCGCCTTGCGGCTCAGCGGCCAGAACCGCTCTCCGCTACCACCAGCAAGGATGAGGACATATAGGGCAGATGACATAATGCGGCGGGTGGTACCGGAAAAGCGCGCGGGACGCTAGAACTCTGTGTGTGCGTCGGTCGTTTCCGACGGAGTCGCGGGGCAAACCTTTTGACGCGCCAATATCCGTGTGGCAGTTTCGCCCGCATGAGTGCGCTCGCAGCCACATACAAATTCACCATCGAAGACTTCCAGCATCTCTACGAATCGGGCCTTTTGGATGCGAAAGACCGGATCGAATTGCTCAACGGAGAACTCATCATCATGCACGCAATCGGCTATCGCCACGCTCAGGCTGTCACGAATCTTACCTTTGAATTTGGAGATCAGGCGCGACGGCGCTACATGATTTCGCCACAAAATCCGGTCGAATTGGATGAATATTCTGCACCGCAGCCGGACATCACTTTAGTTCCCTTGAGCCGCCGCAAGTCCAAGCGGCATCCCTCACCGGAGGAGGTTTTCCTCATTATCGAGGTGGGCGATAGCTCCGTCCGCTATGACCGTGAGGACAAGCAGCGCGCCTACGCAGCGACGGGCATCCGCGAGTTTTGGCTGCTGAATCTCGAAGACGACATTCTGGAGATATACCGTCAGCCGGAAGGTGCGGCGTATCGGGAGAAAATCATCATCACAGCCGATGGGGTGGCGTCGCCGCTGGCGTTCCCGGATGTCGTCATCGCGCTGTCGGAGATCATCCCGCCGCGATAGGCCGTTCACGGATTTGTGAAAACTCCCCTTGCCAGCGGGGGCGGGGGCAGCTTCTATCCGCGCCCCGAGTTTTTGCTCGCGTGGCGGAACTGGCAGACGCGTATGACTCAGGATCATATAGGGAGACCTGTGGAGGTTCGAGTCCTCTCGCGAGCACCATTTTAGGGGCAGACTGGCAGCAGTCTGCCCCATTTTGTTTCTCGGGGCTTGAGGGAAAGATTGAACACTCCGGCGCGGCGCGTAGTCTCCACAGCCATGTCCGACACACCCCGGCCTACACCTGAACCCGAGCCCGCGCCGCCGCAAGCGACGTGGCCTGCCATCTTTGCTGCGCTGAAAGAGAACCCGATCTCCACGGCGCTCCTCGCTGGGTCGCTGCTTGTGCTGTGGGTGTTTTATTTTATCCCGACGCCCTTCATGCTCGGCAGCCAATCGGCGGGGCGGTGGATTGCGGCGAGCTGGAACGAGGAAAATGATCAGGTCCACTGCTGGGGCATCATCCCCATCTTTTTCATCCTGCTTCATCTCAAGAGGGAGCAGCTCTGGGCGGCGGCGAAGGAGCCGACGAACTCGGGGCTCGGCTGGGTGGCGGCGGGGGCCGTGGCTTACATCCTCTCGGTGCGGATGCTCCAGCCGCGTCTGGCTATCTTTGCGCTGCCGCTGCTGGTATATGGCGCGGTCGTCTATCTGTGGGGCAAGAAAGTGGGGCGGCTGGTCATCTTCCCGTGCCTCTTCCTGCTCTTCATGACGCCGATGGGCAACGTGGTGCAGAACACGGCGGGCCTTCAGGCGAAGACGGCGACGGCCATCCGCGTGATGTCCACGATCTGCGGAATCCCGATTGAGGTGGATGGCGCGATGATTCGCTCGCCGGACGGTCGCTTCGAGCCGATGGAGGTCGCGGGCGGCTGCTCCGGCATCCGCTCGCTCATGGCGATGCTGATGCTCGCGGCGCTCTATGCGGAGTTCACGATGCGCTCTGCTGGGAAAAAGTTTGCGCTATTTTGCTGCTCGCTGCTCTTCGCGATTCTGGGGAACTTTGCGCGCGTTTTCTCCGTGGTCATCTTCGCCCGGTTCCTCGACCCGAAGACGGCGACGGGGCTTTACCACGACTGGTCGGGCTTCATCTTTTTCCCCGTGGCGGTGTTGGCGATGGTGGGGATGGGGAACTTGCTCGACCGCGATTGGTCCGGCGTGAAGGCACTGTTCACCAAGCCCCCATCGAAGCCCGGCGGCCCCGCCACCCCGCCGCCCGAAGAGCCGGAGAAGCCCGCGAAAGGACCCATCTCGTATGACTATTAAACCAAAGCGCGCGGGCATTCTGCTGGCCGTAGTGACACTCGGGCTGAGCCTCGTATTCGTTCTGCCCAAAGGCCTCGGCATCCAGCCGCTCGGTGTGGTGGAGATGAAGGACATGCCGGAATACATCGGCGCATGGCGCGGTGCGGACCTCCCCATCACCGACAACGAAATCAAGACACTCGGCGAGGACACCGGCTTCGCCCGCAAAGCCTACACGACGCTCGGGAGCTATTCGGGGAAAAAGATTGGGATTCCGGCGGAATACACCGGCATCACGCTCTCGGTCGTCCTCTCCGGGCAGGATATGAATACGAGTATCCACCGCGCCGAGCGCTGCCTGCCGACGCAAGGCTGGAACATCGCCGACAAGCGAGAGGTTCCGTTCAATTTACCCGGTCGCGGCCACTTCACCGCGACGCGGCTCTACAATACCAAGACGACAAAAGACGAAGCCGGGCATCTCCAGCAAAACCGGATGCTGAGTTACTACTACTTCGTTGGCCACACGGGCATCACGGGTTCCCATTTTGAGCGCACGATGATTGATATGAAAGACCGTCTCCTTTCCGGCTACAACCAGCGTTGGGCCTACATCACAGTCACGGCGACGATCCCCCCTGCCCGCGACGCTGCGAAGCAGGGCGACGTGGACCAGACCGTGGACGAGATGATCCGCGAATACATCACCACGTTCATGCCGAAGGTGGTGAAGGAGTCGGTGCTGATGCCGTGAGTCCTTCGCGGCGTTCGGGTTTAAGTCGGAGGTCTCACGCTTTCGCCAGCAGCGCCGGGATGATGGGGGATTTGCCATCGGGCGTGGTGTAAAACGGGCGGCCTTCGATCTCGTAGTGCGTTTCGGGGCTGATGCCGAGGGCGTGGTACATCGTCTGGTGGATGTTGCCGATGCTTACGGGATTCTCGATGGTTGTGCAGGGGCGCTCGTCCGCTGTTTTTCCATACACCTGGCCGCGCTTGATTCCGCCGCCGAACATGAGGACGGAGCCTGCGCCGGTGAAGTGGCGGTGCATTCCGTAGTGCTTCATCTCGGACATTTTCTCGGGGAGCTTTTTTGTGTCTGCGCCTTCGGGGGCGGGTTTGGCGGCGGCGCCTTCGAGCATGGCGTCGCGGCTGAATTCGCTGGCGAGGACGATGAGTGTGCGGTCGAGCAAACCACGGGCTTCGAGGTCGCGGACGAGTTGGGCGACGGGGCGGTCGATTTGGCGCTTCATGTCGGCGGTGCGATCGTGGCCGGTGTTGTGCGTGTCCCAGTATTCGAACGGTATGTATTCGCTCGTCACTTCGATGAAGCGCGCGCCGGCTTCCGTGAGTCGGCGTGCGAGCAGACAGCCAAGGCCGAAGCGGCCGGTGTTGTAGGCGTCGTAGGCTTCCTTGGGTTCGAGCGCGAGGTCGAACGCCCTGGCCTCCGGCGAGCGCAGAAGTCCGTAGGCCTGCTCCATGGAGCGGAGCAGCGAGTCCTGCTGGTAGTCGCTGGATTTTTCGGCGACGCCGCTCTTTTTCAGCATCTCGCGATAAAGCGAATGCCGCGCCTCGAAACGCTCCGGCGTCATGCCTTTCGGGGGGCGCACGGTCTCCAGCGCGGCGGTCGGTTCCTCCACGAGAAATGGTCCGTATTCGCTGCCGAGAAATCCCGCGGTGTGAAACGCCTTGAGCTCTTCTTTTTCGCCGCGATCAAAGCGCTGGCCGATCACGATAAACGGCGGCACGACGGGATTGCGCGCGCCGAGTTCCTTGGCCACCCACGCGCCCATGTGCGGCGCGGCGACGCTTTGCGGGGGCTCGTAGCACGTGTGCCAGTGGAACTGATGCCGCGAATGTAGGATGCTCCCCATGTCCGCCACAACGTGCGAACGGATGACCGTGCCGCGGTCCATGACCTTGCCGATTTCTTCGAGACCTTCGGAAAACTGCACGCCATCGATCACGGTCGGGCGCGATTCAAAAGTGGAGAGCACTTTTCCCGCTTCCATCCCGACTTCGAAAGGCACGTATCGCTTCGGGTCGAACGTCTCCGTGTGCGCCATGCCGCCGGCCATCCAGAGCAGAATCACGGTGTCCGCGGTGGCCTTGGGTTTTGATGCGATCGCATACGAGCGGCGAGGGGAGCCGACGGTCATCGCGGCGATGGATGCAGCGGAAAGCTGGCGTAGAAATGTGCGGCGGTCGTTCATGAGTTATCGGATGAGTTGAAATTCGGGCAGCAAAAGCACCGACCATAGCAGGTCGGCGGGCGCAGCGGCGGCGAAAGCGAGTTCGTCTGCGCGCGGCTCGCGGAGGAGTGCGGTGCGGTAGATGTTCGTGAGGCGCGCCGTTGCGTCGGGGATGCGTGCGGTCCACTTCGCGGCGGCTTTGGTGAGCGTGTCGTCGAAGCTGCGTCCGTTTGCAAAAGTGAGCGCTTGCAGCAGCGTCGCCTGCGTCGGGCGGCTCATATTGATTTGGTCGCGGATGGGCCGGCCGAGGACGTTTTGCAGCGGGTCGTTGTCCACGAATGCCGCGCGCACAAAGCCGCCGTGCTCCAGCAGCGTAAAGCCGCGGACGTCAGCCCACGGAAGCCCGGTTGGCCCGAGCGTGAGGACCGGTGCCCATTCGCCGTCGGCAAAGGCAGACTTCTCCCAGCCGTCGGCGGGTTTCTGGGCGCTGCGCCAGCCGGGGCCCGTCGCGACGACGAGCGGCGTCTTTTGCCCCTCAAACCACACGGCGACAGCGAGGCGCAGCCCGGCGGCACCGGGCGCGATGTTGTCGGCCATGACGGCGACGGTGATTCCCGTTTGCCCCAACACGGCGTCGGTCGCGTCGGCATCCACGGCTTCGTTCCAGTTCGGGTTGTCGAGCACGCGGGTGCCGTTGATGTAGCAGGCGAGCGTATTGTCCGCCGAACCCACGACGCGGGCCAGGCGCGGCTTGCTGCCTTTTGGAAATTCCACGGCGGTGCGGAAGTAGCGTTTTCCTTGCGGGAACGCGTTGATGTTTCCATCGGCTTCATCGTTCCAGATCCACTGCGCGCCCGCAGCGAAAGCCGGCCCGCCTTTGTCGCCGGGGACAAACTTGCGCTTTTTGTAGAGCGGCGTGGCGATACGGCTCACGGCATCGGTGAACTGCTCCGCGCTCAATCGCCGCACGATGGGGCCTTGAAAAACGAACGACGATTTTGCGAGTTCATCCGCGCTGGCGACTTCCACCGCGGGAAGTTGATAGGCGCGCGACGTGAGGATGAGCCGCAGCGTGCGCGTGACGCGGTAGCCGTTCGCGGCGAAATCTGACGCGAGCCAGTCGAGCAAATCACGGCTCCACGGCGGATTGTCCAGCGCGTCCACCGGCTCCACGAGCCCGCGGCCAAAGCACGCCGCCCACAGCCGGTTCACCATCACGCGAGCGAGCCGGCCATTCTCTTTCTTCGTGAGAATATCCGCGAGCTGCTTGCGCCGTTCTGCGCGCGGAGCCTCGGCGGTGATGCTGCCAAGCTCGGGCCAAAAGAACGCCGCCGCCGCCTTCTCGCCGGTCGCTTTATCGCAGCGGAAAAGATCGAGCGGCTTGTCGGAAAAAACAGCGGCCAGAGCGTGCGCGTCCTTGAGAGTGTAGTCGGAGATGAAGCTGTCGTGGCACGACGCGCACTTGATATTCACGCCGAGCAACACCTGCCCGATGCTCTGCGCCGCCTGCAATTCCACGCGCTGTCCGGCGCTCACGTCGCCGCGCCATTTGATGCCCTTGATGAACCCCTCTGCGCCCGGCGCCTGCGTGATCAATTCGCGCACGAACTGATCGTAAGGCACGTCCTTGAGCAGCGCATTATACAGCCACGACGAAACCGGCAGCCGCCCGCCGTCGATGTAGCCCGCGCCGCTGTAATCGTTGCGCAGCGCATCGTTCCAGAACGAAAGCCAGTGCCCGGCGTAGTCTTCTTTTCGTGCAAACAGAGCGTCCACTGCCTTCGCGCGGTTGCCGTCGAAAGCCTGCAATTCCTGCCATTCGGGGAGAAGCCCGATGACATCGAGCGAAGCGCGGCGAAGATACGTGCGATTGTCCACCGGCGCCGGCCACGCGAACTTTTTCTCCAAAAAATAGGCCGCTACAAACTTGTCCACGGGATTCTCAAATGTCTCGGTGCCCGCAGGGAAATCGGGCGTCCGCGGCGCGATGGGCGTGCGCTGAAAGACAATGCCCGCAGTCGCGCCATCCGGCCACGGAGCCCCGGCGGCAATCCATTTTTCAAGTGTCGCGATGTCCTTGGGGTCCAGCGGGCCTTTCTCCGGCGGCATCGCCTCGTCGTCCTTCTTCGGGAGCTTCAGCCGCCGGATCAGCTCGCTCGTATTTGGCTTGCCCGGCGTGATGGCAGCGCCGCTTTCGCCGCCCTTCATCGCCGCTTCGCGCAGGTCCAGTCGGAGTTCAGCCTTCTGCTTCTGCTGGCCGTGACACTTCGTGCAATTATGCGCCAAAATACCCCGCGCCTCCGCGCTAAGCACCGCCAGCTCCGGCGAGATCGGCTCCGCAGCAAAAGCACCGGCGGAAAACAGAATTGAGACGAGATATTTCATGAGAAAATTATACGAGCGAAAATGAACCCCATCCGCTCACGAACCATAGGGACGAATACCCGGCGTGAGTTGGGTCGCCAGTCCGCTGAAAGCCGAAGGGACCGCCCGTTGCCGCTACGATTGTCCGGCACCTGCGAGTTCGCGGGCTTTGGCGCTGGCGGTCTGGTCGTGGTCGGCTTTGGTGTAAGCTCCGAAGTCGTTAAAGAACCACTTTTTCGCCCAGCGATACATCCAGTGCTTCTCAGGGATTTCTTGGCCGGGGAGCCATTGCGAAAAGCGGGGCGTCATGGCGTCGAGTTCGGCCATTGCGGTGCCTCGGATGGTGGTGTCGCGTGCGCCGTGTTTGAGGACGATCTCTTTCACTAAGTCGGGGCGCTCAAGTACGACGCAGCCGCGAGTGTGCTCGGCGCTGAGTTCGCGAAAGTCCTTCAGAAAAGCGGAGTCGCGCATGGTGGCATAGACGCCGCGCGGGTCGCGGATGTTCTCGGTGGCAAATTGGATGATGGGGCAGGGCTCGATGTCGCCTTTCGGGCCGACGTGGTGGGAGATGCCGGTGCTCATGGGGCAGAGGGCTTTGCCGTCGCCAGCGTAGTAGGCGTCCACGATGCCGATGGGCATCTTCGTGCGCATCTCGACGACGAAGCGGCGGACTTGGACGAGCTGCTCCGGCGTAAGCGCGAGCTGGGCGTTCATCTTCGGCCCGACGGGGCGGAAGGTGTGGAACCAGACGTAGTGCGCGCCGAAATCAATCAGCTCCCGCAGCCATTGCTCGGTGCAGAGGTCGCCGATATTCGTCTGGCACACGCTCGTCGCGACTCCGGTGAGGAGCTTCTCTTTTAAACAAGCACGCAGGCCGCGCAGGGTGCGCTCATAGACTTGCTTGTTGCCGCGCCGTTCGTCGCTGACGACTTCGCGGCCTTCGATGCTGATGAGCGGGGTGACGTTGCCGAGGAGGCGGAGTTTGTGGGCGATCTTTTCGGTGATGAATTGGCCGTTGGTGAAGACTTGGAAATAGCAGTCGGGGTGCGCGGCGAAGAGGTCGAGCAGCTCGGGGTGCATGAAGGGCTCGCCGCCGAGGATGCCGAAGAACGCGTTCCCGTGGGCCTTGGCGTCGTTGATGGTGGCGTTGAGCGTATCGAGGTCAATGGCGACGCGCTCGGCGGCGACATCCACCCAGCAGCCCTGGCAGCGCAGGTTGCAGGAGTTCAGGATGGAGAGGTACAAAAAGGGCGGGAAGAATTCGCCGTGCTTAATGCGCTTTTTGAAGAGCTGGATGGAGCGGACGCCTTTGTAGCCAAAGTTCCAGAGAAATTTCCCGAGGCACCGCGGGTCGGTGGTCTGTAAGATGCGCAGTGCGAGTGATGGAAACATACGCCGTTCGGTCTATCGCGGCGGCGGGGACTTGCAAGCAGCGGGATGGAAATCGGGCTATTCAACGCGCCGTCGCGTCTGGCAGATTGCGCGGATGCAAACACGACTACTTGGCAAAACCGGGCTCCAACTTCCCATCCTCAGCTTCGGCGCATCGTCGCTCGGCGCGGAGTTTCGCAGCGTAAAAGTGGAGGAGGCGCTCCAGAGCGTCCACGTCGCGCTGGAGTGCGGGCTGAACTTCATTGATACGTCGCCCTTTTACGGACGCGGGATGAGCGAAGTGCTCCTCGGCATCGCGCTGAAAGGCGTGCCGCGCGACAGCTACACGCTCTGCACGAAGCTCGGGCGCTACGATCTGGAGCACTTCGATTTTTCCGCGAAGCGCGTTGCGGAGAGCGTGGATGTCTCGCTGCACCGGCTGGGCACCGACCACCTCGACATCGTGCTGTGCCACGACATCGAGTTTGTGCCGATGCAGCAGATCGTGGATGAGACGCTCCCCGCGCTGCGCAAGATGCAGGCGGCGGGGAAGGTGAAATACATCGGGTTCAGCGGCTACCCGATGAAGGCATTCAAGTTCATCCTCGACCAGACGGACGTGGATTGCGTGTTGAGCTACAACCAATACACCTTGCAAAACACCCGCTTCGCCGACGAGCTGGTGCCTTACCTGAAAGCACGCGGCGTGGGCGTGATGAACGCCGGCCCCTTCTCCGCGCGCCTGCTCACCAACGCCCCGCTCCCCGCGTGGCTGAAAGAACCCGAGGAAGTGAAAGCCGCCGCTCGCGCCGCCGCCGCCCTCTGCGCCAGCCGAGGCGTGGACATCGCAAAGCTCGCGCTGCAATTCTCCATCGCAAACGAGGACATCACGACAACCGTGAGCGGCAGCGCCAACCCCAACAACATCCGCAACTGGGCAAAGTGGGCCGCCGAGCCCCTCGATAAAGAGCTACTCGCTGAAGTCCTCGCCATTTTCGCTCCCGTGAAAAACCTCGGGCATCGCGAGGGACTGCCGGAGAACAACTGACGCAGGGGAAGTCGAAGCTGGCAATTCCTTGCCGCAGAGATAAGGTGCGCGGCGTGCAAGACACCGCGCCATTTGTAAAAAAATTCCGCAGCTTCGCCGAAGCCGAGGCTTGGGAGGATGAGCACTACCGCTCGCTCACACCGCAGCAACGGATGGCAGAGCTTTTCGCACTCATAGCCACCGTCACTCCCGATGAAACTCAACTGGACGAAAGAATTCCGCGAATTCGTCGCATCACTGAACAGGAATAATGTGCGACGAGGCGTGGGCATCTCGGATTGAGGGGGATGTGGACGGCACACCCTGTCACATAATCAGTCGCGAACTCCTGCTTCAAAACAAGCGCGCCACTGGGCGAAGCAAGGACATGGCCGACGTGGAAACGCTGTCTCGGCGTTCGAGGTAAATGGCGATCTTCTTTCGTGACTTGTGCCCGTCATCCGTGGCGGTATTGCGGGACAAACCATGAAAGCACTACAACTCGAAAAACCCCTCTCTTGGCGCACCATTCAAATTGACGAACCACCGGCACCGGCGGCTGGCGAGGCGCTCATGCGCATTTTAAGCGTGGGGGTTTGCGGAACGGACTTGGGTGGATTTCTCGGTAAGATGCCGATGTTTTCTTACCCGCGCATCCCCGGCCATGAACTCGGCGTGGAAGTGATCGCCGTGGGTGAAGGCGTGACGAATGTGAAGCCGGGCGACCTCTGCTCGGTGGAGCCTTATTTGAACTGCCGCAACTGCTACGCGTGCCGCCGTGGCTTCACGAACTGCTGCGAGCACAACAAGACGATGGGCGTGATGTGCGATGGCGGGCTCACGGAGCGCATCATCCTTCCGGCACGGAAACTCCATGTCGCAAACCGGCTGACGGCGGGTCAGTGTGCGCTCGTGGAGATGCTGGCCATCGGCTGCCATGCGGTCGATCGTGGCAACCCGAAGCGCGGCGAGACGGTGCTCGTCATCGGTGCGGGCCCGATTGGGCTTTCGGTTGTCGAATTTGCGAAGCTCTCCGGCGCGGATACTGTGGTGATGGACATTAGCGAGACGCGTCTTGCTTTCGTCCGCGAGAAAATGGGCGTGCCCAATACCATCTTGGTTCGCGGCGATGAGTCGGACTTGAAGGCGCTCGCTGAGTTCACGAATGGGCAGATGGCGGATGTGGTCATCGATGCGACCGGCAACAACAAGTCCATGGTCCGCGCGATGGAGTTTGCGTCGTTTGCCGGGCGGGTCGTGTATGTCGGCATCACGCAGCAAAACTTGGAGTTTCCGCAGGTGCCGTTTCTACACCGCCGGGAGCTGACGCTCATGGCGAGCCGCAATGCGCCCACGCGCGATTTCACGCGCATCATTTCGCTGATCGAGGACGGGCGCATCGACACGGTGCCGTGGATCACGCACCACGCTTCATTCGAGGAAGTGCCGGAGGCTTTCCCGATTTGGATCAAGCCGGAGACCGGGGTGATTAAGGCTGTGATCCATGTTGCGTGACGCGGGAGGTCACTCTGCTTTTACGTCCTCGAGCGTGATGACTGCGCTGGCGGCGGGGCCGACTGCCTTGAGCGTGAAGGGCTGATCTTTCCGGGTGCCGGTGCCGACGGCGTTTAGCTGAGGGGCGCGGAGGTTTTCGAGGAGGAGCGTACCGGTGAGCGTGAACGTGCCTTCGGGGTGGCGGCCTTCGGCTTTGGTGAGGGTGATGGTGTTGCCGTCGAGGGCGAAGTCTGCGTTGGTTTCCGTCACGGTGCTGCCGTTCCAGTTGAGCGGGATTTTCGCGCCGGTGAGCTGGAATGCGCCGCCGAGCTTGATGGACTTGAGCGCGCCGTCGGCGGTGAGTGTGCCGTTGACGATCCCGCCGAGCGGCCACTCGAAACCGGTGAGTTGCGAGGCGTCGGCGAGGCGAAGGTTTTTGGCGGTGAGCTGGATGCGGCCCACGGTGTCTTCGTTGAGCAGCTTGGTGAAATTCACATCCGGCCAGCGTTGCCACAGGTCGAGCGGGAGGAGTGCTGCGCCTTCGAGCCAAGTCTCGCCGTTCTTTTGCAGGCGGATGTTGCCGAGGTTCACGAGGCTGGGGCCGATGCCGACTGCGGCGGTGAGGGTGGTGCCGTTTTGACTGACTTTGAATTTGTCGAAGAGCAGTTGCTCGCGCTCGACGGTGCCGGAAAGTTCGGCGTCGAGCGGGTAAGTAGCGTTGGCCCCGAGGAGGTGGAAGCGCCCGAGCTTCGCGGTGAAGTCGCCTTTCCGCTGGTCGTCGGTCCATTTTCCCGTCCATGAAATCGCGGCGCTGCCGGCGACGGGTGCGGGCAGGATGGGAGGGCCGAGGAGCGCGCCGTAGAGCCGGAGGTCGCGGACGGATGCCCTCACGCGCCCGTCGAAGCCGCCGGTGTCGAGGCTCACGGTGCCGTTGGCGCGGAGGTAGTCGTCGTCGTTGTCAAATTGGGCGTTCACGATCTGTGCTTCGCGTCCTTTGAAGACGAGGGCGCCGGTGAGGTGATCGAGCGGTGCGGTGCGCCATTTCAGGCCCTTGCCGTTGACGATGAGTTGGCCGTCGTAGCTCGGGAGGGTCTTCGGTTTTGCGCCGGAGCCGCTCACGGAGCCGCGCAGGAACAGCTCGCCAGCGGTGTAGGTGAACTCGGGCAGCAGCAGCGCGGAAAGCTCGGTGAGGTTGCGAATGGAGGCATCAATCTTGAGGTCGAACGGGAGTTCCCACCACTTCGCGCCGACCTGCGGCATGGCGAGGGTGCCGCTGAGGGCGAGTTCGTTGGAGCCTTGCTTGAGCTTGCATTCGGGGATGACGAGGCGCTGCTCGACGACGGAGAGGCCGAGCACGAGCGTGTCCCATTGGCGCGACTCCCACTGCACGCGATCCGCTTCGAGCCGCAGCCGCGAATCGCCGAGCGTGATGTCGCGCGGGCTGCCGTGGAAAATGAACGTCCCTTCGCGGATGACGCCGCCCGCCGCTTCGCTGAGGCCGAAGAATGTGGAGAGGGAGCCGAGGTTGATGTTGGCAAATCTGCCGTTCACGCTGAGGCCGAGGTCTTTGTCGTGGGGCGCGATTTCGGCCTCGGCGACGAGCGTGCCGCCGAAGGCGTCGAGGGCAGTTTCCCATGCGATTTTCCCCATCGGCAAATCGGCAAGCTCTACGCTGAATGTGTTCACTTTCAGCTCGGGCGCGAGCGTCATCCCGGCGGCGGTGATGCGTGTGCCTGCGAGGCTCGTCCGCCCCCGCACTTCGCGGAAGTTCTTGGCAAACCAAGTCGTCTTGATGGTCAGTTGTCCGGCGACGAGGTGGCCGGGCTCCAGCGCACTGGCGATGAATTTCAGATTGCTGGCGCGGATGAATTCCGTGCCGCGCTCGATGATCACGTCGGCGTCGCGCAGGTCGAAAAAGAGCGGCATCCGCAGCCAATCTCCGCCGGGCCGGAGGTCCACCCACGGCGCGGAGGAACCGGCGGGCACAGGTGCGCCAGCGGGCAGCGCGAGTTTTGCGGATACGCCGTCTATTTCCAGCCGCTGCCACCAGACGCCGTTGCCGCCGAGCGGCTCTGCGCCGAGCTGTGCCGCGCCATTGCGAATCCACCCGGCGACGGGCGCGGGGAAGATATTGCTCCACGCGAACCACCCGCGAACGCGACGGGCCTCCAGCCTTGTCGCAGCGCCAGTGGGCGAGGCGTAGGTCCACACGGTATCGCGGAGGACGAGGGGCTCAAAGATCGTCCCCTCCACTGCGCCGATGGTGACGCCGACGCCGTTGCGCCATGCCTCAAAGTTCACCACGCCACGGACGACGTGGGGGAAAACCGGAGCCTGAATCGCGATGCACACGAGCAGGATGAGCCATAAAATGAGCAGGCGAAGTTTGCCAAAGAACCCGCGCTTTTTGCGGGCTTTGGAGTTGGATGCTTTATTGGGCGTTTCTTTGTCGGACACGTGGAAAGGCGAGCCTTGTAGCCGGTCCGCAGAGAAAGTCACGCAGGGCGAACGAAAGCTGGATTTCTTCTCCGCGTCGGGCATGTAGGCACCATGCCACGTTTCGCCATCCTGTTTGCGGTTCTCGCCTCCCTGTTGCTCGCTGCCTGTTCCGGGGGCGGCACAGTTTATTACCGATACTCTCCCTCGAAAGGCGGGCGCATCGTGGATGGCTTGGCGGAAGTCTCCGAGGGTGCGCCGGATGTGGTGAAAGACGCTATCGCCGCCGGCAACCGCATCGTCGGCCTGCCCTATCGCTACGGCGGCGGGCGCTGCGAGGGCGTGGATTCCGGCTACGATTGCTCGGGCATGACTTCTTACGTCCTTCGCGAAGTGGACCTGCTCGATGGCTGTCTGACTTCCGATGGGTTCCGCAACTATGGCCGCAGTGGACGCGGCGAATGGATCACGATTTACGCGAGGTCCGGCCACGTCTTTCTGGAAATCGCGGGCCTGCGCCTCGATACCGGCTGGCACGGAGCTGGCGAAGGCCCCCGCTGGAGCACAAAGTCCCGCTCATCAAAGAACACCGTGCTGCGGCATCCACGCGGGCTGTAGGAGATTGCCCGATAGCCCCCTTCGCTTGTGCTGGTGTGATTAAAAGTGGAATAATGCCAGTGGCTTGGGCGTCTCGCCCATGAAGGCGCCACACTCATGGGCGAGACGCCCAAGCCAGTGCGCCTGCACATAACCAAAGAAAGAAGGTGAAAGACCTGACCACAGAAAGACATGAAAACTG
>CAMDQC010000051.1 GCA_945905735.1 Prosthecobacter debontii | reverse complement strand
CCGTTCCAGAGCAAAATATCGGAGCCTTTCCTGCGAATCACACCAATCTCCTTGACCAGAAACGACCACCATTCCATCACTTCTTTACGTCTCTCCGCCATAGCTTAATTTCCATTAACTCTGGCCGAAGAACGGGGTCCACCTCAGTGCTCGTCTCCCACGATGTCCACCTTTCCTCAGCCTTCACTGAGTTCATCACCCATACCTACAAGCACGACAAAATCGGACAGACCGACCCCGAAGCCACGACCCATCATTACTGGGGCCGCTGGGGCAACCTCGGCTTTATCGTCAAAAAAGCGTAGGCCTTACTGCTTCAGCAGCGTGGAGAGCGCGATGGCCTGCAATACGATGCCGCTCGGCGTCTCGTGAAGAACGCCGATATTATCGCCAGAAAGCGGTGTGAGTGCGGTGTAGCCGGGGCCTTTTCTAGCGAAAATGTTCAGGCTATGCGGCCAAGTGGTGCCTTCGTCGAGGCTGGCTCGGAGAGTGATATTTGAGCGACCGGGGCCGGCGGGATTGCAGAAAAGGAGGATGCTTTTTTCGCCCGCGCTGCTGAATGACCAGCGGAGAAGCGAACCCTCGCAGCGAGGGCAGGGGAGAGCTTTTTCGTGGATGAGTGGCGTCCACTTCTCGCCGCCATCGGTGCTGCGAGCGGTGGCGCGTGTGCCTTGCGAGTGGGTCTGCATCCGTGTGTTAAAAAGTAGCGCGCCATCCGGGAGTTCGACGACGCAGCTTTCGTTCGCGCCGTCGCCGAGAGGGTCGCTGAGGTGCCAGCTTGCGCCCCCGTCGTCGCTGATGATGGCGTGCGCGTCGTAGGTGCCATCGGCCCGCGAGTGGTTCGCAGGGATGACGAATCGCCCTGAGTGCGCGCCGTGCGCGAGCTGGATGCCGCGTCCGGGGCCGGTGGCGTACCAGCGCCATTCGGAGCGGTCGGCTTGCGCAGAGATGTCGGTGGGTTTTGTCCAAGTGATCCCGTGGTCTGTGGAGACGGTGTGGTAGGGGCGGCGACCCAATGGGGCTTTGCCAGAGCGAATGTCGCCCTCGTGCTCTGCGCCGGAGTTCCAAGTGAGAAGGAGGTGAATCGCGCCGGATTTTGCGTCCACGACGGGGCATGGATTGCCGCAGGTGTTCGAGGTGTCATCCCATACGGTTTGCAGGGCGTTCCATGTCTTACCGGCGTCGGTGGAACGCCGGAGGACGATATCTATGTCGCCTGCGTCGCCGCCGCCGTTCTTGCGCGCTTCGGCGAAAGCGAGAATGTCGCCGTTTGCGGCCGTGATAAGGGACGGGATGCGGTAGGTGTGGCAGTCTCCAGTGCCGTTTGTGAAGATGGGCAGTTCCTCCGCACGCACGGAGACTGAGAGCAAGAAGGTGGAGATGATGGCGGCTGTGAATCTGTGCATGTCGGAGCCACAAAAAAGGCCGGGCGATGATGCCCGGCCTTTATGTGAATTTGTTGGAAGCGGTTTAGCGGTTGCGCTTGTCCGTTTCCTTGTCGTTGAAGGTGGTGGAGAGTTCGCTGAACTTCGTTCCGTCCTCGAATGCGAGGGCTACGGATGCAGGGTTATCGCGAACGTCCGTAATGGCTTGGATTAGTGCGTTGGAATCAGCAGTCCCGGCCTTTCCAGCGAGCTTGAGGAATGCTTTCTGGAGAACACCAGTCGAGGCGAGCAATGCGGCGCGTTGGCCTGTGGGGAGTGCGCTGCTGTGAATGGTGAGGGCGATGCTGCCTGCGATGTCGTCTGCGGCACTTTGGTCGGCTGCCAGCGTCTTGGATTCTTCCAAAGACGTTTTCGAGAGTGCTTTCAGGAATTCGCTGCCGACGTCCGCAATCATCTTGTCACGTGCCGCGATTTTTTTCGCGTCAGACAATTGGTTTCCACCAAATGCTTGGATAATGAGGTTCGTCAGGAGTGCGCCTTGTTCGCCGAGTTCGTCGCCACGATTTGCGGTGGTGACACCCGATTTTGCTTGAATGGCTTTGGCGATGGCTGTCGCGAGTGATTTAAACGTGGTCGCTTTAAGCGGCTTGCCCACTGCCGTGCCTGTTTCGCTGACGAGGGAGCCGACTTTGAAGGCGATTTCCGAGGCTCGCTCTTCGTCCACTGCGCTTGCGACTGCGGCGGCAATGAGCGGCGCTTTGGCGAGCGCACCTTTGTCTGCCGGGCGGTTGATGACGGCCGCGGTGATGTCGCCAGCGTTGGTTTCGTCTGCGAGTGATGCGCCGACTGCGGCGTTGAGCGACAGCTTGTTGTTCGCGTCAGCGAGGGCGACGGCGAATGTTTGCTTGCTGGTGATGGTGCTGAGTGCTGCAACACGGTAGGCGATGTCGGTCGCTGCCTTGGAGGCTTTCGAGGCGATGGCGTTGGCGGTTGCGACTGCGGCGGAATTCGCGTTTGCCGGGCTGGCTGCGATATTCAGTTCGGCAATTCCGGCGGCCATGAAGCCGACTGCCGAGTAGGACGTCACCTTGGGCGCAATTGCGATTCCGAGATTATTTCGCGAAGTCGCATCCGCGAATCCACCAGTTCCGATGAGCGCTTTAATCGCGGCGTCAGCAGATTCGGGATTGAGCAGGCTCACTGCGGAGATGACTGCTAGACCGATAGCAGGCTTGGCTTTTGCGGGGTCTTGCCCGGCGGCGAGTTTGCTTACGATGGTGCTGAGTTTGGATTCGTTGTCCCCATTGCCGGAAGCGACGACGCCCGCGACTTTGACGACATCGGGGCTCGTGGCGAGGAAGGCGTTCATGATTCCAGTGGCATCAACAGCACTTCCAGCGCGCAGGACTCCTTGGGCGATGAGGGGTCTATTTGCTGCGTTCAGCCCGGGGATGCCGAAGAGGTCGGTTAAAAGAGTCGCTTTATTCGCATGGGTCTCCATGGAGGAACCGACGATGTCGCCGAGTGCTTTCGCGAGCTTGGAGTCGGTCATGTAGGCTGTGATCATACTCGAAGTAGCGACTCCGCCCTTCGTGGCGATGAATCCACCGATGATGCTGCCCGCTGCCGCTGGGACTTTCGCTGCGACTACCTGAGATGCTGCTAATGCCACTGCCGAACGCTCTCCGTCCGTCGCAAACTCATCGGCGAGAAATCCTTGTGTAAATGACTCGAAAGAGTCGGCCGCCTTCGATGCGCTTGTCCCAAGGGCCGTGGAGGTATTGGAGAGGAGTGTCGAGGCGACGCCCGTGAACTCTCCCGCTCCGCCGCCACCGATTGCCGCGCCGATGGCAGCCGCAGCGTCCGAGTTCGAAGCTTTGATAGCGCCGGAGAGCGCTACTCCTTGACCTACTGCGGTGAGGGCGGCCTTTGGGTCGCCAGCATTCACATTGAACACCGCTTTCGTGATTGCGGCGATGATTGCAGGGTCGGTGAGATTGTTGTTCGCGATTGCCGTAGCGATGACTTGGCCGGCGATTTTATCCTTGTCGGAGCGGAATTTTGCGGCTGCGTCTTTCTGGAGCGCGGCTTCGACGAGATTTGCGTAATTAGTGGCAGTGGCATTCGCTGGCAGCGCGTCGAGCGCGAGGCTCAGCGCGTAAAGGAGTTGGTCCGATTTCGCAGTGGCGACTGTGGTTCCCACTTTGAGTCCTGGGATGGTCGCGAGTTTTGCGTTGATTGCGGCTACGCCAGCAGTGTCGGCTTGCGCGTGACCTGCCGCGAAAAGTGATAGCACAGCGACGGCTGGAGCGATTCTGCTGGTGAGAATTTGGAGCTTATTTTTTAAGGAGTTCATGTTGTGAAAATGTTCGGCTATTTTGGTATAAAATACGGCTTATTATTACGACGGGATATTTCTTCCGCTTCGAGAAGGATCGCAACCTCTTTTTCAAAAAATGTTTATTCAATCGCCCCGTTTTGATGTCTTAATTCCAAGCTGTGTGGCTGCAAGGGGACGGGATCGAGGTCTTTCGATGATGCTGCGGATGCTTGCCTTGCTTGTTCTTCGGCCTCCTCTTCCCGGCCCACGCGCCGGAGGAAGCCGCTGTAGTGGGTGCGGATGACGCCGAGGTTTGGGTCGAGGTTGACGGCCTCGCGGTAGGCGTCCCCGGCGGCTCGCAGGTCGCCGAGACCTTCGAGGGTCTGGGCGTAACGCACCCACAGCTCTTCATCCTGCGGAAAGAGATTGAGGCCCGAGAGAAATGCTTCCTTTGCCTTTAGCAGGTCTGGTTCGCGGGCGGGTCGGGCGAGTTTCGCGGCGGCGAAGCGGTATCCTTGGCCGATGTGCAGGTATATAAAAGGATTCCGTTTTTCCGTCTCGAGCGCCTTTTGCCCGTAAGTGATCGCAGCGGCATGGTCGCGATTCCGTATGGCGACGCGGGCTTTTTCGCACCAATACTCGCTGGGAAATTTTGGCAGACCGGAAACACAAATCCACGCGCCGATCCCGGCGGTCGCCCACACGGCGAGTTTGCTTGGGAGACCCCACGGTGGCGGTGCGGGCTCGTCCCCTTCACTGAGTCGGGCGGGTTCTTCCACATCGCCAGAATTTGCGAGAAACCCGAAGAGGATTGCCAGGTAGATAGCGTTGCCCGGCAGGTGCATGTTGAAATCAACCACCGCGTGCGCCGCGTGCGCGGAAAACGCCGTGAGCGCACCAATGTTAAACGCCAATTGCAGTCCCGGCCCATACGGGTCGTCTTGCCGGGCTTTCACCAGCCTTCGGAACCCTCCGAGTCCCGCCAGTCCATGTGCGGCGAGCAATGCGAACATCCCCACAGCACCGACGATTCCATACTCTGCGAGCAGCTCCAAGTAGTCGCCGTGGGCGTGTTCTGGGTCCGGCTGAAGCTCTGGCCGCCGAAACAGCCGCCCATAATAAAGGTGCGTCCCCGCGCCCGTCCCCAGCACTGGTGCCTCGCGCCATTGGTCCAGCGCGGCGGCCCAATTTGCCAGCCGGATGTCGTAGGTGCCCTTGGGCGCTTCGACGTTGGTTAATTGCCCGATTCGCTGCTTCAGCATCGCGCTTTGAATCATCAGCGGGTAGGAAATCGCGGGCACCAAAACCAACATCAAAATCGCCGCATACACCGCCCCCGGAAAACGCGGGCGGTCCGCCTTAAACGTCACCATTAACCCAAGCCCCGCAAGCACGAGCAGCGAAAAGAGCGACGCCAGCCAGCCACCGCGACTCCCCGAGAGCACGACGCCGACGTAGCATAAAATGGCCACGTAAATACACATCCACCGAGCCGCCGTCCGCCGCGTCCCCCAGATCGCTATCGCCAGCGCAAACGGAGCCACTGCCTCTAAAAAGCCCGCGAAGTGAATCGGGCTGACGAAACTCCCGCTCGCCCGCTGCTGCGCTGCGCGGATAAAGCCAAACGGCATCCACGCTCCATCCCCTGCAAACTGCCGGATGCCAAAAATGGATTCTAGAACTGCCAGCCCGAACACGCACACCATGAACGCCATGCGCGTGCCCGCTTTTTGAAAAAAGAGCGCCGAAATCCCATACGCCACCAAACACGCCAGCACCATATAAAGGTCCGCCCACGCCAGATACTCCACCGGCGAGTGCATCGCCCGCCACAGAATGTAGGAGAAAAATACCGCCACCACGGCGAGACACCACTTTTGCGGCTCGCGCCCCGTGCGCCGGAGCGCCGGGAGCATCAGCGCGCCCACCGCCAGCAGCGCATACGCGGGGAGACTAAAGACCAGCCGCGTCCCGCTGATCGACAGTTGGATGACGATCAGCGCGGATGCGACAAGAGCTGCAAGTAAGGCATTCACTAGAGCTACGGACATGACGGAAAGCGCCACTCCACGCAAGGACGCGCCGCAAAAATAGCGCACCACTGCTTGACGCCAGTCGAAAATCAGGCACTTTCCCCGGCCAACTTAGCCCACCATGAGCGACGCCGATTCCAATTTACTCAAAGGCTCCCTTCTCTACCGCGAATTTCTCGCGGAACGTAGCGCCATTCTCGAACACAAGTGGTTCCTGAGTGAGAACGCCAAGTACGATGTTGGCTTTGAGAAAGCTCTGCTGAGTTGGATTCTCAACTATCGTGGAAAGTGGCGCGGCGACAGACTCTCGAAAATTCTCGCCAGCAAGCAGACTTAAAATAAGTCGCAGCCGCTGCCTTTTAATGCGAACCCGAGAGCTCGCAAAAGACGCACCATGAATAGTAATCCACCATCACCAACCGCACGCCTCCTCCTCGACGCAGCCGCCATTGAGCGCACGCTGCACCGCATCGCCCACGAAATCATCGAGCGCAACAGCGACCTCGGACGGCTCGCCATCATCGGCATCCCCAGTCGCGGCGTCGTCATCGCCGAGCGCCTAGCCAAGCTGGTCTCCACCTTTGGCGGCACAGAAGTCCCCAGCGGAGTCGTAGATATTTCTATGCACCGCGATGACCTCGCCCGCCGTCCTGTCCCAGATGTCGTCGCCACGAAGCTCCCGTATGATTTAGAAAACAGGACGATTGTCCTCGCCGACGACGTCGCCTTCACCGGGCGCACCTGCCGTGCGGCGCTGGATGCCCTCGCCGACTTTGGCCGCCCGGCGCGCATCCAATACGCTGTGCTCATTGATCGCGGCCACCGAGAGCTGCCAATCCGCGCCGACTACGTGGGGAAAAATGTGCCCACCTCCCTCGGCGAGCGCGTGTATGTGCGCTTCGCAGAAATTGATAAACTCAGCGCCGATGGCGTCTGGCTCGACACCACACCATGAACTGGACCCGCAAAGACCTCACCTCCATCGCCGACCTCAGCGCCGCTGAGATACGCTTCATCCTCCAGCACTCCTCGAACTTCAAAACCGTCGGCGCGCGCGACATCAAGAAAGTCCCCGCCCTGCGCGGCAAGACGCTGGTGAACTTGTTCGTCGAGCCCAGCACGCGCACCCGCATCAGCTTCGAGTTGGCCGCATTTCGCCTCAGCGCCGACGTGGTGAATATCAGCGCCTCGACGTCCTCGCTCACGAAAGGCGAGACGCTCAAAGACACCGCGCGCAACCTCGAAGCCCTCCTTGCCGACATCATCGTCCTCCGCCACAGCAGCGCAGGCGCGGCGCAATTCCTCGCCGAGCGGCTCAACGCCAGCGTCATCAACGCAGGCGACGGCGCGCACGAGCACCCCACGCAAGCCCTCCTAGATACCTACACCATCTGCGAGGCCAAGCAGCGGATGGACGGCGACCTTCGCGGGCTCCACGTCGCCATCATCGGCGACATCCAGTTTTCCCGCGTCGCCCGCTCGAATATCCACGCCCTCACGAAGCTCGGCGCAAAGGTCACGCTCTGCGGCCCGCCTACGCTTGTCCCGCGCTCGCTGGAGTCGCTTGGCGTCACCATCACCCACGACATCGACAGCATCCTCGGCAGCGTGGATGTGGTGAATTTGCTCCGTATCCAACACGAGCGGCAGCGCAAAGAATACTTCCCCTCCCTCGGCGAATACACTGCGCTCTTCGGCCTCACAAAAGAGCGCGCCGCCAAGCTCAAAAGCGACTGCCTCATCATGCACCCCGGCCCCATCAATCGCGGCGTAGAAATAGACAGCGACATCGCCGACAGCGGGCGCAGCGTCATCCTCGACCAAGTCACCAACGGCCTAGCCGTCCGCATGGCCGTCCTCTACCTCTGCGCCAGCGTCCCCTCGGCGTAGGTGCGTCTCTCAACTCTCAACCAAAGTGCCATTCCTGCAAAGGCTTCACGGTGAAGCCTGCTCGCATGGCGCGGATACCTTCGAGGGCTCGCGCTTGCCGCGCGGAGCGTGGTCATCACGGACTTGAGGAGCTGGATAGGCGCGCGATTTAAGTCGGAGTAATCCGGTTGGAAGCCTTGGCGAATTTGGTCAAACTCCGCGCCGCATCCGTGTCATCGTTTCCGGCAGCAAATCTCAAAAAGCGCAGAATCACCGCGAACTGCCGCTCGGTGAACCATTCCTCGAACGATGTTTTCGCAAATAGGTAGTGCGTCGGCTTGAGCGCGTAGATCGTGAACTCGCCAATGATGCAGCTCGACGTGCGGTGATTGCGCACGATCCACCGCATGTATGCGGGGATGTAAAACCGGAAGCCCTTCAAGTCGGTGAAGCAGAACGTGACGGTGAAATTTTCCAGCGTTTCGTCGGGAATGCGCCTCCAGTCTTCGCGCTCGTCGGATTTTGCCAGCTCGGCGTATTTCGGCGCGCTACCGCCGGAGTCGTTATACTCCGTCATGTTCAGCGAGATTCCGTCTTCGAGGCGCACTCCGTCAAAGGCTGCCTCGATTTCGTGAATCAGCGCCTGTTCTTCGTCGGTCAGTGCCACTCTTGGAGCGGCTTCACCGTGAAACCTGCACGCATGGCGCGGATTCCTTCGAGGCTGGCGCTGGCGGCGCGCAGAGTCGTCAGGACGGGGACTCGGTTGCTGCTCGCCGTGCTGCGGATTTTCACTTCGTCCTCGCGGGCTGCTTTGCCGGATGGCGTGTTGATAACCATGACCAGTTCGCCGTTTTTCAGCATGTCGAGCGCGTTGGGGCGGCCTTCACTGAGCTTGAAGATTTTCGTCACGGGCACGTCGGCTTTTTCCAAAGCGGCCACGGTTCCACTCGTCGCGAAGAGCTTGAACCCAAGCTCCACGTATTGCCGTGCGATGTCGGCGGCCTTGTTCTTTTCCGCATCGGCGATGGAGATGAAGATGTTGCCGCTCTTGGGCAGCGCGGGTTGCGCGGCCATCTGCGCTTTTGCGTAGGCCATGCCGAAACTGGCGTCGATGCCCATGACTTCGCCGGTGGATTTCATCTCGGGGCCGAGGATGATGTCGGTGCCGGGGAACTTCGCGAATGGGAAGACGGCTTCTTTTACCGAGTAGTGCGTCGGGATGACTTCGGTGGTGAAGCCGAGATCGACGAGCTTTGCACCGGCCATGATTTTGGCGGCGAGCTTCGGGAGCTGGACGCCGACGGCTTTGGAAACGAACGGCGCTGTGCGGCTGGCGCGTGGGTTTACTTCGAGGACGTAAACGGTTTCGTTTTGCACGGCGAATTGCACGTTCATGAGGCCGATGACGTTCAGCTCGCGGGCCATTGCCTTGGTGGCGCTGGTGATTTCCGCTTTCACGGCATCGCTCAGCGAGAACGGCGGGATGACGCACGCGCTGTCGCCGCTGTGGATGCCGGCTTGCTCGATGTGCTCCATGATTGCGCCGATAACGACGGTCTCGCCGTCGCTGATGCAGTCCACGTCCACCTCGGTGGCGTCTTCGAGGAAATGGTCCACGAGAATCGGGTTTGCTGCGGTTCCCGGAGTTGCGCCGGGGCTGGCTTCCACGGCTTCGCGCACATATCGCCGAAGGTCGGTTTCGTTGTGCACGAGCATCATGCCGCGTCCGCCGAGGACGAATGACGGGCGCACGAGCACGGGATACGTCACCTTTTCCGCGACGGCGACGGCTTCTTCTTCGGTGACTGCGGTGCCGCCGTGGGTCTGGCGGATGCCGAGTTTGTCGAGCATCGCTCCGAAGAGTTTGCGGTCCTCGGCGATCTCGATGCTCTTGGGCGAGGTGCCGATGATGGGAACGCCGGCGGCGGCGAGGCCGTTGGCGAGGTTCAGCGGGGTCTGGCCGCCAAATTGCACGATGACGCCGAGCAGATTTTCGCTCTCCTGCTCGCAGATGTTCAGCACGTCTTCGAGCGTGAGCGGCTCGAAGTAGAGCTTGTCGCTGGTGTCGTAATCGGTGGAGACGGTCTCGGGGTTGGAGTTGACCATGATGGTCTCAAATCCCATGTCGCGCAGCGCAAACGCGGCGTGGACGCAGCAGTAGTCAAACTCGATGCCCTGCCCGATGCGGTTCGGCCCGCCGCCGAGGATGATGACTTTCTTTTTCCCGGATTCGCGCCGCTCATTTTCGTCGCCGTAAGTCGAGTAGTAGTAAGGCGTGAACGCTTCAAACTCGGCGGCGCAGGTGTCCACGAGGCGGTAGGTGGGGATGATGCCTGCCATGTAGCGTAAGTCGCGTATGTCGGATGCCGACAGCTTTCCGTCTTTCTGCAACAGCGTCGCGAGTTGCACGTCAGAAAACCCTAGCTTTTTGCTTCGGCGGATTTGATCCAGCAACGGTGCCAGTTCGGACATATATTTGTCCGTCGGCAGCCCTTTAACCTTCTCGTAGGCACTCCGAATAGATGGCAACTCATCAACGATCTGTTTGATGTTCTCCAAAAACCACCGGTCAATCTTCGTCAGCTCGAAAATCTCCTCAACGGTCATCCCCTTTGCGAAGGCTTGGCCGAGGAAAAAGATGCGCTCGGCGTTTGGCACGGTGAGTTTGCGGCGGAGCGTGTCGTCGTCCACTTCCACATCCTTGCCGTCGCCGATGAGCCCAAACCGCTTAATCTCCAAACTCCGCAGCGCCTTTTGCAGCGCCTCTTTGAACGTCCTGCCGATGGCCATCGCCTCGCCCACGCTCTTCATCTGCGTCGTCAGCGTCGCGTCGGCTTGCGGGAATTTCTCGAAGGTGAAGCGCGGGCATTTCACCACGACATAATCAATCGTCGGCTCAAACGAAGCAGGCGTCTCGCGCGTGATGTCGTTGCGCACTTCGTCGAGCGTGAAGCCCACCGCCAGCTTCGCCGCGATCTTCGCAATCGGGAAGCCCGTCGCCTTTGATGCCAGCGCCGAACTCCGCGACACGCGCGGGTTCATCTCGATGACGATCATGCGCCCGTTGTCCGGGTTCACGGCGAACTGGATGTTCGAGCCGCCCGTCTCCACGCCGATCTCGCGGATGATGGCGAACGACGCATCGCGCATGAGCTGAAACTCCCGGTCCGTCAGCGTCTGGATGGGCGCGACGGTGATGGAGTCGCCCGTGTGAACGCCCATCGGGTCCACGTTCTCGATGGAGCAAATGATGACGCAGTTGTCCGCGTGGTCGCGCATCACTTCCATCTCAAATTCCTTCCACCCGAGCAGACTCTCTTCGACTAAAACTTCGTCCACCGGCGACATATCAATGCCGCGCGCGACGATGGTTTCAAACTCCTCTTTATTATACGCGATGCCGCCGCCCGACCCGCCGAGCGTGAACGCCGGACGGATGATGAGCGGAAACCGCCCAATCTCCGCCGCGATGATGCGCGCTTCCTCCAGCGTATGCGCGACGCCCGATTGCGGCATATCGAGCCCGATTTTGATCATCGCGTTTTTGAACGCCAGCCGGTCCTCACCCTTGTGAATCGCCTCCGGCTTCGCGCCGATCATGCGGACGTTGTATTTCTCTAAAACACCCAGCTCATGCAGCTTCATCGCGCAGTTCAGCGCCGTCTGCCCGCCCAGCGTGGGCAGGAGCGCATCGGGCCGCTCGGCAGCGATGATTTTCTCCACCACCTCGGGCGTGATCGGCTCGATGTAAGTGCGGTGCGCAAACTCCGGGTCCGTCATGATGGTGGCCGGGTTCGAGTTCACGAGAATGACCGTGTAGCCCTCTTCTTTGAGCGCCTTGCAAGCCTGCACGCCGGAGTAGTCAAATTCGCAGCCCTGGCCGATAACAATCGGGCCGGAGCCAATGAGCAGGATTTTCTGAATAGTAGTATCTTTCGGCATGTGCGTAGGAAAAAAGTCCGCGCGGTGTAGCAGCCGAGTCGATGGGGCGCAATGGGGGCGTTTGGATTTTTCAGCGAACAGAGGGGAAGTTTATCGTTCCGGGCGAAAGAAATGGGAGGCGAATCTTACGATTCGCCTCCCATGTATTTTGAATCGGGCAATTAAGCCTTCTTCTTTGCAGCAGGTTTCTTCGCAGCGGGTTTCGCGGCGGGTTTCTTTGCAGCAGGTTTTGCAGCGGCCTTTTTCTTAGCAGGCGCGGCTTTTTTTGCAGGAGCAGCAGCCTTCTTAGCAGGCGCGGCTTTCTTTGCAGGAGCTTTTTTAGCAGCCATTCTGGGACACCCCCTTTCGTCCGCAGTAGGCGGTAGATGGAAAATTCATTCGGGAGCTAGTAATTGCAGAGTCGGGTATAAACATCACTCTGGGGCGGTGGGAGTAGCCACAACGGATAGACGGGTCAACAATTATTTTCATGTCGTTGACACAACATTTTGCGGTATGGACGGCAAATCAAGGTGGATAAAGGATTCTAGGGCTATCAGTGATTATGAAAAAAGTTTCGTTCTGAGATGCGAACCTGAAAAAGTCGCCTTTGGTTTTTCCGCACCCGAGCGATGTATGCGCCCGTCATTTTCACTCCGTCATGGAATTCCCGCTAATTTCCAAACTGCCCACGGATACCTTCCTCGCCAAATCGGCATCTCAAAAAATCCAATCAACACTATGATCTATATCCCAAGAACGTCCCGCCGCAGCTTCCTCCGTGGAATCGCCGGCATCACCGCAGCCAGTGCTTTCCCGAACTTCCTCCGCGCCCAGGGTGCGGGCAAGAAAATCGGCATCGCATCCATCGGAGTTGGAGGCAAGGGCGATAGCGACGCCTCTGCCGCCGCCGAGGGCAACGAGATGGTCGCCATCTGCGACGTGGACGCCAACACGCTCGCCAAGGCGCAGCAGAAATACCCGAACGCGAAAGCCTTCACGGACTTCCGCAAGATGCTCGACGAGATGAAGAGCATCGAGGCCGTCACCATCAGCACGCCCGACCACGCGCACTACCCCGCCGCGATGCACGCGCTCCAGCACGGCAAGCATCTCTTCATCCAAAAGCCCCTCACCAACACGCTTTGGGAAAACCGCGAACTGCACCTCGCTGCGCGCAAAAAGAAAGTCATCACCCAGATGGGCAACCAGGGCCACACCTACGAGGGCAACCGCGTCACCACCGAGTGGGTCAAGGCCGGCGCAATCGGCAAAGTGAAAGAAATCCACGTCTGGACGAACCGTCCGATCTGGCCACAGGGCAAATCCGCCGTTTTGAACCACTCCGGCAAAGTCCCCACGACGCTCGATTGGGAGAAGTGGCTGGCCCAGTCGCCTGACGACGTTTACTCGGACAACGTCCACACCTTCAAATGGCGCGGCTTCCTCGAGTATGGAGCGGGCGCGTTTGGCGACATGGGCTGCCATCTCATGGATGCGCCGTTCGTCGCGTGCGGGCTGAAAGTGCCGAGCTTCGTCACCGCGACGCAGGTGGACGACCTCACCGAAATCGCCTGGCCGACCGGCTCCGTCGTGAAGCTCGAATTCACCAACGTCGCAGGACATGGCGACATCCCATTCACATGGTATGAAGGCAAAAAACCGGACGGCTCGCCGTATCTCCCGGAGTTCCCGTCGTCCATCGACATGGCCGAGGCGTTTGGCGGAAAAATCAGCGCCGGCGGCTGGATGATCGTCGGCACCGAAGGCGTCATTTTGAACAAGAAAGACCAGGCCGACGGTATGCAGCTCTGGCCCAAGAGCCGCCGCGACGCATTCCCGGCGGACAAAATCCCGAAGACCGAAACCCGCAGCGTGCGCCAAGGAAATCCGCAGCAGGAATGGGCCGAGGCAATTCGCAACGGCAAGGAATTCGAGACGATGGGACACTTCGACTACTCGGTGCCGCTCACCGAAACGACGCTCATCGGCGGCCTCGCCATGCGCTTCCCCGGCAAGCGCCTCGCATGGGACAGCGCCGCGCTCAAAGTCACGAACAACGAAGACGCGAACAAGTTCATCAAGCGCGCGAAATACCGCGCTGGCTGGGAATACAGCGCCGCGAAAGTCTAACCGACCCGCATAAGAAACTCACAAAAGCCGGGGGCCAAAAGCTCCCGGCTTTTTTGTGCTCAAATCGATTCCTTTGCGCGTTGGGGATTTCTGTTCGTCCCAGTGCTCCAGCACGAAAGGCCGCTCGGAAATTGCGACTTTATTGCCCGAGCAGGGGCAGGATTGCCGCGAGCATCTGTTCGTGGAACGGGAACGATTTCGGTAGGTTGGACACGTCCGGGACGCGCGCTTTGAGAGGCTCGAGTTGTTTGGTGAGCCAAGCGTGGAGGTCGCTCACGGGGATGCGGTGGCGGGCCATGACGGCAGCGGCGCGTTGGTTGTAGGGTAGTTCGCTGGCGGCGATCCGGGTGCCCCGACTCGCGCTAGTGATGGGTGGCGTGCTGGCCCAGACGAGTCGCGCACCGGTTGAAACGAGCTTCGAGGCCAAGGCATCGAGGTTTCGTTCATACTCATCGGCGGTCGCGGCGGGGATTCCACCGGCGGCCTTCGACATCACGCGAAAACTCTTCATGCCGGGAGCGCGGTGCGTGAGGTCGCCGAGGCCGAAATTAAAATGAATCACGGCCCACTTTTCCTTGCCCACAATCCGGTCAAACGCGGCGAGCGCGGATGAAGTGGTGGGCGGCAGGTCTTCGGGGATTTTGACGTGGACGATGACCGCTTTGCCTTTGAGCACTTTCGCAAGCTCTGCGGCGGCTGGCGCAAAAAGTTCGTCGCCGAGAATCATCACGCGCGGCAAGTCGGCTGCTGCCGCGTGGGCGAGGCTGGCAAATAGTACGGCGGCGATGAAGCCGAACGTTCTAGCAAAGGCGCGCATCGGCTCAGGTCGTGAGTTGCGTCATCGCGCCGGTGCTGTCAGCGAATTTCTCGGTCGGCACGTCCACGGCGTTGAGCATGGAGACAAAGAGGTTCGAGAGCGGCACTTTCTTCGCACCCTCGAAGCTGTGCAGCCGCCCGTGCTTGAAGCCGAGATGGTTACCGCCCGCGAGATGCAGCGGATAGTTTTGGTTGCTGTGCGAGGCGTGCGGGTGCGCGGAGCCCCAGAGGACGAGCGTGCGGTCGAGCATGTTGCCTTCGCCTTCGCGCGTGTCGCGCAGGCGCTGGAGGAAATAGGCGTGTTGCTGCGCGCGCCAATTATCCCAGCGACCGGAGAAATCCTCGGGGCGCTTGTGCGCGATGTCGTGCGTGGCGCCTTTGTAGCCGAGGGCGTAGTTTGCGTAGTTCCACATCTCGCTACTCTGCGAGTGTTCACTTTCGAGCATGAGCGTGGCGAAGCGCGTGGAGTCGGTCTGGAAGGCGAGGAACACGAGGTCATACATGCAGCGGATGTATTCCAGCGGCTGGTTGTAGGCGACTTCGAGGTTCAGCCCCTTGGTTTCAATCTTCGGCAGCGGCTCCTGCGTCCATTTGCTGGTGCGCTCCACGCGCTGCTCCAGCGAGCGGACGGAGTCGAGGTATTCGTCCATCTTTGCCGCGTCCTCCGTGCCGAGCCGGTGCTTCATGCTGCGGCTGTTTTCCAAAAGCAGATCGAGGATGCTGGCCTCGCGTTTCAGCCCTGCGCGCACTTCCTCCACTTCTTTGCCTGCGTAGGGATTGAAAAGGCGGCTGAAAATTTCCTGCGGGCGCTGCATGGACGGGATGGGCCGTCCGGGGCCGCGGTGGGAAAGCGTCTTGCAGTTGCCGTAACTGCCGGTGCCGCCCTCGGTGCCGAGCACGAGCGAGGCGTAGCGCGTGTGGTGGCCGAGCGCGTTGGCCGCGACCTGGTCGATGGAGATGCTGTTCGTGCGCTGGGTCTCCGTCATGTCGGCGCCGGTGGCAAAGACATCGCCGCTGCTGTGCCCGCCCATTTTCCAACCGCCCTTGTGGTCGAGGCCGCGCAGGTAGCTGACGTCGTTTTTCAGCGGCGCAAAAGGCTCGGAGGACTTGTTGAAGGTGAGCGGCCCTTCGTTCGCACACGGCCACCAGCTCCATTCGTGATGCGGCTTGCCGTTCACCGGCAGGCCATTGGGCGCCTCCGGCATATAGGCACCGTAGGCGAAGTAGCTCACGAGCATCCGCTTGGGCAGCGCGCGCTTCGGGCCGGCGGCGGCCCAGCTCATGCCATTCAGAAAAGGCAGCGCCAGCGCGATGCCCCCGCCTTTTAGAAATTCGCGTCGGTTCAGGTGCCAGGATTTTGGTTTCATCGTGATAGGTTGGCTGTCGGTTTTTTAAGGGGGCTCGTCGTGGTAAATAGCTCGCTCTGGCAAACCGCAATGATGATGTCGCGCATCCCGAATTTCTTAGCCTTCGCATTCGCCAGAAGCCCTTCCAGTGCGAAGCGGTCGCGCACGGTCAACTCGCGGCCAAGGCCGTAGGTCATCAGGCGGCGGATGACATTCCCCGCCACATCGTCCGCACGCTCGCGCAGCAGGTAGGCTTTGAGCGGCTGCAGTCCGTCCACTGTGGGGCCTTTCGGCAGACGCGCATCGGCTTCCATTTTGACGGTGTTCACCGTCTGGAGATAGGCGCGGTAGCCATCGAGCGACTTGTCCTTTTCCAGATCGAATAGCCGGATCCGCGTGCCCTCGCGCGGCACCATCGGCTGAAATTGCCCCACCGCATTGTAGTGCTCAAAAGGAACGCCCCACGGGTCGAGCCGCGCGTGGCAGTCGTTACACGCCTCCTGCTGCCGGTGCTTCACGAGCAGGTCTTTGATCGAGAGCGCCTTCTCCGCCGACGCGCCCGCCGAATCGCTCAGCGCGGGCACCTCCGCCGGCGGTGGCGCTACGTATTCGCCGAGGATGGCCTCGCGCAGCCACACCGCGCGGTAGATGGGATGCGGCGCGGTGCCCGTGCCATTGCCGATGAGCACCGAGCCATGCGTGAGCAGCCCGCCGAGCTGATGCTCGGGCTTCACCGGCACGCTGCGCAACTCGTCGCCCTGCACGCCCTCCACGCCGTAGTGCGCCGCGAGCCGCTGGTTCAGCATCGCAAAGTTGGAATCAATCACGTTCAGCACGCTGGCATTGTGGCGGATCAATTCGCCGACAAACGCCACGGTTTCATCCAGCATGAAATCCCGCACCGTCGGGCGATACGGCTCCTCCGTGCCCGCCCTCTCGCCGAGCGGCACATAGTAGAGGAAGCGCGGAAAGAGGTCTTTGTTGATGGGCACCGTCTTCATCTTCGCGAGGCTCAGCCATTGCATCGTGAAGTTCGCCACGAAGTCCGCCGAGCGTTTGTCCGCCAGCAGCCGCAACACCTGCTGTTCCATGATACGCGGCTGCGCCAGCGTGCCCGCCGCCGCGACGCGGAGCAGTTCCTCATCCGGCATCGAACCCCACAGGAAATACGAAAGCCGCGACGCCAGCTCGAACTGCGGTGCCACGACCGCGCCATCCGCGACGGTGTGATAAAGGAACTGCGGCGAGATGAGCACCAGCGCCAGCGTCTCGCGCATCGCCTCCTCGAAGGTCGCGCAGGTCGGGCGCACGAGTTCGTGGATGGCCGTGAAGCGCGCGATTTCCTCCGCCGTGGCCGGACGCCGGAACGCCCGCGCGAGAAACCGCTCCAACACCGCTCGCACGTAGCCCTTCGGGTCGGCGGCGCGCAGCGGCGAGTCGAAAAGAATGCGCCTGTGCGGCTCCGGCGGCCACTCCGCGGTCAGCGGACATTCAAACTCCATCCACTCCACCACAGCGCGCGGCACCGACAGTTCGCGTGTTTTTTGGAAGTTGTTTTCATCGTTCAGCGTGCCGTCGTCGAAGAGATTTTGCGGCGTGATGTGCAACCGCTCCGGCACGGGTTTGCCCTTGGTCGGAGTCTCCGGCTGCACGGGGAAATTCTCGATGCGACCGCGCATTTCAAAAACCTCCGGCGCATCCGGCGAATTCCGCAGCCGCACCGTGCCCACCGGCTTCACGCGCAGCGTCGAGCTGTTCTCACCGAGGTTGTAGCCCATCACCAGCCGCAGTGGAATCTCGCGCACGCCTGCGGGCAGGATCGCCGACGCCTTGAAGCGGATGCGGAACTCGCCGGTCTTCGGCGGATTCTGAATCGCGATGCCCTGCGCCGCCGAACCGCGTCCGTTGCCCCAAATCCCGACCTCATCGTTGCCCATCCCGCGATTTGCACCCGCCGGCTTCCACTCACCCCTCTGCTTCCGCACCTCCGGCACCGTCGGGTCCACGATGACGCTGGCCAGCGCCCGCTTCGCGCACTCCAGATACCGATCAATCTGCTCCGGCCCCACGAGCATGAACTCGGCGGCGTTGTTGAAATGATACGGCTTCACTGGGTCCTCCGGCAGGCTCTCCTTGTGGCGCAGATCCACGCCCAGCAGGTCGCGCATCGTGTTCTCATACTCGAAATTTGTCAGCCGCCGCGCCACCGCCACGCGCGGCGCCGTGGCCGCAAGTTGCTGTGTCTGCCGCCGGAGTTCACCCGCGAACAGCGCCGCGATTTCCTTCCGCTCCGCCGCCGTCGGCTGCTTCTTCTCCTCGTCCGGCGGCATGTCTCCGCCCTCCAGCGCCTCCAGCACGCGCTCCCATAATTTCAATTTCTCCGCCGTGCCCTGCTCAAATGAAAACCCATGCAGCGTGACCTTCCCCTTGCTCTTCTCCACCCCATGACAGTGCGTGCAATACTCCGCAAAAAACTGTTTCACCTTGGCCGCCGACGCTCCGGAAACATTCGCAAACCCTGACACCGGCAGCATGGCCGCGAGCACGAGCAAGCACCATTTTTCGATGCGCCTAGATGTCTTGGAAATGTTCATGCGATGTCTGCCAATATCCTGCTTCTGAAAAATCCGCAACCGCGCGGGCTCTGGCGCGGGCTCTGGCAGTCTAGATCCGCAGGGGCCGGAGCATTGAGGCATCGAGTTTCTGCTGCAGTTCCATGTCGTCGCAGCCAAGTTACACGGTTCCCACGCGCTCCAGCGGGAAAATGGTCACGTCAACTCCGCGAGACATGATGACGTGGTCCGGCGCACGCCCCGTGGCGGCGAAGCCATCGAGCGGCAGCAGATTCTCATCCCACGCCGTCACCTCCGCGCGGCAGAGCGGATACGGCTCGTGGAAAACCGCGCCGCGTCGCAGACCATCGGGTGCGCTGGAATAAAGCCGGTAGCGCTCCACGATGAAGAACTCCAGCGAGCCCGGCTCCGGCTGCGGCAAATCCGCGCCGGGCGCATACTCAAACACGCAGCGCGAGCCGTTCGCCCGCGCGCCGGTGCGCAGTGATTCGTAGCGGATGCGACCCTCCGCCGTACGCTGCGCCTTCATCTCCGCGTGTTCGTAAGGCAGATGGAAAAAGCGCCGCGCAATTTTCACCGCGAGCCATTGATTCGCATCGAGCGAATAGAACCACACACCCGGCACGCCCGCGCGGTCATGCACGTAGGTGCGCAGATTCATCTCCATGAAATCCGAAATACCCGGCACTGCCGGCAGAAAGCGCGGACGGATCTTCCGCATGAAAAACGGCACGACGCCGAGATACGCCTTGCCGTCGTGCTTATCGACAAACAGCCCCTCCGGAAGCGTCGCCTGAATTTCCGCCGCAGAGTATTCCCAGTGCAGGAAAAGCAGGTCGCTCCATCGCTGAACCATCACCGCACTCCCCGCCGGCCGGATCCGTGCAGCGAGGCGCTGCGAAACGTCGGGAGCGGATGGTGGTGCGTCAGCGGCTGTCATGTGCCCGAAACCAAATTTGAGAGGACGGTGTTGAAGGTCATTTGAATATGGAAAAGCATTCTTTTTACGTCCTGTGCAGGGATCCAGAAACAAATAAGGCGCTCGCGAGTTGCCTTGAATCGCACCCATCCCCGAACTTGTAGATTTTATCCTGGAAACGGCAGCTACTAACCGCAGATTTCAAGACACTTGCGAACGCGAGCCGACTCACCCACAGAGTGTCGAGGAAACTCACTGCAACGTGTTTCCAATCTGCGAAATCCGCGAAATCTGCGGTTCCAACTGCTTTTTTTGGCTCATTGTGTTTACTCCAATCGCCTCCGCTGTCGTCACAAGAGTATTGCCGCAAAAATGCCCCGAAAAGTGGTTGCCGATGCGGGACGGCCGTTTTACGGTAGGGGGCCGTTTTCTGAGTCAATTTAGTTGGTATCTTTCGCCGACTAGTTTCCGTTTTATCGTTCTGCTCGTTAAATCCACGACTGCCGTTCCATCCCACCAATTCCAAACAAAAATTATGCAAACAACCTTCTGCTCCACGACACGCCCAACCATCCTCGCTCGCAGCATCGCCTCACGCCTCTCCCTGCCGCTCGCTACTGCCGTCGCCGCGATTTTCGTGGCTACGGCTCCGACGGCACAAGCTCAATCCTTCTACAAGTCCACGACGGCAGGGAACGTGTGGACGGGAAGTTTTTGGGGCAACAACGTAGCAGGTCCTTTCACCGGGGCTTGGGTGAGTGGATCGAACGCCGTTTTCGTGGACAACGGCGGAACCGCGCTGGCCCTGACGGGTGCGACCACGAACTTTGCCTCGATCACGGCCAATGAAAACGTGAACGTGACCGCAGGCGGCACGCTCGGCACGGGCGGCACGGTTGCGACCATCACGGTCGCAACCGGAAAGAACCTGAACTTTGGCACTCAGGCCGTCTCCACCGCCGCTGGCACCGGGTTCATTAAGAACGGCGACGGCATCTGGACGGTTGCGGGCGGAACCTACACCGGAGGCTTCACCCTCAACGCCGGAACTATCGCCGTTGGCGGTGTCAATGCAATGGGCGCGGGCGGCGCACTCACGATCAACGGCGGCACGATTCGTTCCAACAACACAACCGCCCGCGACCTGTCTGGCAAATACACCGGAGGAATCACCATTGGCGGCGATTTTGCCCTCGGCGACGTCACCAATAACGGGGCTTTGACTTTCAACAATAACGTGGCGCTGGGAGCAGCCACTAGGAGCATCACAGTGAATAGCGCGGCCACGTTTGGCGGTATCGTCAGCGGTGGTGCAAATGTAGGCTTAACCAAAGCAGGCACGGGCGGTCTGACACTCTCTGGTGCCAACACGTACGGCGGAGTGACGACGATCAGCGCCGGCACCCTCACCATTAATACTTTCACCAACGGTGGTGTTGCGGGCTCCCTTGGGATGGCTTCCAATGCTTCTTCCAACCTCTTGATGATGGGCGCAGGCACACACACCCTGAGCTACTCTGGCGGCACCACCACGACTGACCGCGGCATGACGTTCGGCGCTCTTGGCGGCAACCCCATCATCAGCGTCACCAACGCTGCCGCAAACCTCACTCTTACCAATGTTATCGTCGGCACTGTCGGTCAGCAGATTGATTTCACCAAAGGTGGAGGCGGCACCCTCACTCTTTCCAACGACAACAACTCTTACATCGGGAGAACCTTTGTCAGCGGTGGCAGCCTGGCTGTCACTTCCATCAGTGCCGTTGGTGCTGGCAACAGTTCCATTGGCGTGGCCACGAATGCTGCGAATGGATTGATCTCCATTGGCACCGGCACGACCACAACCACTCTCTCGTATATCGGCACCGGCAACACCACCGACCGGAATCTCGACCTCCCAGGCACGGCCGGAGGAGCGGTTATAGACCAGTCGGGCACAGGACTCTTGAAATTCACTGGCTTAGTGGGAGCAACAGGCGTCGGCAGCAAGACCTTCACCCTTTCAGGCTCAACACTTGGCACGGGAGAAATCGTCGGCGCGATTATTGACAATACAACGACGGGAACAACTGTTGCCACCGCCGCAAGTACCGCCAGCACATCGCTGGTGCTTGGCTCGGTAGTTGGCCTGACGGTGGGTAATGAAATCACCGGCACCGGCATCCCAACATCCACGACCATCAGCGCCATCAATGCCGCCACAAGAACCGTGACTTTAAGTGCAGCCGCAACTGTTGCCAATAATGCCGTAATCACCAGCTCTGGTTTGGTCAACACCACCTCGCTTACGAAATCCGGCACGGGCACCTGGACACTCTCCGGCGCCAATACCTACACCGGTGCAACCACGGTCAGCGCAGGCACGCTTGATCTCGGTGGCGGAACAGCTACCGGCTCACTGGCGTCCCCTACCCTCACGCTCGCTGGCGGAACGTTGAGCTACACGCGCACTGGCAATACCACCCAGGACTTCACCACCACCAATATCAACAGCAACGCTTCGCAGATCTCAGTGGTTTCTGGAAATACTTTGAATCTTGGCACCGTTGTGCGCAGCGCCGGGGGCTCGTTTGATTTTTCCAACACCGGTTTCGGAACCGTCGCCGCACTCGCGTCAAACAACGTCAGCGGCATCATGCCCGGCTTGACCTTCGGCAACACATGGGCGGTCGCCAACGGCGCCGGCGTGCCGATCAGCGGTCTGGGTTCCTACACCCTGACCAGTGTGGCCGGCACCACAGGAGCCAATTACTTAGACGGCAATATCGACGTGGACAACAGCGCTGGCGTCATTGATGCCGCCATCACCGGCAACAGCTTGCGCTTCAATTCCCCAGCCGCGAACACCCTGACTCTGGCGGCCGGCTCCAATGCCATCAACGCAGGCGGCATCCTAGTTGGCAGTGCCGTCGGCAGCAATCTCTCCACCATCACGGGTGGAACAATCACTGGTGCCGCCAACCAGAATCTGGCCATCATCCAGAACAACACCTCGGGCGGACTCACCATTTCCTCCGCCATTGTCGACAACACCAGCACCTCTGTCACCAAGCTCGGTGCCGGATTGCTGACGATCGATTCCGCCAATACCTACACCGGCGGCACCACCGTCGCCGCAGGCACTTTGAAACTGAGCGGCGCAGGCACGCTGGGGCCGGTTGCGGCAAGGGTTGCTGTCAGCAGCGGGGCGGTGCTCGACCTCAACGGCACGAATCAGTCCATCACTTTGGCCGCAGGAAGCGGGGTCGGCACGGTCGCTAATAATTCAGGGAGCGGCACCTCGGTTCTGACTTTGACAGCAACCGCCGTTACGGATGTTGGTTTTCTCACGATTGCCGATAGCACCTCCACGCCAGGGGGAAAGGTCGCAGTTGTCATCACAAACAACATGCAGATCCCAAGTAATTTGAATACCTACTCCGGCGGCACCACTGTCAATGCTGGGGCATTCTTTTATCTTAACGCTGCTACACCCTTGGGAGCTGGCACCGGACTGATTAGTTTGCCTGCTTCAGGTGCGACTACTGCGTTGAGCAGCGGACTGTTGGTTGATGGTGGCGCTACCTACGCCAACGACGTCAGCGGGGCGGGATACGTTCACAATAACTCAGGCGCTGCTGCCACTACCACGATGACAGGTAATCTAAATACCTCTGGCACTTTCAATGTTCGAATCGCAGGCGCTGGCTTCAACTTCGCCGGGAGCGGAAACAGCACACTCAGTGGTGTCATCGGCGCTACAGGAGCAAGCGGTGTTTTCGGACCCAACGCCACTGTGGCCGGCGCAAACGTCATCAAGTCCGGCACCGGCACGCTGACGCTCAGCGGCGCAAACGTTTACACCGGCACCACCACCATCAGCGGGGGCATCTTGAACGCCAATACAACCAGTGCCCTCGGTTCAGGCGCTGCCACCAACACTCTCATCTTCAATGGCGGCACCCTTCAAGCAGGCGGAACCATCACCTCGCCCAGCACGCGCATGGTCACCCTGACGAGCACCGGGGTGATTGATACCAATGGCAACGCAGTGAGCTTCGCTGGTGCCGCGAGCGGCGCGGGTGGCCTGACCAAGAACGGCGCAGGAACACTGACATCTTCGGTTGCAAACACCTTCACCGGACCGATCACGATCAATGGCGGCGATGTTGTATTTTCTTTGAATGTGACCGGAGCCCCTTACGCGAGCACTCAGATCAACATCAACAACGGAGCAACTCTCCGGATCACCGGCACGACTGGCAATCAGACCATTTACGACGGCAGAAACTACACGTTCGATTCCGTCGGGGGCGGTTCGGTCTTGGTATCCACCGGAAACTACAATGCAGCCTCGACGCCGTTCAGCATCACGACCAATGGCGGCGCGGCGAACACCATTGGACTCATCACCACCAGTGGTGCGTTTGGATTCAATCTCGGTTCTGCGGTCGCAACTTTCGACGTAGCCCTCGGAACCGACGCCAACAGCGACCTGACAGTCACTCCCATTATCGCCAACACCGGCTCGATCGTGAAAACCGGAAGTGGCCGACTCACCCTCACCGGGGCCAACACGTTTTCCGGCGGGACCACTATCAATGGCGGCACCCTCAGGGCCAGCGGCGGCGCTGCGCTGACCGGGCTAGTAACGCTGGCGAATGTTGCGGGAGCGACATTGCAGGTGGTGACCACCGAAGGCATCAATGGGCTCACTGGCGGCGGCGCTACTGGCGGCACAGTTTCCATCGACGCCGGGCAGACCTTCACCCTTGCTAGCGGCACCCAGACATACTCTGGCACAATCAGTGGGGCCGGGATACTGACGAATGGCGGTGCGATTCAAACACTGAATGGAGCGCTGTCCCACACTGGCGGCGTGAACGTCACCAGCGGCACCCTGACCCTCGGTAGTTCCAGCAACACTTACACCGGTGCCACAGTCATCAGCTCCGCAAGAGGTCTCATCGTCACCGCCAACAATGCCCTCGGTGCCACCGGCACGGGCAACGAGACCACGGTCACCGGCACGGGTGGTGCCGCTGTGAGCGGTGTGCTGGGCTTGTCGGGTGGAATCAATTATTCCACGACCGAGAAGATCATTGGCTCGGGAGTCGGCAACACTGCCGCGCTCACGGGCTTCGCTATAGCCAATCGCGGCTTCATTCAGTCGGTGAGCGGCAACAACACCTTTGCAGGCGACATCGAGCTGAGTGGCAATGGCCTTTCCCGCATCGGGACCCAGGACGGAGCGCAACTCACGCTCGCTGGCGCGATTACCCAAGGAGCGGGCATCACCACCGCCAACATCTTGTTCCGTGCCGGCGGCCTCGCTGGCGATTTCGTCACGCTCTCAAATGCGGGCAACTCCTTTGGTGGCGATTCGCAGGTATTTACTGGTCTGGCGACACCGGGGAGTTACGCGGGCGTCCGCCTCGGAATCAATAATGGGCTGCCCACGAACCTGACCATCTCCGGCTTTGGTACAACCGGAACGAGCACCGCGCTCGACCTCGCTGGCTTCAATCAATCATTGAACGGCCTGATCACCGGAGGCTCCCCGATGAGCATCGTCAACTTGAACACCGGCACTCCGTCAACGCTCACCTTGAATCCGACGGTGGACAAGACATCGGGCAACACACCGATTCTCGGCGGTGGCGGGCTCGGTGTTATCGACGTAGTAAAAGATGGCGCGCTCACCCAAACCCTCACCAGCGTGAACACCTACACCGGAACGACGACCATCAATAACGGCACCCTGCTCGTCGGAGTCGGCGGCAGCATCAGCGGCAGCACGACGACGGTAAACACAGGCGGCACACTCGGCGGCAGCGGCACGACAGGGCCGATCGTCCTCGCCGGCGGCACGCTGGCTCCTGGCCTCAGCCCCGGCATCTTGAGCAGCGGCAACGCTACCTTCTCCGGCGGCACAGCGGCGTTTGAAATCACCGGCGTCACCGTCGGAACGCAGTATGACCAGCTAGCCGTCGGAGGAACCGTGGCCTTCACCGCGAATACCGCACTGACCATCAACCTCGGAGTATTCGATCCTGCGGACAACGACGCGTTCACCCTCATCAGCAATAACGATACGGACGCCATCACCCTCGGCGGATTCGGCTTCACCTACCTCGGCGAACCCCTGTCAGAAGGTGAGAGCTTCTTCGTGAGCGCACAGGAATTCACCATCAGCTACGCAGCAGGCAGCGACCTCAACGACGTCGTCCTCACCGCAGTGCCCGAGCCCGGAAGCGCGCTCATTTTGCTAAGCGGAATGGGAATGCTCCTCGGCCTGCAACGCCGCCGCCGCGCATAACCGGCGCACGGAATCAAAAACTCACAACGGCCTCCGATGCACTGCGTCGGAGGTCGTTCATTTTTAAATCTGCAAAGGCGGGAACGCGAGAAGCTCCATGCACCTCGCGCTCGCGCCGCGCGGCGTTTGGGAACAATCGCACCCATCCCTGAATTTGTAGATTTGATTGGCTTGCGAACCCTGACGACGCTGCCCATGGTCTTCGGCATACAGTGGAAAACTTGCTTATCGTTTTACAAATCATCGTCGCCCTTGGGATCCTCAATGTCTGGCTCCTTCGCTCGGGCAAGGCCACGCCATTTCGCGGTGGGGACGCGAAGAGCCTTCGCGAGGAATTCGCCGCTTATGGGCTTCCGTTTTGGTTCATGTGCGTGATCGGCGTGCTGAAAGTGGGTCTGGCGCTCGCGCTCATCGCAGCCATTTGGAAACACAGCATCGCTCAACCGGCGGCGATTGGTTTGGGGCTGTTGATGGTTGGAGCTTTCGTGATGCATCTCAAGGTGAAGGACCCGATCAAGAAAGCGCTGCCATCCATCGCTGTGCTGGCGATGTGTGCTGCTATCGCGCTGCTTTAGCGGGGGCGTGAGAAATCAGAACGCGGCGAGTCTGAGGTAGGCGTTGAGCGCGAGGTAGAGGAGGGCGGGGATGGTCTGGAGGAGTGTGTCTTTGATCCGGATGCGGACGCCGACTGCGACGAGCATCATGAGCGCGAGCCCAGCCGCTGAAGCGCGTCCCATCCACGGCTGACTGAGCCCTGCCAGCAGGCCGATTGCGGCGCAAATTTGCAGCCCGCCGACGAGCATGCGCTGCGAGCCGAAGCGGTAGCGCTCGAACTCTCGCTTCATCGGTGGGTATAGAAAGCACGCCGACCCGTATCCGAGAAATGACACAGCGGAGATGACGATAAGGACGAAGTTCAAGGCGCGATAATACGGGGTTTTTGTTGCGCTGCATACCTCAGTTCTGCGGACGTTTTCTTTGATCGGGAGGGCCTCACGCGGATGGTGGGAAGACCCAGAGCGCGGGGCGGCCGACGTTGCAGTGAACGGCGCGGCCAAGCAGTGTGAATGTCGCCCAAGAGTAGTAGAGATTGTTGCGGGCGAGATTGCCGGGGACAAAGCCGGCGGGGCGTTGTGTGAGTCGGCGCAGGCGGATTTCCGCTGAGGGCACGGGGTAAAAGATGGTCTGCGCGACGGCGCTCGGGCTGCCGTCTTCGCCGATGATCTCGGGGAAGCGCGTGATCCAGGCGCGGGGGGCGTTCCCGGAATCGGCAGCGGCGCGGTCGGCGGCGAGAACGGCTTTGCGGCTGAGGGCGGGCAGCACGAGCAGGCTCGCGAAGGCCCAGAGGGTCATCCAGCACGCATGGCCGAAGAGCGCGGCGGCGGGCGGGCGGGCGGCGAGCTGGAAGACGTGCGTGCCGATGAAAGTGCCGAGCATATTCCAAAGGAGGATGAGGAGGAGAGAGCGCGCGGGTTGCGAATTTGCGATCTGCCATTGGCGTCGGCTGGATTCGGCGGCGAGCTCTGGCTTTGGCAACGCGTGCATCCAGCTTTCGGGCATAAGGCTTCTCGCACGATCACCGATGCCGACGATGCCGCCGGTGAATGCGGGGTCGCTGAGTGCGGCGGTGAGAATGGGTTCTCCATCGTGCGCAAGTTCCGTGGTCGCGCCACCACCGATGACGCGTAGGAGGTGCCGCCGGCCAAGTGTCAGCGCCAGTGTGCCGAACAAGATTCCCGCGCCGAATCCACCCGTGAACCGGAGACTGATCGCACTCACGATTCCCACGCCGACGAGAATGAGCGTGTGGCCGAGAACGCCGCGCAACCAGCCGCGGAGGAAACGCATCCCGGACGGACGCGGGCCGGGCATCAATGTCACGCCACCGACAAAATCAAACACTGCTTGCGCCGCAATTACCCCTAGACTGATTGCAATCAGCAGTCCCATTTTTGGCGGGTCTAGGCGGCACATCACCAGCCAGCAAAGCCCACCGCACGCAGCGAGCACCCAGAAGCCGACATTCAAAATGCCGAGCGTCAAGCGGCGGCGGGCGAGTTGAATTTGCGCAGGTTTCATGCGGTTGCTCTACGTCGCTCGCATCGACGCGGCTGCTTTCGGGGGAGTCAGATTGCGCAAATTTGAGCGCCATCTTTAGTTTCCGACATCTATAGGGCACTTGGGAGCGTAGCCAGTGAGTCACCAATTTATCATCAATGGACGAAATACTTACATCATCGCGTGTCTGGCTGATCACTGGTTGCTCCAGCGGATTCGGTGCTGCGCTTGCGGCAGCCGTGCTTGCACGCGGTCAGCGAGTGGTGGCTACGGCGCGGAATACGGACGCGCTCGCTGAACTCTCTACGCAGTTCCCGGACACCTGCCGCGCAATTGTTCTCGATGTCACGGACGCGGCGCAGGTGAAGACCGTGGTCGCGCAGGCGACGGAAGCGTTTGGGCGGCTCGATGTCATTGTGAACAACGCTGGTTACGGCCTCGTGGGTGCATTCGAAGAACTCAGCGCGGAGCAAATCACCCGCAACTTCGATACGAATTTCTTCGGCGCGACGGAAGTCATCCGCGCTGCGCTGCCGGTTCTTCGGGCTCAAGGCAGCGGGCATATCGTGAATATTTCCGCCGCAGCGGTGATTTCGAACTACGCCGGCTTTTCGATCTATGGTGCCGCGAAGTGGGCGCTGGAAGGATTGTCGGAATCGCTCGCCGCGGAACTGAGGCCGCTGGGGATCAAAGTGACCATCGTGCAGCCGGGACCATTTCGCACCGACTTCATCGCACGCTCCCTCGAACGGGCTGGGAATCACATCGCCGACTACGACCGCACGAGCGGCAAGTTTTCGCGGTTTCTTGAAACGATGGCCGACAAACAACCCGGCGACCCCGCTAGGGCGGCGGAGGCTATCATCGCCGCTGTGGAATCCGAAACGCCGCCACTTCGCCTCGTGCTCGGCAAATACGCAAACGACAAGACCCGCAAGAAATTTGCCGACGCCGAACGTGAACGCGCTGCTTGGGAGCACGTCGGCCTCGCCACCGATTTCACCGTCACTTCGCAAAAACTATGACCACACGTTTCACCTTCTTCCTGCTCGCAGGGATGGCTTGCTTCCTGAGTTCCTGCGCGTCGCCGGAAATCTCCAGACGCGAGGTTTCCAGATCCGCCGCCCATCCCGCTGCGCCGCTGCCCGCGCAGTAGCGTTTGCGGACTGTGCTTCGGAAGAAAAGAGTTGCGGTGGGAAAGTCGTCGCATGAGGAAATGGGGAGGCAATCGCTCCGAACCAATTATTTGATGAACAAAGAATCACCATTCTGCCGGACTCTACACGCGGCAACTCGCTTGGGCTGTTTCGTTCTTCTCGCTTGGTGCGCGGAAGCCGTTGAGCCGACGGACGAGATACCGAAGCACGGTGTGGCGGCGGTCCCCATTATTGATTGCCACGTTCACTTGTGGGACATCAGCCGTCCCGAGGGGCTCGGCTGGATCAAAAAGGACGACAAGGTGCTGAATCGGGATTTTCTCCCGAAGGATCATGCGCCGATTGCGGCAGCGAATTTGGTGGGCGGAATCGTCGTCGTTCAGGCCGGTCAAAGCTTGCCCGACAACCAATGGAATCTCGACATTACCGCGCACGATAAATCGCTCTACCGCGGGGTCATTGGGAATCTCTCCAAAGTGGTCGGCACGCCCGAGTTTGCACCGCTCTTTGCGAAGCTCTGCGAAGACACGCGGTATGTTGGCTACCGGTTATCTGGGCGGTATCAGGAGACATTGACGAACGCATTTTATCGCGACCTGCAGCTCACCGCCGACAAGGGGCGGGCGATCGAATTTCTCGTGGGCGAATACCGGTTTGAAGAGATCGCTGAGATGGCCAAGCGAGTGCCGAATCTCCGGATCATTCTGGACCATTTCGGCAATGTAAAACTCGACGGCTTACCGCTCGATCTCGAGTGGGTGAAGAGCATGAGGGCCGTGGCCCAATCGCAGAACGTCTTCTGCAAAGTGTCCGCGCTCTATGGCCGCGCGAAGGAACAACCCGCG
>CAMDQC010000050.1 GCA_945905735.1 Prosthecobacter debontii | reverse complement strand
AGGACATCCGCTTTTACACACCAGTGATGGATCTGGTGTTTGAATGCTTTGGCGAAGACCGTCTGGTCTATGGCAGCGATTGGCCGGTGACGGAGGCCACGGGCGATTACGCATCCGTGCTGCGGCTCACTAAGGCGTATCTCGACGGGAAAGGGCGCGGCGTTTCGGAAAAGGTATTCCACACGAACGCCGCCCGGTTCTACCGAATCGCTGACGTGGAGCCGAAGAAATAGAAGCGAGCACTTGGGAAGTTTGTCATGTGCGAATCCCTGCCCTTGAACCGTCCGCCGTTTCTTGAAAGAACAGTGTGCATGGAGCCACTTCAGCATTTGCAGGATACGCAGAACCAAAAAGACCGGCGCGGGATCGCGATTGATCGCGTCGGCGTGCGCGGGTTGCGTTACCCGATGCAGGTGCGGGATAAGGCGCGTCGCCTCCAGCATACGGTCGCCAACTGCACGCTGACGGTGGATCTCCCGTCGCGATTCAAAGGCACGCACATGAGTCGCTTCGTCGAGGTGCTCAACGAGTTTGGCCCCGAGCTGCATGTGGACAACGTTCCCGACATCCTCCGCGCGCTCACGAAGCGTCTGGATTCAGTAAACGCGCATGTCACGTTTGAGTTCCCCTATTTCATCGAGAAAAATGCGCCCGTCACCAAAGCGCCGGGGATGATGGATTACACCGTGCGGTTCGATGCGGAGGTGAAAGCGAAGCGGGTTGATTTCGTTGTCACAGTCATCGTGCCCGTCACCACGCTATGCCCGTGTAGCAAGGCCATCTCGGCGCGCGGGGCGCACAATCAGCGCGGGCAGGTGACTTACAGCGTCCGCTTTAAAAAGCCCGTGTGGGTGGAAGAACTCATCGCCCTCGTCGAGCGAAGCGCGAGCAGCGAGCTTTACAGCCTGCTCAAGCGTCCCGACGAAAAGGCGGTGACGGAGCGTGCGTACGACAACCCGGTCTTTGTCGAAGACCTCGTCCGCGCGATCGCCGCGGCGACGAATGTGGAGCCCAACATCACATGGTATCGCGTCGAGGCGGAGAACTACGAGAGCATCCACAATCACAACGCCTACGCTGTTATTGAGAAGAAGAAGGCGGCGCGGTAGCGCGGTCTTTCTCCGCAGCGCCGAGCGGCGAAGTGAAGGCGGCGAGCAGGAGAAAGAGGAAGTGCTTTATTGAGCAGCAAGGAGGCGGATGGGCGTAATCTCGATGGAGCGCGTGCCGTCGCCGACCCACACGATGGAGTCCTGCACGGTGACTTGGAGCTTCATCCCGCGCTGAGCCAAGCCCGAGAGGGCTTTGCTTTGCTCCGCAGGGATTTGCCACACGGTGATGTTCCGGGCGCGTGTGATTTTCGTCGCCACCTCTGCCCACCAGATCGCCGTGCTGCTGCTGAAAGAATAGACGCTCACTTGCTTTGCCCGCCCGCTGGCCTTCATCAGCCGCCGGTCATCGGGCTGGCCGATTTCGATCCAATGCTCGACCTGCCCTGTGAGGTCGCGCTGCCAAAGGCTCGGCCCGTCGGTGTCGCAAATATCCTTTCCAAACTCCAAGTCTCCAAGGTCGTTGTTCGGAGGCACGTTCAGCGCAAAAGCGAGGATGCGCACGAGCATCCGCTCCTCGGTTTCCGAAGGGTGCGAGGCGATGGTGAGGCTATAGTCGCCGTAAAGATTGCGATCCATGTCGGCGAGCTCGACCTGGAGTTTGTAGATGGTTGCTTTCAGCGCCATGGTGTCGCCAAGGCGTGTACCGGGGTGGAGCGGGGGAGTAAACTGACAATGCGAGGGCATAGCGCGACGCCGCGCCGATCCGGTTTATCCTTTTCCTTTCCAGCTCGTCTGCTTCATTCCGCCCTCGTCTTAATGCTGAAACAAACTCGTCTCCTTTACTTTTCTACCGCTTTGGCGGCCGTCCTTCTCACGACGCGGGTCCTTGCCGATACCGTCATCTTAAAAGGCGGCGAGCGTATTGATGGGAAAATCCTGAGCGAGACGGATACGGAGATCACCATCCAATACAATGTCACCGCGTCCATCAAAGATGACCGCACCGTAAAAAAGACGGACGTCGAGAAGGTCGAGAAAGCAGCGCCGGACATCGAAGCGTGGGCCATCGTGAAAGACTTCAAACTCGGCGAAGACTCGCTCGACCCTGCGACGTATGCCCATTACATCACCGCTCTGAAGGGGTTCGTCGCTCAGTTTCCCGAGAGCGCGAGTGCGGCGCCTGCGAAGGCGACCATCGAGGCAATCGAAGCCGAAAAGAAGCGCGTGGATGCGGGCGAATTCAAGTTCGACGGCAAGTGGCTCTCGAAAGAGGAGGTGCAAAAAGAGCGCGTGCAAGTTCTCGGCAACTCCTACCTGCGCCAGCTCAAAAAGTATGCCGCCGCAGGGCGCGCACAGGACGCGATGGTGACGTTTGAGCAGTTGGAAAAGGTGGCCGTGGGATCGGCAGCGTATCCCGATGCCGTGGAGATCGCACGCCGCACACTCATCGCGCTCAAAGGGGCTTCCGACGCCGCGCTCGCGAGGCTAAAAGCCCAGATGGACGAGGAAAAGCGGACGCTCGAAAAGCTCAACGATTTCCAGAAAATGCAGACGAAAAACGAACTGGAGTCTTTGCGCAAACGCACTGCGGCAAACGTAGATGCGATCGAGCGTTCGGGCGTGAAGTGGATGCCGCTCAGCCCGGCGACCGAGAAGAGCTTGGTCGGACTCTCGTCTAAAGCGAGCAGCGAACTCAGCCGCATCAATGGCCTTGACGTGGATAAGATGCGGCAGTCGCTCAAAGAGGTGGACAAGGCCAAGGTCGCAGTCGCCGCCGGAGATTTTGCCGCAGCGGAAGCCGCGTATGCAAAGGCTGGCCAGTTCTGGAACAACAACGAGCAAGTGCAGCGCGGAATCACCGCCATCACTGTCGCCCGCAAAGCCGAAGCCGACAAGATGGCTGCCGATAAAATTGCCGCAGCGGCAGCCGCCGAGGCTGCAAAAATCGCCTTGGAGGATGAACTAAAAAAGAATGCGCTCACTGCTGTGAAGCCCACGCCTGCGCCTGCGCCCGTCGCCGCCGTGGAGGAGGAGCCGAAGAAAGAAGCGTCTTTCTTTTCCAAGCCGGCGGCGTGGGTGATCCTCGCCGTCCTCATTGCGTTTGGCGCGCTCATCCGCAAGGCGCTGCACAAGTTCAAAGACCCATCGGGCAACATCCTCGACCAGTAAAACTCACCATGCCACGCACCGCGCAAATCCACCGCAAGACCGGCGAGACGGACATCCGCATCGCCCTCACCATCGAGGGCTCCGGCTCTAGCACCATCTCCACACGCATCCCGTTTTTCGACCACATGCTCACGCTCTTTGCGCGGCATGGGCTCTTCGATTTGGAGGTAAATGCGGTCGGCGACATCGAGGTGGATTTTCACCACACCGTCGAGGATACGGGCATCGCGCTCGGCCAGGCATTTGCCAAGGCGCTGGGCGATAAGAAGGGCGTGCGCCGCTACGGCTGGGCGTATTTGCCGATGGATGAGACGCTCGCCCGCGTTGTCGTGGACTTCTCCGGGCGGCCATTTTTGGAGCATCGCGTGCCTGCGAGCGTCGGGAGCATCAACGGTTTTCCGTTTCAGCTCGTGGAGGAATTTATGCGTGCGTTTAGCGTTCACGGCGGGTGCAATCTTCACACCGAAGTCCTCTACGGACGCGACGCGCACCACATGGCGGAGGCGCTGTTCAAAGGGCTCAGTAAAGCCGTGGACCAAGCCTGTCAGCTCGACCCGCGAGTCACTGGCATCCCGAGCACCAAGGGCGTCTTGTAGATGGAACTCGCGGCCTATCTCACCCAGCGCACGAAAGTCGTGGACCGGGCGCTGAACCGGTTTTTGCCGAAAGAGACCGTCAAGCCCGTGACGCTCCACAAGGCGATGCGATACTCCATTTTTGCCGGAGGCAAACGGCTGCGCCCCGTGCTCACGCTTGCGGCTGCGGAAGCGTGCGGCGGCTCGCTGGATGCCGCGCTGCCAGCGGCGTGCGCGGTCGAGTGCATCCACACTTACTCGCTCATCCACGACGATCTCCCGTGCATGGACGACGACGATTTGCGCCGCGGCCGCCCGACAAACCACAAGGTCTTCGGCGACGGCGTCGCAGTCCTCGCGGGTGATGCGCTGCTCACCGTGGCGTTCGAGATTTTGGCAAAAGCGGCGCCCTCGAAACGCTACGGCACCGCCGCACAAATCACCGAACTCGCCCACGCTTCCGGCAGTCGCTGGCTCGTCGGCGGGCAAGTCGCGGACTTGGAAGGCGAAGGCAAGAAACTCTCCGGCGCAGACCTCCAATACATCCACCGGTGCAAAACGGCGGCGCTTCTCACCAGCAGCATCCGCCTCGGAGCCATGAGCGCAAACGCCACGCCCGAACAGCTCAAGGCGCTCACCACGTTTGGCCAGAGCGTCGGCCTCGCATTTCAGGTCATTGACGACATCCTAGACGTCACGCAGTCGAGCGAGAAGCTCGGCAAGACTGCGGGCAAAGACGTCCACGCGCAGAAGGCTACGTATCCCGCCATCCACGGCCTCGAAAAGAGCCGCAAAGAAGCGCACCGCCTCACCGCACTGGCGCACCGCAGCCTCGCCATCTTCGGGGGAAAAGGCAGCGACCTGCGCGCACTCGCCGACTACCTACTCGCGCGGGAATACTGACTCATGCTCACACTCAATCCACCACTCGGCACCAGCGACCTCATTCCCACACGCATCGCCTACGGCTGCTGGCGGCTCGCAGGCAGCGAAGGCGGGCCGCGCGTCGAGGCTGAGGACGGCAAGCGGGCGGTGCGCGCAGCGATCGAGGCTGGGGTCAATTTTTTCGACCACGCGGACATCTATGGGCGCGGGCAGTGCGAGCGCATCTTCGGCGAAGCCCTCAAGGACATGCCGGGCGTGCGTGCGAAACTGATCCTCGCCACCAAGTGCGGGATTTGCCCGCCGTGGGATGGGCGGCAGCACAGCTACAATTCGTCGCACGCCTACATCACCACCTCCGTCGAAGACTCTCTGCGGCGGCTCGGCGTGGAGCAGGTGGAGTTGCTGATGCTTCACCGCCCCGACTACCTCGGCGACCCGGCAGAAATCGCGGGCGCATTTGACCAACTCCGCGAGCAGGGAAAAGTGCGGTGGTTTGGCGTGAGCAACTTCAAACCCTCGCAAGTGCAGGCGCTCCAGAGCGCGATGGACGTGCCGCTGATCGTGAACCAAGTAGAGATCAGCCTCGGTGCGTTAGCCTGTCTCGACGATGGCACACTCGACCATTGCCTGAGCGCCCGAATGACGCCCCTCGCTTGGAGCCCGCTGGCAAAAGGCCGACTCGCCGGAACGCCCGAGAACGAGCACGAAGCGCAACTTTTCGCCGCGCTGGATGCCACCGCCGTACGCCACGGCGTCACCCGCGCCGCCATCGCCATCGCATGGCTCCTCCAGCACCCGACGCGCATGGTCCCTATCGTCGGCACGGTGAACCCCGCGCGGATCAAAGAAGCCCTCGCCGCCGATTCCGTAGCCCTCAGCCGCGACGAATGGTATGCCCTGCTCATCGCCGCGCGTGGAGCGAAGCTGCCGTAAACAACAAATCCCTTTCGCCAGCCGGAAACGTGCATACTTTTAGCTTAAACCTTCATCCTATGAAGCTCATCCGCGTCATACAGGTGGCGACAGTGCTCTTCGGGAGCACCTCGGGGAGTATTGCGGGTTCCGACTTCAAGAAAGACATCGTCCCCCTTCTCGACCGCTACTGCATCTCTTGCCACGACGACGAGCCGAAGGGCGGCGTGGACATCGGCAATCTCACGGAAGACGGTGGATTCTGGAAGGAGCCGAAGACGTGGGAGAAAGTGCTCAATGCCGTGCGCGATGCCTCGATGCCTCCGGCAAAAAAGGAACAGCCTACATCCGCCGAACGCGCCCTCGTCTCCGCTTGGCTCACGCAGACGCTGGACAACCCCGACGCCTCGAAAGTGCCCACCGACGTTGGGCGCAAGCTCATCCACCGCCTCAGCCGCCTCGAATACAACAACACCGTCCGCGACCTGCTCGGCGTGGACACGCACCCGGCAGATACCTTCCCGCCGGATGCAGGCGGCGGCGGCGGCTTTGATAACAACGCCTCCACGCTCTTCATCCCGCCCGTCTTGATGGAAAAGATGCTGCTCGCCACGACGGACATCGTCGCTGCTGCAAAGCCCGAGCGCATTTTCCACACACGGCCCGGAGCGGGGAAAGATGAGCCTGCTGCGGCAAAGGCGAGCATCGAGTGGCTCGGTGCGCGTGCATTTCGCCGCCCGCTGGAAGCTGCGGAACTCGTGGGGCTCATGGGCCTCTACGAGAGCCAGCGCAAGGCGGGTAAATCGTGGGAAGACGCCGTGCGCCAAGCTGTGCGCGGGCTGCTTGTCTCCCCGTCGTTTCTTTTCCGCGCGGAGCAGGACCGCTCCGGCACTGGGCCGCAGCGCATCAGCGATTGGGAGCTGGCGGCGCGGTTGAGTTACTTCCTGTGGTCGTCCATGCCCGACGACGCCCTTCTCGCCGTCGCGCAATCGGGCAAACTGCACGAGCCCGCCATCCTCGACCGCGAAGTCCGGCGGATGCTCGCGGACGGAAAAGCGCGCACGTTCACCGATAATTTCGCCAGCCAGTGGCTCCGCACCAAGGAGCTGGCGGGCGTGCATCCTGCCACGGATAAATTCCCCGAGTTCACCCCCGCACTCCGCGAAGCCATGACAGGGGAACCGCTCGAATTTTTCCACGCCCTCGTCCGCGAGAACCGCTCGCTCGGTGACTGTCTCGACTGCGATTACACCTACGCGAATGCAGAGCTGGCCAAGTTCTACGGACTGCCGGAGCTGAAGGGCACAGGCTTCCAGCGCGTCAAGCTGGCCGATGGCAATCGTGGCGGCGTCGCCACCATGGCGGGCGTCCTCACCCTCACCAGCTACCCGCGCCGCAGCAGCCCCGTGCTGCGCGGACGCTGGCTCATGGAAGAAATCCTCGGCTCCCCGCCGCCGCCCGCGCCACCGATGATCAAGAGCCTCCCGACTTCCGACAAGCCGCGCAACGGGCTGACATTCCGCCAGCAGCTAGAGCAACACCGCAACCGCCCCGAGTGCGCTTCGTGCCATAAGACGATGGATCAGCTCGGCTTCGGGCTGGAGAACTTCAACCCCATCGGCCAATGGCGCACGGCCATCAACGACGCGCCGGTGGATAACAAAGGCGAGCTTCCCAGCGGGCAAAAATTTAGCGGTCCCCTCGAACTCAAAGCCCTCCTCGCGCAGCGCAAAGACGAGTTCACCCGCAACCTCGCCGAGCGCATGATGAGCTACGCGCTCGGTCGCGGCATCGAGCAAGGCGACTGGCTCGCCATCCGCCAAATCTCCAAAGCCGTCGCGACCGGCGGCTACAAATCACAAGACCTCATCCTCGGGATCGTCCGCAGCCCGCAGTTCAATCTCCGTCGCCCAGCGGAAGCACCGAAGACTGCGGCGGCGCGATAGCGGGGGCTACGAATCCACCTGCCGCCGGCATTTCCCCGTCTGCTGCATCTCGTCGCAGTGGGCCTCGATGCGCACGACTTTCCCCGTCGGGGTAAAGCCCATGCGTTTGCTGATGCAGACTTCCAGCGTGTCGATGTGGACGTCTTCAAACTCGATGATCTTCGTGCAGTCGATGCAGATGAGATGATTGTGGTTTGGGTGGTCCACGTAGTTCGGGTCGTAGAATTTGTGGTCGCGCCCGAAGTCCATCTCCCGCAACAAGCCGCTCTCCACGAGTAAAGGAAGCGTGCGATACACGGTGGCGCGCGAGACGGACGGGTCCACCTTCTTCGCCATCACCAGCAAGTCGTCGGCGGTGTAGTGCTCGGTCGTGGTAAAGGCCGCCTCGATGATGGCATCGCGCTGCGTGGTCTTGCGCAGACCTTTTGTGTCGAGAAAATCGTAAATACGCTGGCGAACGCCGGAATCCATAGGGCGGACTATGCGCCGCGATTTTTGCAGAGTCAAACCAAGCTCACTTCAGCGCTACAAGTTGGGTGTGATGAAAAGTGGAAGAGTGCGAGTGGCTTGGGCGTCTCGCCCATGAAGGAGCGATACTCATGGGCGAGACGCCCAAGCCACTTTTAATCACACCCGACTACAAGGTCGCGCTTTGCGCGGCCAGTTGGCGGGGCAACTGGGCTGCTTTGCCGCGTTTTCGGCAGGCCTACGACGCGACGAGGGCTTGGGTTCAGGTCGCTTCGGGTGACTCGGTGGGGAGCAGGTCGGACAATGTGGCGGGGTCGGCGAGGCCTTGGAGGATGGTTTCGATGAGCATCGCCTTTTGCAAATCAAGCCCCTCGCACAGGGCGGTCTCGTCGCGTTCGCCAGCGAGGATGCGGCCGAGCACTTGGGATACGGCCTGCCATCCGGGACCGCCTTGGGACATTGCTTGCTGATGCTGGGTCACGGCCTCGCGGGCCTCGGGTTGGCCGGCGGAGGCGGCGACGGTGGCCACGATGACGGGGGCGAATTGCCTCAGTTCGTGCCGGGTGCCGGCGAAGTTGCGTTTGGCGTCACGGGCAAGGCGGCGGTATTCGCGGGCCTCCGCGCAAAGTCCCGCCTTCAGGCGGTCTTCGGTGGTTGCTTCTGCTTCACGGTCGGCGATCTGGGCGAGGATGTTGTAGGTCACCCAAATCTCCGCCGCGCCGGGGTCGAGCGTCTGCTTGAGGGCCAGCGCCTCCTCCGCCAGTTGCCGTGCCTCAGCCAGCCGACCGGCCTGGGTTTGCAGGAGGGCGGCGAGATTGTTGAGGGCTGTGGACAGATGGAACGAATGTTCGTCCTTCCGAAAGCCCTCAATCGCCTTCCGATACCACAGTTCCGCCGCGTCCGGCTTGCCAGCGAGGATGTTGACGTTGGCCAACTGATTCCAAGTCCGGGCCGCAGCCGCCATATCGCCGCGTTCTTCCTTGATACGCGCCGACTCGCGGTAGTGCCGCTCGGCTTCGTCCCATTGCCGCGCTTCCTGAAAGAGCATGCCAAGCTGATGCCAGTCAACAGCCTGTTCAGCCAGCTCGCCAAGTTGCTGGTCCAGTTCGAGTGCTGCTCGGAAGCGTATCAGTGCTTCTGCAAACCAGCCCTCACGACCCTCCCTCATCGCCAGAGTGCCCAGTTGACCCTGTACCACGCCCTCGCCACGCAGGTCACCACCAATTTCCCGCTTCACCGCCAGCGAGTCCTCATACGCCCTCCGCGCCTCGGCATACTTGCCTTGCTCTGCGAGCGCATCGGCAAGGTCAGTGAGTTCGGTTCCTCGCTCGCGTTTGACGGAGTTTGATTGTTCCAGCTTGTCGCAGACAGCGATTGCGTCTCGCTGGCATTGCTCAGCTAAATCCGATCGGCCACCCGCGTTGAAGCACCGGCCCAGCCGACCCAAGGTGAGAGCCCGCTCGTAGCGGGGCGGGGAAAGCGGGTCAGGCGATGAAAAAGAAAACTACGCACCATGAAGCCGGAAGGTTCCCCAGTTTTCGCGTGACCCTGTTTTCCCTTCAATCCAACGCGAACACCGCAGCCGCCAGCAGTGTGCCCGCGCGGGGGCAGCAGTGTGCCAACAGCATGAATTAACAATGAGAAATGAAGCGGAAGTTTGTCAAAACATGGAGCTTCGCCCAATGTCACGCCCATGATGATCATCATCCGCCATTTCATCGCCGCCATTCTGTTGTCGGGTTCTGCGATATACGCTGCCGATCCTGTGCCTCCGATGCCGGTTGACCGAGAACCGAATTTGGTGGGAACGAGTTGGAAGATGGTCAACCAGCCGGGGCAGCAGGCTTGGGGTGTCTTGCTTTTTAAAGAAGGCGGCGAGTTTGTCACAACGACGGGACCGAGGGGAAAGTGGAAGACTATCAACAGATGGTTGCTTGAACTCGAAGGCGATTACGCTGCTCGATTTACGCCGGGCTTCGAGCGGTGCGTCGTCACGGGAAAGGGAGGGGTGAGTGTCGGCACGGGAAGTCCGGTGCCCGTGGGGATTCAGATGCCCGACCATGCCGGCCTCGCTAAGGCGCAAGAGGAAGGGATGGCGATGAATCAGGGTATGGGCAGCTATCCCGGCGTGATGCAAGGGAGACGAGCCGCGAACCGGGCGGTTGTGATCAAGATGTTCAGAATGAAGCCCGCAACGGAGCAGGCCGTGCTGCGCGGGCTGGAGTGGCTTCGGGACAATCAAAACGGGGACGGCTCGTGGGGTGACGCGAACAAAGGCGCGATGACGGGCTTCGCGCTGCTGTGCTTCCTCGGTCACGACGAAACAGGAGAGTCTGCGCGATACGGGGTGACGGTGAGCAAAGCTATTCAGTGGATGATTGATCGCGGCACGAAGTCGCTCGGGCGAATGAGTATGGAACCGGAGTTCACCCAACCCGGCGTGTATGAACACGGTATCGCTACGTTTGCGTTGGGTGAGTATTTTGCGATGACGAGGGACGAACGTGTGATGGAACTGCTCAAGCAGGCGATGACTTACATCATAGATGGACAAGGACAGGACGGCGGCTGGATGTATGGCTACGACAAAACTCAGAGCGACACATCCGTGAGCGGCTGGCAGATTCAAGCGCTCAAGGGTGCATGGCTCTCGAAGCTCGACATCCCCGGCTTGGACCGTGCGCTCGACCGAGCGATGAAAAACCTTGAGCGGGTGAAAGGCCCTAATGGCGGCTACGGGTATCGCAGAGCGGAAGACCGCTACTCGCTCACCGGCGTCGGGATTTTCTGTAGCCTCATCTGGAAAGGGGCCGGCGACCAACGCAAGGGAATCGAATGGCTCCTCGCCACGACTGAAAAGCGAGGTGGCGTGAAATACCTCGGCGAGTACGCGGACCTCTACGCTTGGTATTACCACACGCAAGCGTGCCTCCTGTATGGCGGGTCGGCATGGCAAAAGTGGAACGCGTGGTTTCAGGACGAAATCACGAGCGCCCAAAGCCCGGATGGGAGCTGGCCCATTACCGGAGGCAAGGGACACAAGGAGAATGACCCCACAAAGACGGGCCAAATCTATCGCACCACGCTTTGCACGTTGATGCTGGAGTCATTCTACCGCTACATGCCACCCAATCGTTGAACCCCGAACGCAGCGATTGAGGGCCACGCGGGAGCCGGGGCAGCGGGGAAAGCGGGTAAGGCGATGAAAAAGAAAAACTACGCACCATGAAGCCGGAAGGTTCCCCAGTTTTCGCCCGACCGCGATTTCCCCGATTCCGTTCACTCGGCATCGGGCAAGCGTGGCAGAGGAAGGTTTTGGGAACGACGCCGGGCTTAGTGTGGCCACCGATCCCGCCTGTAAAACACACAATCCCGGCAAGGGCCATCCCGAGCAGCCTGCACGCTATGAGGCCGTCCACGCAGCGTTGGAAGCGGCGGGATTTTGCTGGCAAAGGCAAAGCTCATCGGCCTGCGCGCCGTGGCTCGCGAGGACTTGGAGTTGGCGCACGAGCGCCGCGCTTTTACGCCTTTGGCCTGCATTTTTGACGGCGGAGAAATAACAACTTTCTGACAAAACTAACGTTCCCATCCGGGTAAACGTCGTTACTGTCGCGACTCAAATATCTATTGCCTATGAACTCGGCCACGCTCCCTGAATCACTCATCGCTCAACTTCGGTCTTACGAAAGCAGACTGAAGCGGATGGAAACCATCGCCGCAATCGCCGGAGGGTTTGCGGGGCTATTCATCACTTACGTGCTGCTGTTTGTGGCGGACCGCTTTGTGAATACGCCTATCGCTGCGCGCCTGGTGCTCACGGCGACGGGGGCGGTTTTGGCGGCGATGTTTGCGCAGAGTTGGGCGCGGTATTGGTTGTGGACTCGGCGCGGGCCGGGGCAGCTTGCGAAACTTTTGCAGGGGCATTTCCGTGGTCTGGGCGACCGGCTGCAAGGCGTGATCGAGCTGACGGAGACGGAGCAACTGCCGGAGAATATCTCGCCTGCGCTGCTGCGTGCGGCGGTGCGGCAGGTGGCGGAGGAATCGGGGCGCTGCAATTTTGAAGATGCGGTGCCGACTCGTCCGGCGCGGCGTTGGGGGCTGGCGGCGGCAGTGGTGACTGCGCTGGCGGCGGCTCCTTTTCTCATGGCTCCGAAGGCGGCGACGAATGCGGCGCAACGCTGGGCGATGCCGTGGGCGGAGATTGAGCGGTTCACTTTTACCACGGTGGAGCAGCTCCCGAGTGATCTGTATGTGGCGCACGGCGAGAAGTTCGAGCTGGCGGTGGGCCTCCGCGCGGATGCGCAGTGGAAGCCGGGGAGCGCGACGGCGCAAATCGGCGAGCAGGAGAAGCTGACGGCGGCGGTCGCGGAGAGCCGCGCGGTGTTTGCGTTTCCGGGGCAGACGCGCGATGGGGTGATTGCGCTGCGGGTGGGCGATTATTTGAAGGACATCGCGCTGCATCCTCTGCATCGCCCGGAGTTGAAGGAACTCTCGGCGCGCGTGAAGCTGCCGGAGTATCTCGGCTACCCGGAGCAGCGCGTGGCGTTGCACGGCAGTTCGGGGGAGTTTTTGGAGGGGAGTTCGGTGGCGTTTGAGGGAGGCATTGCACGGGGGATGGGGCGCGGCGAGATTGCGAGTGCGGACTTTACGTGGCCTGCGGTCGCGGAGGGGAATGTGTTTCGCACGCCGTCTATTTCGCTGACGGGGCTGGGCAGAGAGGTGCGCTTTACGTGGGCGGATATTCACGGGCTTGCACCGGTGCAGCCTTACACGATGCGCGTGAGTGCTGGGAAGGATGCGGAGCCGCGCATCGAGGTGCAGAACTTGGAGACGGAGGTTGCGATTTTGCCGCATGAGGAAGTGCAGTTTGTCGTGGCGGCGAGCGATGATTTCGGGCTCAAAGAGACGTGGCTCTCGTGGGAGTTGCGCAAGGTGGGGCAGAAGCCGGAGGCGGAGACAGCGAAAGAGAAGCAAAAGGAGAAACCCTTGTCGGTAAGCTCGCTATGGGAGGATTGGAAGAAGGACAACAAGACTGCGGAGAAGCCCAAGCATGAGACGCCTCGCGTGGCTGGTGGGCAAAAGCTGAAGGAGTCTGTCCGCCCGATGCGGTGGGCTCCGGCGGACTGGAATGTGCCGGAGGATTCGGTGGTGGAACTCGTGGCGAATGCGCTCGATTTCTTCCCGGAGCGGAAGCCGTCGCAGTCGTGGAAGTTCACCATTTTTGTCCTCAGCCCGGAGAAGCACGCGGAGCGTATCCGCGAACGGATGGACAATGTGCTGAAGCAGCTCGACGAGCGCATCCGCGATGAGGAGCGGCAGATGGAGGAGGCGAAAGAAATCGCGCAACGCAAAGACGCGGATTCGGAGAAGGCGGGCGACGACATCAAGCGCGCCGAGGCGGGCGAAAAGCAGAACGCCGAGGAACTCAAAAAGCTCGTGGCGCAGATGCAGGACGTCATGAAGGACGCGCTGCGGAACAAGGAAATCCAGAGCGACACGATCAAGGATTACAGCGACATCGCGAAGAAGCTCGATGAGGAGGCAAACCCTGCGCAGCAAAAGGCTTCGGAGGCGCTGGCAAAGGCCGGCCAATCTCCGCAGTCGCGGCAGGAAGCGATGAAAGAAGCGCAGGACCAGCAGCAGAAGGCGCTGGATGCGATGCGCGAGGCGGCGAACAAAATGCAGACGGCGAACCAGAATCTCTTCGCCCGCAATTTCTATAACCGGCTCCGCCATGCGGCGTCGCAGGAGTTCAAGATTTCCGACGGCCTGAAAAAGCTGGCGAAGATGACGGTGGGGCTAAAGCCGGATGAGATCGGAGAAGGGGAGAAGAAGGAGTTTAACAGCGTCGCGGGCAGTCAGGACGGTGCGGTGAAGGATGTGGACAGCATTCAGAATGACATGACGGCGTTCCTGCGCCGCGTCCCGAACGAGAAATACGAAACGGTGGTGAAGGAGATGGAAGACACGAAAGTCGTCTCCGAGCTGGGCGAACTGGCGGGTTTTGTCCGCGCGAATCTCGGGCTGAAAAGCGTGGGCAAGGCGAAGACTTGGGGTGACCAGATCAACAAATGGGCGGACGCAATCCAGAGCGAGTGCAACTGCAAGGGCGGCGAAGGCGAAGGCGAGCAAGACCCCGACGAGATGGAACTGATGATCGCGATGGTGCGCGCGGCTGTGGCGCAGGACACGATTCGCGACCAGACGGGCGAGCTGGAGAAGACGAAGGCGGCTGACAATTATCCAACCGAAGCCACGAAGGTGAGCGGTGTGCAGAGTGGCCTGGCGGGTAGCGTGAAGAAGCTCACCGAGGAGCCGAAGTTTGCGAAGTTTATGCAGAAGTTTGGTCCGCTGCTGGACAAGGTGGGAGAGCTGATGACGGAGTCCGCCGGGGAGCTGAAAACGCCGAAGACGGACGAGACGGTGGCGCAGTTGCACGGGACGATCATTGAGCTGCTCGTGCCGCCGGATAAGAAGGGCGGGAAGCCGAACCCGCAGTCGCAGCAGATGCAGAAGATGATGCAGCAAATGATGCAGCAGATGGCGAAGGGCAAGAAGCCTGGCAAAAACGCTTCGCAAAACGCCAGCTCGCTCGCGGGCACGCCTGCGGATGGCGCATCGGGCCGTACGAAGGCGAACGCACGAGTCGTGGATAAAAGCGGCGGCGCGTCGAGCGCGGGCGAGTGGCCAGAGGAATTCCGCGACGCGCTGCAGAGCTTCATCCAGGCGGTAGAGGAGAAGTGAACACGAAGCGCACAGGTGCTTTGCTGATCGCAGCGACGCTGGCGGTGCAGGCGCAGGCTCCGCTCGGGGCGGATGTGGAGATTTTCGGCGATCCGCCTGTCGTGGAGAGAGCGCCGGATGTGGTGCGGCCTGCTGCGAATTTGCTGCTCAACATCTTCGGTGCCCGCAAAAGAGCCACGGCGGCGCTGGAGCCGAAAGCTCCGAAGGTGACAGGCATGGAGCATGTCCTCCTTTTCCACGATGGGCGGCAGATGCGTGGAAAGCTGGTGGAGATCACCAAGGAGAGCATCGCCTGGAGCCGAGTGGATGTGAACGAGCCGCTCAAGTTTGGACGCAAGGATGTGCGGCGGATTTCTCTGCGCGGACGGCATCCGAGCGAGGAGGCGCAATTCGAGGTTTTTGCACAGCCGCCGAAGGCCGCCACCGAGGCAGAGGCTACTTCGCAGGCGACGGTGCGACTGGCGGGGAGCGATTGGCTGCACGGCGAAGTGGCGAGCACGGATGGGAAGACTTTTGCTATCCAAGTCTCGCAGTCTGCGAGTTTCTCGGTGCCGAGGGAGAAGATTGCGTGGATGAATTTCGGGAAGACTGCGGTGGCGGGCTTTGGGCTCGACCTGTCGAATGTCGAGTCGTGGACGGTGGCGGGCGGAGCCGTGGAGGATGCGAAGAACGGACGGCTGCTTTTTAAGGAGAATTTTTACGTGGCAAAGTCGGTGACTCTCCCGAAGCGGTTTGAGGTATCCTTTGAGCTGCCGGTGGGAAAAGGGGATGGGCCGACGGCTTTCATCTGGCTCCAGCCCTACACGCCGAGGCCGAATAATTATAGCACTGGGACGCTCTCGTTTGGGCTGGGGGAGAAGGAAATCCGGCGCAAGTATATCGAAAACGGGAACATCAAGGATGATAAATCGCCGGTTCCTGCCGACGCACCTGCTGCTGTGGATCGCTGGCATCGCTACCGTCTTTTGTACGATGGTGTGGACCGCAAGGTGGTGTTGATTCGTGGTGGGGCGAAGCTCGGCGAGTGGGCGCTGGGGGATGAAAAGCTGGAGCGGGTGACGCTGCGGGGGATGTGTTTCAATGGTGGGGACCGGGAGGATTTCTTGCTGGGAAATGTCCGGTTCCAGCCGTGGGATGGCGATCTTTCCGCGCTGGGGAAGGCGCTTGAGGGTGACCGTCTATCGCTGCCGGGGAGCCCGTCGCAAGATGGCGCGGTGACGGCGATTGCTGGGAAAACGATCCAGTTTTCCGGCGGGGACAAGGAGTTGAAGGCAGGGGCGTTTCTGACTCTGGCGGAGCCCGGATTGGGGTTGGCGGATGCCGATGCGCTGCTGATCTTTGGCAAACACGGAGAGCTGTCGGCGGCGGATTTGGAGCTGCGCGATGGGAAGGTGAAATTCCGCACATGCTTTGCGCCGCAGTTGGAGTTCGACGCGGGACTGCTGGACATGATCGCGTTCCCGCGGCGCGGTGTGGAGCAGGTTGTGTCGGACATTTTGGTTTTCAAAAATGGCGATGAACTGCCGGGAAAACTGGTCGCAGCGGCGAATGGTGCCGCTCTCTCGTGGAAGACGCCATCGGGCTTCGACGTAGAGATCAACGCAGAGCGCGTGGCGGGTGTGCGATTCGGGGTGAAGCCGATGGAACCTGCGAAACCTCCCGGACCAAGAGTCGTGAGATCGAAGCCAAAAACCGACGTGCCGAACCCGCAGCCAGAGTTGCCGGAGTTGGCGACGCTGGAGCTTCGGAACGGAGATCGGCTGCCGGGGGAATTGGTGTCGTTTGAAAAAGATCGCGTTCACTTTAAGCACGCGGGCTTGGGTGAGCGGGAGATTTCGCGCTCTTCGCTGTGGAGTTATTTTTCGAGTCCAGTGACGGATGGGGCGGGGAAGTGGCTGGACTCGGACCCGGAATCGGATGACCGCAGGCAGACGACGCCGGACCGATGGATCACGCTGGATGGTGCGTATTTTTCCCGCGGCAATTCCGCGATGCGTACGTATAACGACTATTCGTATCTCACGCGCACGGGGATGAGGCTACCGCCGCGATTTGAGCTTCGCTGCGAGGCGGTGTCGTTTGGCGGGAACGACCCGTATTTCACGCTCTCGCTCGTGTCCAAGACCGGCAATAACCAGCTCAATCTGTCGTTCTCCTCCGGGCAACTGAACATCAACGGCTATTCGCAAAAGGGGAATGGGCGATCGTTTTCCGCAGAGGTGCCGCTGCGCGATAAGGTCAAGGACACGAACCAGCGCAGGGTTCGCGTGTTTGTGGATTCGGAGAAGGGGAGCCTCGCCGTCATGCTCAACGGCGTGCTGCTGAAGAAATTCGGTGCGCGGAAAGAGGAGGCGATGACGGGGCTCGGGCACACGATTTCGTTCTCCAGCTACGGCGGTTACAGCCCTACGAAACTCTCCAATTTCTGGATAGGCCCGTGGAGCGGCGAAGTCCCGGATACGAGCAAGGAGAGCACGGGATCGGTGCTGCTGAGCAATGGCGATGTGGCAGCGGGCCAAGTGCGCGCGCTGCACGATGCGAAGATCGGCGTGACGACCGATGTGGGCGATTTCGAGGTACCGATGGAGCGCGTGATCGGCGTCGAGTTTGGCGGAGTGCCCGCGCCGGAGAAGGCTGCGGGGCGCATCCGGCTGCGCGATGGCGCGGTGCTGCATGTGGATGAGTTCCGCTGGGAAATGGAAGCGCTTTCCGCAAAAAGCGCAGTCCTCGGCGAGGTGAAGTTCGCGGCGGCGGATGTCGCGGAGTTGATTCTGTCCCCCGTGCCGATGCGGTTTCCTGCGGGGCCATCGCCGAAGAAAGTTGAAGAAAAACCTGCTGTCCCCGAGCCTGCGGAAGCGGCCAAGGTTGATTTGAAAATCGAAGTTGTCCCAGTGCCATAATGAACATTCGCATCCTGTCTCTTGCCATTCTTTCCACGCTGCCGCTCGCTGCGCAGAGCCCGCCGCCGACTGTCGATGCGGCGAAGGATTACCAAGTCTATCGTGGCACGCAGGTGTCGCCGGAGGTGGAGCGGATTTATGAAAAAGGGCTGCGCTATCTGGTGCGCTCGCAGAGCGACGATGGCTCCTTCGCCGGGCAGTATGGCACGGAGCCGGGCGTGGTGGGCTTTGCGCTCATGGCGCTGCTCTCGCATGGCGAAGACCCGAACTATGGCCCATACGCAAAGGCGGCGAAAAAGTGCGTGGATTACATCCTGAAAAATCAGGGCGAGAACGGCTACATCGGCAGTTCGATGTACAATCACGGTTTCGCGACGCTCGGGCTGGCGGAGGCTTACGGAGCGATGCACGATGAAAAAATCGGTCCCGCTTTGAAGAAGGCCGTGGAGCTGATCCTCAGTTCGCAGGACAAGAACAAGTTCAGCGCGTGGCGCTATTCGCCGGATGCTTCGGATGCGGATTCGACGGTGAGCGGCGCGTGCTTCGTGGCGCTCATCGCGGCGCGAAATGCGGGGCTGAAGGTGCCGGAGAAAAACATCGAGGGCGCGCTGAAGTTTTTCACCGACTGCCAGAGCCCGACGGACGGCAGCATCGGCTACGTGCCGCGCTCGGGCTCGCACGGTGGATCGACGACGGCGATTGGCGCGGCGGCGTTTGCGTATGCTCGGAAGAAGGATGACCCGACTTTCGTGAAGGCGCTGAAGAAGATGAAGGCGGACGATACGGACGGCGCAAGCAGTTACCCGTTTTACCTCGAATACTACGCGGCGCAGGGGTTCTTTCAGGGCGACTTCAAGAAGTGGGAGGAGTGGAACGAGAAGCGAGTGAAGCAGCTCACGGAATCGCAGAATGAAGACGGGAGCTGGGATGCAGGGCTCGGCCCAGGGACTTGCACGGCGCTGGGGCTGCTATCGATCGCGCTGAACTATCGCTACCTGCCGATCTACGAACGGTGAACATGAGGCGCGGTATTCTTATTCTTCTACTGGTGGCGTCGGAAGCGTGCGGCGTCGAAATCGAGTTGGACTTTGAGCCGGGCTTGGGCGTGCTCGATGGACTCGTTTTGACGGACGCCGCCGCACCGGAGGGCGCAAAGCCCGCAGTCGCGGATCAGCCGGACTCTGCGGGCGATCATGTGCTGGAGCTCGCGGATGGCTCGCAGCTCCACGGCACGCTCGTTTCGCTGGGGAAAAATGAAGTCGTCTGGAAGCGCGGCGATGCCTCGGAGCCGCTCACTTTTCTCCCCGGCGATGTGCGGCGGCTCGTGCTGGGGAAGCCGATTGCGGCGAAGGATGCTGGCGCAAATGCCACGCTGAAATTCCCCGGCGGCGACTGGCTTGTGGGCGCGGTGAGCACGTTTGCAAATGGCAAGTTCACCGTGGGGCTTGGCGCTGGGCCTGCCTTGGAAGTGGACCGTAAATTTGTTGAGTGGATGGTGCTCTCTCCGTTGCATCCGCCGGATGCTTTCGAGGGGCCGCGCGGGCCTGCGGGGATGGCGGGCTGGGAGCCTTCGATTCCGGGGAGTTGGGACTATGTGGAGGATTCGCTGGTGGCCCGGCAGTCGAGCGCGATTGTGCGGAAGTTCGATGTGCTGCCGGAGCGGATTGATATTCAATTTACCGCTGGCGATGGAGGCGACACGAATCGTGGGCTGACGATGTGGCTCCAGCCCGACGGCCGCACCTCGGGCTACACTGCGGGCTCCGTGTATTTGCGGTTTCAGGGGAGCACGGTTTCGGTCAATTCCTACGACGGCACGGCGATGAAGAATCAAACCGAGACCTTCGAGCCAGAGGCGGGCAAGGCCGACAAAACCTCGCGCATCTCGCGCTACCGCATCCTCTTCGATCGAAAGACCGGGCGGCTCCAGATTCGCATCAACGGCTCCCGCGCTGCGGAGTGGACGGTGCCGCCTGCAAAAGCGCTAACCCTCGGCGGGTCGCTTTCCTTTCAGCCCAGCTATTGGAGCGAGGACCTGCGGTGGACGCTCAGCGGTGTGAAAGTGCAGCCGTGGGACGGCGATAATTTGCCCGATGGCGACCCAGAGCACGTCGGCAAAGACGTCATCAAGCCCACGCCCGTCACGCGGAAAGAAGGAGTGTTCGAGGCGCTCAGCGCAGAGTCGGTGAAATTCAGCGGCGTGGACTACTCGCGCAAAGAGCCGATCTTTCTCCGCTTCGGCAAGCACGATGCCGAACCGCCTGCGGGGGCTGTGGCGCGTGTGTGGCTCTCACATCGTGGCGAGTTCGATGTGGCGGGGCTTGGCTTCAAAGACGGCGTGCTGAAGGTCCGCACCGCGTTTGCTGGCGACATGGCGCTGCCGGTTGCCGCCGTGCTCGCGGTGGAGTTCCCACATCGACTCGGAGCGCTGGCGCAGGAGGCGGCGGAGGGTGGCGATACGCTCGTGTTCAAAAATGGCGACCAGCTCAAAGGCACGCTCGTGGCGGCGGCAAACGACCAGCGGCTGAAGTGGAAGCTCGCGAAAGGCGGAGCGGACGTTCAGTTTGAAAACAAGCTGCTCGCAGGCGTCCAGCTCGCGAAACGCGGCCAGGCGAAAGCGCAGGCGGCGACGGGCAGTGTCGTCGCCCGGTGGCAGAACGGTGACTGGCTCCCCGGCGCGCTCATTGCGCTTGATGAAACCAAGCTCACCATGAAGACCGAGCTTGGCGAGAAGACGGAGATTTCCCGCGCGGGACTAAGCGCGCTCTACCTCGGCGCGAGCGAGGAGACGCCCGTGTGGGATGGCGCGAGCGGACGCGAGCTGTGGATGGCCGGGACGAGTAACCCGAACAACTGGAACCCGAATCGGAACGACAAGAACGCTGGACAGAAGCCCAGCCCCTGGGGCTATTTCGACGGCGCGTTCACACTTACCCAAGCCTCTCGCAATCGTGGATCTTACGGCCCGAATATCGGGCGCAATTTCGATAATTTGCCGGATAAGTGCGAGGTGAGTTTCGACATTAGCGCCGCACGGGGCGACGCGTCGTTTGTCGGACACTTTTTTTTCGACGACAACAAGGCTGGCATCATGGTCCAGAGCGCCGGAGATTTCGCCTATATCTACGACCAGAGCCCGCGCGTTGCTGGGCGGATGATGTTTGGGAATGTGCAGCAGCAGATCGAATTTGGTGACGCATCAGGCGCGAAAGACGGCGTGCGGCACTACTCCTTTTACTGCGATAGGCTCACGGGCCGCTTCTCCATGGCGGTCAACGGCAAGCTCGTCGGCCAGCTCCAGCGCAAAGGCGGCGACAGCCCGAAACCGGGCCGTGGCATTTCCATCATCCCGCAATCCTCCGGCTCTCGCGTCTCCGTCGCGAACATCTGGGTCGGCCCGTGGACAGGCGTGCTCCCTCCCGCCGCGGCGAAATCGAAAAGCTCTGCGGGTGGCGGAGTGCGTGGGATTCAAATTCCCGGCCTGCAAGGACAGGTCGCGGAAGAAAAACCCGCCGATCCAAAGCCCGAGCCCAAAGATGAAGAGCCTCCCGCTCCGCCGAAAACCGATGAGCCGGCGCGCGATTCCGTAGCCCTCGCGAATGGCGACGAGACTCGTGGCACCGTCCTCCGCGCGACGGCGGAGTCCGTCTTCGTCGAGTGCGAAGTCGGCGAACTCGAAATCCCCGCTAAACGCGCCACCGTCGTTCAATTCGCTCCGACACCCGCACCAGCATCCGGCGGCGCACGCTTCCGCCTCGCGGGAAGGGGCGCCGTGACTGTGGAGAAATTCCGCTACGAAAACGGCAAGGCTATCTGCCAATCGCCCGGCACTGGGGAGTTCGAGATTCCCGCCGCAAAGCTTAGCGAGATTGTATTCGCTCCCGGAGCCCGCTCCCCTTTTGAAAAACAACCCGCCACAAAAGCCGACGCAGCGCTACCGGGTGGCGCTCAATTCCTTCTCGAAGGAGGAAATTGGAACATTAACGGCGGGAACATCATCATCCGGCAGCAGATTAAGGTGCGGTGACGGGCTACGTCAGCTCGACATTCCAGTAGGCGAAATCCACGAAATGCTTCCAGCTCTCGTGGGCTTCTGCGCCGAAGGTGAGGTGGGCGAAGGGTCGCCATTTGGGGCGCTCGGGTTTGCGGATGAGCTGCATCTTTGCTTGCTCGGGCGTGCGGTTGGCTTTCCGCGTGTTGCAGCGGATGCAGGAGCAGACGATGTTTTCCCACGTCATCGGGCCGCCTCGGTCGCGGGGGAATACGTGGTCGAGGTTCAGGTCTTTACGGTCGAACGTTTTGCCGCAGTATTGGCAGGTGTTGCGGTCCCGCTCGAAGATGTTGTGGCGGGTGAATTTCACTTCTTTGCGAGGCATCCGGTCGAAGAGGACGAGGAGGATGACGCGCGGGACTCGGATACGCCAGCGGGAGGTCTGCACCATGTGTGGGTCTGGTTCGCGGGTGCTGAGGTCGCGCCAACTCTCGAAGTCGTGGGTGGAAAAACTGCCGTCCTCCGTGTGTACGACCTGCGCATGGCCCTGGCACAAAAGAGTAAAAGCCCTACGGGCAGTGCAGACGTGAATCGCCTGCCACAGCCGGTTCAAGACAAGAACATGTCGGTTGAGCAGCATAGGATGCCTCGGTGAAGGCGCGCGAACCTAGTGGGGCGCAGGGGCATTTGTCAACTGGCGCGGTAAGAAGCGGGGAAAACTTCAACAATCAACAATCGGAGTTCAGCAATCAGCAGTTCTCCATCGCTCAAATTGTCGATTGATGAATAGCGATTGTTGATTGTTGAAGGTCCTACTTCGGCCCAATCTCCAGCTCTCGCGCTGCCGCAGCTTTCCGCGCTTTATCAGAAGTGGGGAAGCACGCGGCTACGGCGAATGTGACGAGCGTGCCGAGGGTGATTCTCCACGGGAAGGAGAGGATGAGCGCGGGCACCGTCTCGCCTTTTGCATCGAGGACGGTGAACCCGAACCATCGCTGGAGGTGGGCATTGCTAAAGAACAGGACGGCTGCGAATCCGCAGATCATTGCTAGGATGTTGCCGGTGTCGTTTCCGCGTGTTTTCGTCAGCACTGCGAGGAGGAACACCGCGAGCAACGAGCCGAATGTGAACCCAAGGATGCCGAGGACCAGCGGGATGATCGCGGCCTTTTCATCGAAGGCCATGTAGGCCGCCGTGCCCACGCCGACCAACACGATAAAGCCTGCAAAGAGCACGGTGCTCCAGCGCATCACGCGCACTTTATCCGCCTCGGAAACCGGGCCACGAGCCTCGCGGCGGGGGATGATGAAATCGCGGGCAAAGCTGGTCCCCAGCGCGTTCAGCGCGGTGCTGAGCGAGCCCATCGCCGTGGCCATGATGCCGGCGACGACGAGGCCGCGCATCCCGGCGGGCATCTCCGTGAGGATGAAATAGGGAAAGACTTCGCGGCCCACGACGTTGGGAGGGAGGTGGGTGAGCGTGGTCTTGTAAAAGACGGAGACGAGGATGCCGACGAGGACGAAACTGCCGACGACTGGGAGGTCTATAACACCGGAAAGGATGGTCGCTTTCGCGCTCTCTCGCCGGTTCTTCGCGGTGAGCATCCGCTGCACGGTGTCTTGGTCGATGCCGTGCGTGGCCATCGTCACGAAGGTGCTGCCGATGAATGCCGCCCAGATCGTGTATTCGGAAGTGAGGATGTTTTTGATCCACATCCATGTCGTGAAATTCGGCTCCTTCGGGATGGCGAGGTCCACGAAGTAAGGCTGCTGGATGTGGCCAGCCACCGTGCTCCATCCGCCCGAGATACGGCTGAGGAGATACCAGATGGAAAATCCCAGCGCGGCGACGAGCACGCCCACTTGGATGAAGTCCGTCCAGATCACCGCGCGCATCCCGCCGATGGCCGTGTAAATCGCGGTGAGCACCGTCACGAGCACGACGGCTCCGGCAAAAATCCAGAACTTCTCCCAAGGGCCCACGGGGTGCCCGATGCCGATTTGATACGCCAGCACTAGCACGATGGCGCTCACGTAAAGGCGCGTGCCCATTGCCAGCACTCGCGTGAGCAAAAAGGTGCCCGAAGCCCACGTCCGAGTGCGCGGCCCGAACCGCGTCTCCAGATACTCATAGAGCGAGATGACGCCTTGCCGGTAGAAGAGCGGGATGAACAAAAAGCTGACGATGATGCGCGCGAGGATCGTCCCGATGGCAAACTGCGCATACGTCCAATTCCCCTTCAAATACCCACTCTCCGGCGCACCGAGAAACGTCGCCGCAGAAATCTCCGCAGCGAGGATACTCGCGAGCACGGCCCACCACGGCGTCTGCCGGTCGCCGAGGGCAAATCCCTCTACGGAACCACTCTTGGAACGCTGTGAAATTCCGATTCCCAAAATGAGGACGAAGTAAGCAAGGAGCACGACTATATCGAGCGTGTAGGACATGGGCGCGGACCGTAGCGGCTGCTTTTTATATGGCGAGGACTCACCCCCAAAAAAATGACGAATGACGAATGACGAAGTTAGCCTTGCATTCGCCATTCATCATTCGTCATTCGTCTTTTAATGAAATTACTCACCATCCTCGCCCTCTCCGCTGCCACGCTTTTCGCCGCCGATACCCCGAACCAAAAGTATGACGCGCCCCGAGGCCCGAAGCCCACGCTCGCCGACGTCGCCTACGGCAAGCATCCGAAGCAAGTCCTCCATTTTTGGAAGGTGAAAGCTGATAAACCCACGCCGCTCCTCTTCTTCATCCACGGCGGCGGGTGGCTGAATGGCAACCGCTTCAGTGGGTTCTCGCCAATCCTCGAAGACGTTCTCAAGGCGGGCATCTCCGTCGTCTCCATCGAATACCGCTTCACTCCCGAAGCCGCTGCCGATGGCGAAGTGCCGCCCGTCCGTGGCCCGCTGCACGACGCCGCTCGTGCGCTGCAATTCGTCCGTAGCAAGGCTGCCGAGTGGAACATTGATAAGGCCCGCATCGGCGCTTCCGGCAGCTCGGCTGGCGCGTGCTCTAGCCTCTGGCTCGCCTTTCACGATGACCTCGCCGATGCCAAAAGCAGCGACCCCATTTCCCGCGAATCCACCCGGCTCTGGTGCGCCGCTGTCAGCAACGCCCAGACCACGCTCGACCCGCAGCAGATGAAGGACTGGACGCCGAACAGCAAATACGGCGGACACGCTTTCGGATTCAAAGGCGACCCGGAAAAGAAGCTCTCGCAGTTCGATGAGTTCCTCGCCGAACGCAGCAAAATCCTCCCGTGGATCGCCGAGTATTCGCCCTACGCGCTCGTCACTTCCGACGACCCGCCGATCCATCTTTTCTATCGCACGCGGCCCGCGATAGGGCAGCCAGAGAAAGACCCCACACATACCGCGAACTTCGGCGTGAAGCTGCAAGAGCGGCTCAACGCCGCAGGCGTGAAAAACGAACTCGTCTATCCCGGTGCCCCCGACGTGAAGCACCCGACCGTGCAGTCATTCCTCATCGACGTGCTGAAGCGGTAGCTACCGCTCCTTCGGGCGGATGGATTCGAAGTAGCGTTTGATCAAAAAGCGTGCGCCCAGCGGGATGGACTCCTGCACGACCGCCGCTTCAGCATCTGCGGTGGCGGCTTGGTAAAGTTCACGGTAGCGGCGCTTGGACTTTTCGTCCGCGCCGGGCGCATTGGGGACCATCGCGGATAGCGATTCGCCAGTGCCGAGGAGTCCTGTCGCTTGGTTTTCCTTCGCGCCTTCCGCTGCCGCAGTCTGTTGCTGGCCAAAAGGATCCTTCGTCGTGCCCTTCTCGTCCTTGTCGCCGGGTTGACCGGTCGGGAACTGCTCGCCCTTCTCTTCATTGCCGGGCTGGGTGCTGCCGGGGTTTTTGCCGCCGAAGTTTGAGATGCGGATTTCTCCTTCGCCGTTCTGGTCATCGCTGGGCTGTGGCTCGCCGTCGCCGTCTGCGGGGTTGTCGTTGTTCTTCATGTTTTGAAGCGCGCCGAGCATCTTTTTGAGTTCCTCGTCCGTCATCTCCTTCCCTCCGCCTTGGGCTTGCGATTGCTTTTGCTGTTTCTGTTTCTCGCCCTCCTTGCCGCCTTTGCCTTGCGAGAGTTTGTTCTGCTTTTGCAGTTCGTTGAGCGCTTGTGCGAGCTGCTGGAGAAGTTCCTGCCGCTGGCCGCTGGCGGCTGCTTGCCGCGCGTTGTCGCGGAGTTGCTCCGTCTGTTTGGAAAGCTGTTCTTTTTGCTCGGAGAGATGTTCGAGGGCGCGCTCCAGACTCTTTTGCGCCTGCTCGGCTGCTGCTGGGTCTTTGGCAGCTTCATCCAGCTTCTTCGCCGCTTCGGCGAAATTGCCGCGCTGCATTTCGGCGGCGGCATCCTTGGTCTGCTCTTGGGTGGCGAGTGCGTCGGCGAGGGCATTGAGTTCGTCGGGTGTCGCCGCGTGTTGCTGGCGCATTTCTTTCACGAGCTGTTCGAGCTTCGAGAGTTCCGCAAGCGCGGCCTTCTCTCCGTCGCGGCCTTCCTTCGCTTCCGCGCGGAGCTGCTCGGCGGCTTGGCGGAGACGCTCGGCGAGTTTGCGGGCTTCATCTTCGGCGGCAGATTTTCTCTCCAGTTGTTGCGCCAGCGATTCGAGCTGCTTCACAGTCCCCGCAGTTGCGAGCGTCGCCTTATCCACGAGCGACTGGAGGGCGGATTCGTGCCGCAGGGAATCCCACGTCAGCAGGCCGAGCATCACCATTGGCACGACCGCCCAGCGCAGCTCCACGGGGGCCGCAATCGGGGCTGTGCGCTTCTCTTTCCCGGCAAATTCCGCGCATTCGGCGAGCGCGAGCACTTCGAAGTCGGTGAGCGATTTACGGGCGAGAAAGTCGAGCGCCGTCACGAATCGGTCGCGCGTATTCCACAGCCGGTCGGCGGTGCGTGCGGCCTGTCGGAGCGAGGGCGGAAAAATCAGCGCCATCAGCCCTCCGCAAAGCATTCCTCCGGCAAATGGCGCGATGAGTGTGCAAACCGCCAGTGCAGGCAGCCACTCCGCGCTCACTCGCAGCCTGCCCGCCGCCCAGTCCCACGCAAACACACCCACGAGCACCGTGAAAAAGAAGAGCGTCCACCGCGCCGACCAGCGGAAGTAGTTCGACAGCATCATCCGCCAGCGCAGTGCGCGCAGGGCTTTGAGAATGGACGTGGCATCCGGTGAACTCACAGTCGCAGACGGTAGCCGCTCGCCGCCCGTGCGCAATGCCCGAGCACGCGCGCCCTAATAGTTTCGGCCCGCGCGGTCTTATCCTACCACATGAACGGTATCCGAATTCTCGTGGTCCTCGCGATCCTCAGCGGCTGGTGTATGGCGGATGATAAGTCCGCGCTCGCGACGGAAGTGTATCGTATCTTTAACGCGAAATGCGCCGACTGCCACGGTAGCCATCTACCCAAGCCGAAAGGAAAATTTGGCTACGTGCTCGATCTCGCGCGGCTCGGGAAGAACGCCAAATTCATCACCCCCGGCGACGTCGAAGACTCCAAGCTCTACCAAATGGTCGAGGACAACGAGATGCCCGGCGAAGACGCCGACGTGCCCCCGCTCACGCCGGACGAACTCAAAACCGTCGCCGCATGGATCAAAGCCGGAAGCCCCGGACTCCCCGCCGACGCCCCGCTGCCTGCGCCGACGCCCGTGGTAAAAAAATCGCGCCCATTTTTCCCGCGCTTGCTGGCGTGGTTTGGCAAGTTTCACTCCGCCACCACGCACTTCCCCGTCGGGCTCTTGATGGCCGCGGTCCTCGCGGAAGCTCTCGCTTGGTTGACAAAAAGGGAGAGCTGGCTGCTCGTCGTGCGCTTCCTCGTCATCGTCGCCGCAGCGAGTGCCCCGATGGTCGCGACGCTCGGCTGGCTCAACGCCAAATACGAAAACCACAACGACCCGCTCACCGAGTGGCACCGCTGGCTCGGCATCACCACCGCCGTATGGGCCATCGTCTGCGCCGTGCTCGTGTGCGTATCCGAATGCGAAGAAGGCTCACCCGAGCGCAAACGCTTTCGCGGCGCACTCCTACTCGGCGCGCTACTCGTCTCCGTCACCGGCTTCCTCGGCGGCGCTCTGAGCAACGGCGGCTTGGACCATTACCGCTGGTAGAGAGCGGGGTCGCCCCACTCGGATACGTGAACTGTAAACGCGCTGGGAAATAGGCGCGTTCGGGCCAAGCGCGGCCAAAACTAACCGACTGCGACCTTCTCCGGCGTTCCCGCCTTGAACTCCTGGAACTTCACCCACACTTCTCCCGAGTCGGTGACTTCCACCTCCAGCGAATCCAGCCCTCGCGATGCGGGACTCGGTTGCACGACAGCGCCATCTGCGGCGAATCCGCTATCGTGAATCGGGCAGTAAAAATCCTTCGTTGCCGTGCGATATTCGATGGACCCGCCGAGATGCGGGCACGCTGCCGAAAGCGCCTTCACCGTCCGGTCTCCCGTCCGCTCAAGGAACACTGCTCCGACGGCTTTGCGCTCATGGCGCGTCCACGCATCGGTGCGCTCTACATTCACGGCGAAAAGGCGTGGTGGCCCCGGCGGCAGGCCATCGAGCGAGGTCAGCTTCACTTTCACCCCACCCGAAATGGCGACGCGAATCGGCGCGGTGAGCACGGTGACGCCCGCCACAATCGGCGGCAAAATACACGCGCCGCCGAGGACGGCGCAGGCGGCGGTTTTCAGGAAGTCGCGACGGTCGGGAGCAGGTTCTTCAGGCATAGAAATGTTTTAGCGTGCGACCTTCCAGCGGGTGTCGCGGTTAAGGATAATCTCCTCGGGCTTGATCTGGAATCCGCACTCGGTGAGCAGGTAGGCCACGCCTTCTTTGGTGCCCATCGTGTCGCGGAGGTAGCGGGCGAAGAGCTCGACGTATTCTTTGTAGCTATCGAGTTCGAGGAAACCCTCGCTGACGTATTTGGCGAGTTCTTGGTCGTGGTTTTCGATCAGCTCAATGAGCGCCGCTCGGAGTCGCGAACGCATGGCGGGATCGACCACGAGCTTAAAAGGACTCGCGGTGGGATCTGCGGGGACTTCGATGGATTGCGCAACGGCGTCGGACATGCGCGGAGGGGTAGCAGGGAGCACGGATCGGTCAAGCCGCGCTATTTCCGTTTCAGCGTCTTCTCGTAGTTCGCGATGTAGTCGCGCACGGTGAACTTCGAGACTGCGGTGCCGATGACATCGAGGGCGAGGGCTTCGCGTTTTTTGAAGCGGATGCAGCATTTCCCCATGTCGAGCTTCTTGCCCGTCGCGGCCCATTGCTCGCGGAACCACTTGTCGCTCATGTCGCTGCTGTAGTCGCAGCTCAAGTAGAGCGACATGTACTGTTTCTGCGAGGCCAAGCCGATGAATGGGAGCGGCTGCTTCGGGTCGCAGTGGTAGCCTGCGGGGTAGATGCTCCGTGGGACGTTCCAGCAGATCATCCCATACTGTATGCCTTCTCCAAACTCGGGGTCTATGTTGGCGAGGATGACGCCGCGCACGGCCTCGATGGCGGCGCGACGGTCTGGCGGGAGTTCGGCGAGGTAATGGGCGACGGTGGTGGCTTTGCTCTGCATGGCGGTGAGGCTGAAAGAGTGCGGCTGGGAATGCAATAATCTCAGTTACGGGGACGGCATGTTTTGTTCTATAGCGGGGCCATGATTTCCGTTGTCCGAGCTGGTTTATTTTTCATCGCTGCTGTGTCGGCGCTCGATGCCCATGCTCAGGAAAATCGGGCGGTTGCTCGGCTGGGTGCGGCTCAAGTGCGACCGGTCGGCGCTGGACGCATGGCGCGCGGGGGAGCCGTGCCGCCGCCTGCGGGGTTCACTTTGAACATGGCAAACCGTGAGGAAGTGCGGGCGTTTTACAATGCGGTCTATGCCTCGACGGAGGGGAAGCAGATCGCGTGGACGGGGAACTCGACGACGGGCGTGGCGGGGACGACGGATCCAGCTTTTCGCGAAGCGGTGAGGCTGCGGATCAACTGCTTCCGGGCGATGGCGGGAGTCTCGGCGGGTGTGCTTTTTTCCGAGGCATTGCACCCGAGCTGCCAGCAGGCGGCGCTGATGATGAGCGCGAATAACGACCTGACCCACACGCCGCCGACTACGTGGACTTTTTACACGCTGGCGGGTGCGCAGGCGGCGGGGGACTCGAATCTCTCGCTCGGCGAGTACGGCCCAGAGGCGATCAGCGCCTACATGGAGGACGCGGGCGCGGTGAATGCGCCGGTGGGGCATCGGCGCTGGTTTCTGTTTCCGCAGACGCAGACGATGGCGACGGGCGATGTGGCGGGCAGCGGGGCGCTGCTTGGGGCGAATGCGGTGGTGGTGTTCGATAGCCACATCAGCGACCCACGGCCCACGGTCCGCGATGAATTTGTCGCGTGGCCGCCACCCGGCTACGTGCCGCATACGCTGATGTATCCGCGCTGGTCGTTCAGCTATCCGGGCGCGGATTTTTCTACGACGACGGTGACGCTTTCCAAGAACGGCGCGAATCTCCCGGTGATGAAGGAACTCATCGAGGGCGGCTACGGCGAGGAGACGCTCGTGTGGGTGCCGCAAGGGCTGGACTCGAACGACTGGGAGCCCGGCCCTGCGCCCGTGCAAGACGAGGTGTATGTGGTCGCGGTGAACGGGGTGAAGCTCGGGGCGCAGACGCGCAACTTCACCTACACCGTGCGGGCGTTCGATGCGGCGAAAGCGGGCGGCGATACGGTGGAGGCGACCATCTCCGGGCCGCAAACGGCGAACATCGGCGCGGCGGCGCAGTTCTCGTGCGTGGCGGTGCCGCGTGCCACGGGCTACGACTGGCAGTTTGCCGGAGTCGGTGCAGCGCCAGCAACGGAAGGCGCGGAGGGAGGGCTGGCAAATATCGCGCAGCGCGTATCCGGCTACAACGTGCTGGCGAACGTCGGCGCGAGCGGCGCGCACAGCTTCCACCTCACGATGCTCGATACGGAGTCGCAGTGGTTCGAGCTAGTGCCCACGTATCTGCCGCGAGCGGGCGCGACGCTGAGATTTAAGAGCCGCCTCGGCTACTCCGGCGCGGGCCAGACGGCGCGCGTGCAGCTCTCCCGCGACGAAGGGCTGACGTGGAACGACGCCTTCACGCAGAGCGGCACCAACACGGCGGGCTCAAAGGAGCGCGTTGGGCCATCCTCGGCAACGAATGGACGCGAAGCGAAGCGCAGCAAAAAGAACGCAAAACCCTCCGCGAAGAATACCCCAAACTAGGCCGCGCCCTCGGCCTC
>CAMDQC010000049.1 GCA_945905735.1 Prosthecobacter debontii | reverse complement strand
AAGGTATTTGCCCCGACAGCTTCCGCTGCACCTTGATAATCCACTGGCCGGAATAGACCAAGCGATTTGAATGAAAGAACAGGCGTTATCCCCGCTCCGGTCCCGGTTGCCGTCATTGTGATATACCCCACCGGGTCCGTCGTAGCCGTGGTCTGCGCGAAGGCAGGAGCTACGAGCAGCGCGATGGATGCTGTAAGAGCGAATTTTTTGAGTCCGTGGGTGATGTTCATTGGAGTTATTTTTATGCGTATTTGTGAAGCGCGCAAGGGATTTTTGAGATTTTTGTCGGTCACACGACCGATTACTTGCGAGCAGTAGTTACAATCTTCTATTCGCCGCGCAAGGGTTTTTTGTTACAAGTTTTCTTCGGAATGCTCACTTTTTCGCGGAATCGGCTCTGGCACTTGATTTTCGAGGGAATAAAAAATTCGTGAGAATGCAAATTTCACCGCGATTATTTGATTTCGACGGGGGTTTCTTTGGTGATCATGTGCGCGAGGCGGGAGATGTCCCAGTTGGCCGTCCTCATGCAGCCGTGACTGGCGAAGGAGCCGATGCTGTTGGGGTTGTTGGTGCCGTGGATGCCGATTCCGGGCTTACTGAGGCCAATCCATGCGACTCCGACGGGGTTATTCGGGCCGCAGGGAAGCATGAAAAACTCTTTGGTGCGGATGCCTCGATTGAGCACTCCTTTGTCCCAGCGAAAGTTGGGCATAGATGCGATGCCGAGGACGCGCCATTTGCCCGGTGGAGTCCGATGGGCGCTTGATCCGGGGGCGATGGGGACGCTGGCGATGAGGGCGTCTTTTTCGTAGATGTCGAGGATGGTTTCCTTAAGATTAACGACGACCCTGCGGCCTGCAAATTCGGGCTTTTCGGGGAGGTTTCCGGTGGGCGGCATGTCTTCGAGTTTGAAGGGTTCGACGTAGGGGACACGGATTTGGTCGCCCACTTTGAGACTGCCGAATTTCATGCCGGGGTTCAGTTTGGCGAGAAACTCGGTGGAGCAGTGGTATCGCTCGCAGAGATATTCGCTGTAACTCGCGTAGGGTAAGTATTTTACCTTGGCTTGCTCGGACGGCTTCGTCGCCAGCTCTCCGATATATTTTAGCTCGGCTTTCTCGAGGATGTGGAAGATGTAAACCGGATAGACACTGTCGAGAGGGACGTTTTGATCGGCGACGCCAGTCTCCGGCATGGCGTGGGCGCGCTGCCAGCGTTTGAGGGCGTTGACGAGGAATGGGCCGGGGGTGCCATCAATCCGGCCAGGGCTGAACATTTGCTGGTCGAGGAAAATCTGGAGCTGCGCGGTGAGTTCGCGCTTATTTACGAGGATGGCGCGGGCGACTTCGGGCTCTTGCGCCGACGCAGTGCCGCTGAAAAATAGAACGGCGAGTGAAAAATGGCGCATTGGCGAACGGACGAGTCGGGCTAACATGGCTGCCCTTATACGCCATGAACTCGCAAAATGGAAGCCCGCTTCGCATCGCTCAAATCGCGCCGCTCTGGACGCCGATCCCGCCGTCCACCTACGGGGGCATCGAGCTGCTCTTGGGGCTCTTGTGCGATGGACTGGTGGAGCGCGGGCACTCGGTGACGCTCTTCGCCAGCGGCGATTGCACGACGAAAGCGCAACTCGAAGCGGTGATCCCGGCAAATCTCTCGGCGCTCATGGGGCGCGGCGAGGCGCTGATGCACGAATACTACATGAGCGCTGCACTGGCTCTGGCGCTGGCTCGGCAGGCGGACTTTGATGTGATCCATGCGCATCTCCCGACGGGCTGGCTGCCTTTCGGCGCGGCTTCGCGGACACCATGCCTTTTCACCTTCCACACGAGCCCGCACGCCGATGATGAGTGGGCGATGCGGCGCTTCCCTCAAGTGCCGGTATGCGGCATCAGCCACGCGCAGCTTGCGGGGGCTTCGGCGCGGCTCGGGAGGGAGTTCCCGGTGGTGTATAATGGCGTGGATTTTTCCCGCTACTCGCTGTCTTTGGAGAAGGGGAAATATCTGGCTTTTCTCGGTCGTATGTCGCCGGAAAAAAACCCGCTCGGCGCGATCCGCATCGCGCAGGCTGCCGGGATGCCCATCGTGCTGGCAGGAGTGCCGCAAAACGGCTCGGAGGAGCACTACTTCGAGCAAAGCATCCGCCCGCTCATTGATGGCGAGCGCGTCCGGTGGATTGGCGCGGCGGATTTTGGCAAAAAGACCGCGCTTTTGCAGGGGGCGGCGGCTCTCGTTTTCCCGATCCAATGGGACGAGCCGTTCGGGCTGGTGATGATCGAAGCGATGGCCTGCGGGACGCCAGTGCTGGCAATCCGCCGAGGCAGCGTAAGCGAGGTGGTGGATGAGGGCGTGACCGGCTTTAGCGCCACCACGGAAGATGCCCTCGTGCCGCTCGTTGCGCAGGCGATGGCGCTAGACCGCCGGGGCGTTCGGGAGAAGGCTGAGAGCCGATTCGGCCACGGCGCGATGGTGGATGCTTACGAGGCGCTTTATCGGCGGCTGTAGGCAGTTCAATCGCCCATTGCATTACGCGAACGGACCTTTTTCAGGGCAGCATCGAGAACCGCTTTTTCGATGTGGAAAGTGGTCTCCGACAGCCGCGTGACCGACTCTTCAAAATCGAGCAATCCCAGCTCATCCGCCAAATCAAGAATGTTGATTGTGCCAAACGCCAAGACTCCGCGCTGTTCAGCGACCAGTCGCGCTTTCTTATCATCAACAAGCAATGCCGCATCGCTCAATTCCACCACGAGGGAAATCGCCTCGTTTTCCCCCGCTCCCAATTCGAGATGAAGGTCCACGATTGGGCATCGAATCTCGACCCACTGAGGGGGATTCTCAGCCCACAATGCAACAGCGCGGGGTGCCTTCGGATGACTCATTTCGTGAATCACTGCCCGCGGAACCAATATCTTACCAAACATCCGAGGGAGCACCTCAACAGCCCCGATCAAAATCAGGTAGTTGAGCGGCGTGGTGTCCGAGACGACTAAGCTCATCTGCTCAAAAAATCCCGGAGTTCCCGAGAGCCCTTGGCAAAATCAGTCGTTGTCATCCCGATCCCGCAACCGTGCTCTTTCAAAAAAGCCTCCGTCTCCCATAGGGAAAGCCGCAAAAGTTCGCTCACCTGTCCACGTGAAATATCGCCGCGCCGAAAGCCCTCCAAAGCCAGTTCCTCCAGCGCCCGACGGTTCCCCTGTGGTCCGTCCAGACAAAGTTGCCGAGCGATTTCATCGGGCATTTCCAGTGAAAGTATCATGGATTGTTCATACTGGCAGAATCAGCCCTTAGCAAGCCCCCTTCATCACTCCGCCAGCCGAGCCGTCGTGCCGCTGCGAAATTCGCCCTTCGCATTATCCAGCACAAATTTCACCCGCACGGTGCCGCTCGCGGCGTCGGTGACGGGCGAGATAAACTCCACGGTCCCCGTGGCTGCTTGGGCGTTTTCGCCGAGGATGAGTTTGGCGGTGGTGCCGACTTTGAGCTGGGCGGCGCGGGCTGGGGAAAGGAACAAATTCACGAGCAGTCGGTCTATTTGCACGACAGTCAAAACGTGCGGATTGGAAAGCGACACGGCCTCGCTCGGGTCGCGTTTGATTTCCGTCACGATGCCGTCCACGGGGCTGCGCATGATGCGGATTTCGATCACCGCTTGAATCTTGCGGACTTCGGCTTGGCGCACCTTCAAGTCCGTGCGCGCACGGTCGAGTTCGTCCTGCGAGACGCGCTGGCTGCGGACGATGTCTTCGAGCTTCCCAACCTTGGATTTTTGCAGCTCGGTGTTCGTCTTCGCGATGTCGAGTTCGGCCTCGTGTTGGGCGGTGTCGAGCTTGGCGAGTATCTGGTTTTTTACGACGCGCGCGCCTTCCTCCACCAGCATCTCGGCGATGACGCCGGACTCGGCGGACGACACCGTGATCGTCTTGTAAGGCTCCGTGTAGCCGGGCACGTCGGCTCGCGCGACGGTGATGCAGACGAGAGCGGCGAGAGCGAAGTGTTTCATACGGCGGCTTGTATCACAGAGCGTGCTTCAGTTCATCCAGCCATTTGTCGTATTCGGCGAGGGCGCGGCGGGCTTCGCGGTCGGCGGCTTCGAGGCTGCGCTGTGCTTTGAGAAAATGGGCGGCGGTATCCGGTGGAAGCTCGCCATCCCGATGCTGCAGCTTGGCGAGTTTCTCCGCGATGCTGCCGCCGTATCGCAGGAGAAGATCGTCCTCCAGCGAGAGGAAAAATTGCGCGCTCCCCGGCTGGCCCTGCCTCGCCGCGCGACCAACCAACTGACGATCAATCCGCGCGCTCTCGTGCCTCTCCAAGCCGATGACGTGCAGCCCACCAGCCGCCTCGCTCTCGGCGGGGAGCGGGATGTGCGCGCCACGCCCCGCCATATTCGTAGCGATGGTGACAACGCCCGGCTCGCCCGCCTGATGCACGATCTCCGCTTCGTCCGCGTCCTGTTTCGCATTCAGAAGTCGGAAGGGAAAACGGAGCGCCACCAGCAAGTCCGCCAGCTCCTCGCTATTCGCCACCGTGCGCGTACCCACCAGCACGGGCTGCCCGCGAGCGTGCCGCACGGCGATGTCCTCCACCACCGCACCGAGCTTCGCCTCGCGATTTATAAAGACACGATCCGGCAGCAGTGCGCGGCGGTTCGGCTTGTTCAGCGGGATGACGCGCACCTCCATCCCATAGCTCGCGCGCAGCTCCGCAGCAGCCTCGGCAGCGGTCCCCGTCATCCCGCAAACCTTGCCGTAGAGCCGGAAATACGCAGGCCGTGTGATGGTCGCCTCGCTCCCATTTTCCTCCTGAATCTCCACGCCCGCCGCAGCCTCCACGGCCTGATGCAGGCCATCGCGCCACGTCCGCTCCGGGCACGGACGCCCCGTGAACTCATCCACGATCACCACCTTCCCCTCCACCACGATATAGTGGACATCGCGCCGCAACTGCTTCCGCGCGTGCAGCGCATTCTCCACGTATTGCGGCCACAATCGGCGGATGCCCGCAAGCACCTCATCCGTCAGCGCCGCACTTGCCGCCGCGCGCCCCTCCGGCGTGAGCACCAGCCGCCCGCCACGCTCTTTCGCGGAAAAGTGAACGCCCAGTTCCAGCTCACGCGCCAGCCGATCCGCGAGCTGATAAGGCGCAGCGTTTTCGCAAGGTCGAGGCTGGCCCATGCTGATGATCAGCGGGCTGCGCGCCTCATCAATGAGGATGCTGTCCGCCTCATCCACTACCGCAAAAGCGTGCCCGCGCTGCACCGTCTCCGCCGCCGCTCGCGCTGTGCCCAGCAGCACTTCGTGGAACAGCGCCGCCTTTCCACCGCCCGCAGATTGGATCGCCAGTTGGTCGCGCAAGTAATCAAACCCGAACTCCGTCCCCACGCCATACGTCACATCCGCGCGATACGCCGCACGCTTCTCCAGCGGCGACACGCGCTCCTTCAGCAGGGCCACCGAGAGCCCCAGACGCTCAAACGCCGCCCGCGCAAACTCACAGTCGCGCTCCGCCAAATACGGATTCACCGTCGCCACATGCGCCCCGCGCCCGTGCAGCGCGAAAACGAACGCCGGCAGGAGCGCCACCAGCGTCTTCCCCTCGCCCGTCGCCATCTCCGCCAGCATCCCATCCGCCAGCGCCAGCCCGGCCATGAACTGACAATCATACGGCACCAGCCCATGCGCCCGCCGCACGCTCTCGCCGATCAGCGTCACCGCCCGCACCGCGAAATCCCCCGCCCCCGCACGCGCCTCTTTGCGTAAAGCCAGCGCGTGTTCGCGCAGCCGCGCATCCCCCTCGGAGGCAAGCAGCCGCAAGCCCGCGCGGACCGCATCCACCGCGCCAGAATATCGGCTGCGCGTCGCCTCGGAAGTTGTGCGGGAAAAGAGCACGGAGCGCGGTGGTATGCGCGAAGCCCCGGTTCCTGTCCAGCTACCGCGTCTGCCGGAAGAGCACGCTCTGCACAGCCGGGAGCAGGCGGGCGCTTTGGAAAAGAAGCCAGCGCGCTTGCCGATGCACCACCGCTCGCTGGAGCAGCGCGGCGAAGCGCAGCCTCGCGCTGAACTCCCTCGCCAGCCGCCCCACGAGCTCCTGCCGCGCCTCTTCCCACGACACCGCGCCAGCCGCCCAGCGCGCCAGCGGCTCAATCGCGGCGGCGGCAGATTCGCACGCCATAGACATCCCGTTTCCCGTCACCGGCGGGATCATCGTTACCGCATCGCCTATGCTCAGCTCACCGTCTGGCGGGCGGCGCGGCGCGAGGCCCAGCGCGGCGACGGAGGAAAAAGAAGCGTCGTCCCAGCGAGCACCGGACAGCGTTGCACTCAGCGCAGAGCCCGGTTCTCCGCCCAGCCACTCGCGCCAATCACGCGCAAGCTGCGGCACCGCCGCGCGACTACGGAAAAACCCGCATACATTCGTGCGTCCATCCTCCACAGCGCAGAGGCCGACATAGCCGCGCGGGGTAAAGTGCAGCTCCAGCCCTGCGCGGAGGGTGATGCCGTGGGCGTGCGCCTTCAGCCCGAACAGACGCCACCCGCCCTCCTCCGCCAGCGGGCGGCGACCCGTCGCACGCACCATCCCCTCGCCATCCAGCGCCAGCTCCCGTCGCCCGGTGATCAGCTCCCCGCCTAGCTCGCAGAATATCGCCGCCAGCACCGCATCCATCTTCCAGCGCGAGACGCACAGCGCGGGCTCCGGCAAGCTCCGTGCGACTGTGGACTCCGCACCGAGGGAAAAGGAAACGTCGTGCGCCTCCACTGCGCCCAGCCGTGGCTCGATACCCAGCGCCGCCAGCACCGCGCGCCCTTTCCCGCTGAGAAATTCCCCGCACACTTTGTGACGCGGATACGTCCCCGCCTCCACGATACGCACCGGCACGCCGCGCTGCCGCAGGCCGATGCCGAGCACAAGCCCCGAGAGCCCGCCGCCGATGATCGTCAGCGCCTTCATCTCCGCCGTGCGCAAAACCAATGGCTGAATGGGAACGCCCGCCGCTCCTCGCAGCGCCAGCCCTCGCGCGGCCACAGCGCGCTCAGCTCGCTCCCGCGAAAGCCCGCCTCCACGCTCACTCGCGCATCGTGGAGCGTCACGGGATGCGCATCCATCAGCGGCAGCGCCGCCACCCCCGCGAGGCTCGCCCAGCCACGGCGCGGCTCCAGCGCGGCAAAGGTCGCCGTGCATCGCGCCGCCGCTGCCAGCAAGCGGGCGAGCGCATCGTCCGTAAAGTGATGCAGGAAAAGGTTCGCGCAAACCGCATCCACCTCCCGAGAAACAGCCAGCCACTCGAAGACATCCGCCGCCTCCACCTCCACCCGCCAGCCCGCACGCATCAAAGCGCCCCGCGTCTCCGCCGAGACGCACGGCGCGCGGTCCACGAGGAAAACGGTGCCTCCCTCGCCCTGCGGGAAAGCCGCCAGCAGTTGCTCCGCAAACGCCGCACCGTCTCCCGCGCCGAGTTCCGCGATGGCGCGTGGGCGCGGCTCGCTGCGCAGCCAGCGCGTCCATGCGCGGCGATGGCCCATCACCGCATTCAGCGCCCGCAAGTCCCGGCGCGACGCACGTGCCTCCGGCGCATCCGGCGGCAGAGCGTCGAGCAACTCGGGAGTCAGGCGGCGCGCATTCATTTTACCTCCAGCAAAGCCCCGTGGCTGCTGAAGCCCGCGCCGAATGACGCCAGCCACCAGTTGCCGCCCGGCGCATTCTCATCCAGCGCCCGACGGAGCGCAAAGAGACAGCTCGGGCTGCTCATATTTCCGTGCTCGCGGAGCACCGCGCTCGTGTGCCGCAGTGCCGCATCATCCAGGCCGATGCGCTCCGCGATTTCCCGCAGCACATCGCGCCCGCCGGAGTGCAATAGCCACTCGGCGATGTCGCCTTTTTCCAGCCCCGCGAGCGTCAGCACATCCGCCGCAAACTTCGCTGACAGCGCAGGCACATCCGGCGCGAGGACGTTGCGCAGCAGCCCACCGCGATGCTCAAAGCGCAGCTTCTCCCGAGCTTCCGGCGCGTGCAGCGACTCGGCGCGCACCCAACGAATCTCCCGCGCGTCGGGCTGCGCGCGCTGCGAGCACACCGCCGCCGCCGCCCCATCGCCGAAGAGACACGCACTGATGAGCACGCCCGGATCATCGTCCAAATACACCGCCGCCGAGCACACCTCCACGCACACCGTCAGCACATGCTGCGTCGTCCCCAGCAGCGCCTCCGCCGTCCGCAGCGCAGGCACTGCCGCCCCACAGCCCAGCCCCACGAGATCGAGCAGTTGCGCCCTTCGGGAAAGGCCCAGCCGCTCGCCGATATAGCTCGAAAGACCGGGGCATAAATAGCCCGTGCAAGTCGCCACCACCAGCGCCCCGATTTCATCCGGCCTCAGCCCTGCCTCCGCCAGCGCACGCCGCGCCGCCTCCTCCCCGAGCTGCGGCGCGACACGCTCGAAGCGCGCGTGCATGGCATCCGGCGTGATCTCGAACGCCTCCGCAATCGGCTCCAGCGCGAGATTCCGCGACTCGATCCCGTTATTCCCCGACAGCACCTTCCGCAAGATCGCCTGACTCCGCGAAGCCAGTCCCCCGAACTGCGGCGACACGCGAATCGCCTCCCAGCATTCCGCCTGCGTGAACTTCTGTGGCGGCACCACCGTGCCGAGACCCGTAATATACATGCCCCTCTCTCTACGTGCAGCCCCGCGTTGGCGACTCACATTTCATGTTCCCTTCCGCGCCCGTCTGCGGCACACCGCTGGGCGTGAACTGGTTTTCCTTACTCTGCGCAGACCGGCTCGGGCGGACGAAGCCTGGGCGGCGGGAGGCTGCGCGCTCCGATTTTCAACGCGATAGCGACCGCATCATCTTCTCCAGCGCGTTCCGGCGCTTGCAGGATAAGACGCAGGTCTTCCCGCTGGCGGAGAACGACTTCGCCCGCACACGGCTCACGCATTCGCTGGAGGTGGCGAGCGTGGGCCGCAGTCTCGGCTCGCGCGTCGGCGCGGTGCTGTGCGCGCGGCATCGACTGGGGAATGAGGGGCTCGATCCGTCGGACTTCGGCGAAGTCGTCCACGCAGCGGCGCTCGGGCACGATTTGGGGAACCCACCGTTCGGCCACAGCGGCGAGGATGCGATCCAAAATTGGTTCAAGAGCGACAGCGTCCATGCACGCGGCGCGCGGCGCGGGCTCTCGGCTGCGGAGGTGGCAGACATCGAGCGCTACGAGGGAAATGCGCAGGGCTTCCGCATCCTCACACGGCTCCAGATGCCGGATAATGCGGGCGGCCTCCAGCTCACCTACGCGACGCTCGGCGCGTTCACGAAGTACCCGCACGCCTCACTCATCGGGGCCGTGCCGCACAAGGGGGCGAGCCTGAAGAAGTTCGGATATTTCCAGACGGAGCGGGAGCACTTCTCCGCCATCGCCCAGCACTGCGGGCTCATCCAGCGCGCGCCGGAATGTTGGGCGCGGCACCCACTCGTCTTCCTCGTGGAGGCGGCGGATGATATTTGCTACCGGCTCGTTGATTTTGAGGACGGCTTCCGGCTCGGGCACTTGCGCTTTGAGGATGTGCGGGATGCGTTTCTCGCCGTTATCCCGCCGGAGAAACACCCGCGCGACCTACGCGGGATGTCCTCGCGCAAAGCCGCTGTGGAGATGCTGCGCGCGATGGCCATCGGCGCGTGCCTCGGGCAATGCGCCGCGCTTTTCCTCGATGAAGAAGCGGCGATCTTGGATGGGAAGTTCGACACGCCGCTCATCGACGCCATCCCCGCCGCCGCAGCGATGGGCGAGATCCAAGACGTGAGCCGCAAAACGATCTACGCGACGGAGCGCGGCGTGCAGATCGAGATCGCAGGCTACGAAGTGCTCGGCGGGCTGCTGGACATCTTCGCCAGCGCGCTCAACGACATCGCCGACAAACGCGACGGTGCCTCGAAGCGCAGCCAGAAGCTCGCCAGCCAACTCCCCACCGAGTGCCTCACTGCCGCCCGCGAAATGAGCGCGTATGAGCGGCTGATGCGGCTGCTCGATTTCGTCAGCGGCATGACGGACAGCTATGCTGTGGGACTCTTCCGCAAAGTCAAAGGGATCGCTCTTCCGGGGACTTAACTGGGCCACCCGCACACATGACTCTCTCTCGAACCAAGCTCGCTTCTTTTTACTGCAGCCTGCTCGCGACTCCCGCCCTAGCGGCCAGCGACCACTGGGCCTTCCGCGCGCCTCGGGATGTCCAGCCGCCCGCCGTGGCGGATACACGTTTGGTGAAGACGGACATCGACCGCTTTATGCCCGCGAAAGCAGACGCGCCGCTGGCCGATGCGCGGACGCTGATCCGGCGGATGGCCTTCGACCTCACCGGGCTCCCACCGACGGCGGAGGAGGTGGAGGCTTTCGCCAAAGCGGAGAACCGCGATGAGGCGATCGCGCAGTTCGTGGAGCGGCTGCTGGCCAGCCCTCGCTACGGCGAACGCTGGGGGCGGCACTGGCTTGATGTGGCGCGCTACTCGGACACAAAGGGCTACGTGTACAGCCGCGAAGAGCGCCGCTTCGTCCACGCGCCGACGTATCGCGATTGGGTGATTCGCGCGTTCAACGACGACCTACCGTACGACCGCTTCCTCCTGCTGCAACTGGCGGCGGACCAGCTCGTCCCGGCGGATTCGCCGAACCTCGCAGCGATGGGTTTCCTCACGGGCGGGCGAAGATTTGTCGGCGTGAAGCACGACATCATAGACGACCGCATCGACGTGGTGACACGCGGGACGATGGCGCTCACCGTGCAATGCGCGCGGTGCCACGACCATAAATACGACCCGATTTCTATCGAAGATTACTACTCCCTCTACGGCGTCTTTCACGGCGGCGAGGACCGCCTCATCCCACTCGCAACCGTCGCCGACGCAGAGTTGGCGAAGCGTCAGGAGAAGCTGGCGACGACGATGGCGAAACGCCGCGAGGAAGCAGCCACGCGGCTGCGAGCGCGTGTCGGCGACTACCTTTCCGCGCAGTCCGAGCTGGGCAAATATCCCGAGGAAGGCTTCGACCAGATTCTCGCTGCGGATGAACTTATTCCCGCGTCGGTGCGGAGGTGGCGGGACTTTCTGCACGGCGCAAAGGCGCACCCGATCTTCGCTCCGTGGGTCGCACTCGTGTCGAAGACGCCGCCCGAGCCGAGCGTCGCGCTGAACGCGCTCGTCGCTGCCGCATTCGCCACACCGCCGCAGACTCTCGCGGAGGCTGCGCAGCGCTACGGCGTCCTCTTTCTCGATGCGGAAAAGCAGACCACGCCCGCCGCCGCCGAGCTGCGCGCGTTCCTCCGCGACGCGGATTCGCCGACGAGCGTGCCCGAAACGGGCATCGTGAATAACGACCAGTTCTTCCCGTTCACGGCGATTGAGGAGCTTTGGAAAATGCAGGGCGACGTGGAGCGGAGGCTCATCGAACTCGGCACCCCTGCGGCGCTCATCATCGCCGACATGCCGCCCGAGCCAAATCCGCGCGTGTTCAAGCGAGGCAGCGCATCGCGGCTCGGCGAGGAAGTGCCGCGCCAGTTCCTCGAAGTCATCAGCGGCGAAAAGCGCACGCCCTTTAGCAATGGCAGCGGTCGCCTCGAACTCGCCCGCGCCATCGCCAGCGCGGAGAATCCACTCACGGCGCGCGTGATGGTGAACCGGATATGGCAGCACCACTTCGGCACCGGACTGGTGAAAACGCCGAGCGACTTCGGCCTGCGTGCCGAGGCCCCTAGCCACCCGGAGCTACTCGACTGGCTCGCGCGGCGCTTCGTCGCAGAGGGCTGGAGCGTGAAGGCCATGCACCGCCTCATTTTGAAAAGCGCGGTGTATCAGCAGGCGGCAGGCGAGTTTCCAAGTCAAAGGCTCGGGTTTGAGCAACTGCGCGACGCAATGCTCGCAGTGACCGGCGAACTCGACCTGGCCACCACCGGCAAACCGCCGCAACTGCTCGACGCTTCGAACAAGCGCCGCACGGTGTATTCGTATGTGGATCGGCAGTTTTTGCCCGGCGTATTCCGGACGTTCGATTTTGCGAATCCCGATATGCACGTCGCCGTTCGGCACGAGACGAGCGTCCCGCAGCAAGCGCTCTTTTTTCTAAATGGCGCATTTGCCGCGGACCGTGCCAGGGCGCTTTCGGCACGACTCACGGGCGAGCCTGATGTGCGAGTTCAACAGTTCTATCGCGCGCTGTATCAGCGCGCAGCGAGTCCGGAGGAAGTGAATGCGGGGCTGCGTTTCATCGCGGCGGCAAACAGCGAGTCGGCGGTCGTGAAGCCCGTGCGCGAGACGCAGTGGCGCTATGGCACCGGTGAATACGACGAGGCCAACAAGCGACTGAAATCATTTAAGCCGCTCCCATACTTCTCCGGCAGTTCGTGGCAGGGCGCAAGCGCTTGGCCGGGCAGCGAGACGGGGTGGGCGCAGATTACCGCCGAGGGCGGACATCCCGGCAATACTCGCCAGAACGCCTGTGTGCGCCGATGGGTTGCGCCAGTGGATTCGGATATTCAAATCACCGGCACCCTCAAGCACGAGCCCGAGCAGGGCGACGGCGTCCGAGCGTTCATTTTGTCGAGCCGCAGTGGGGAGTTGAAATCGGCGAGCGTTCACCAATCGTCCGATGATATGAGCGCGAGCGTTACGGTGAAAGCGGGCGACACAATCGACTTCGTCGTCGATATCGGCGGCGCGCTGAGCTACGACCAATTCTTGTGGTCGCCGGTCGTGAAGGTCGGTGCGGTTGCACATGATGCGCGGACAGAATTTAGCGGCCCGAGTCCGGAATCTCAATACCTCACGCCGTGGGAGCAATACGCGCAGGTGCTCCTGCTCTCAAACGAGTTTGCCTTTGTCGATTGAACCATGATGAACCGCCGCCAATTTCTCACACGCACCGGCATGGGCATGGGCGCTCTCTCGCTCGGCGCGCTCGCCGAATCGCCGCTCGCTGCGCACGCGCCGCACTTCGCGCCGAAGGCCAAGCGCGTCATCCATTTCTTCCTCAACGGCGGACCGTCCCACGTCGATACCTTCGACCCCAAGCCGATGCTCGCGAAATATGCCGGGCAGCCGCTTCCCGGCGAATACCTCCGCACCGAGCGCAAGACCGGCGCAGCTTTCCCCTCGCCGTTTACTTTCCAAAAATACGGCCAGAGCGGGCTGGAAGTCAGCGAGCTTTTTTCGAAGACCGCCGCTCACGCCGACAGCATTGCAGTCGTCCGCTCCATGTATGCGCAAGTGCCGAACCACGAGCCCTCGCTCATGCTCATGAACTGCGGCGACAGCGTGCAAGCACGGCCCAGCTTCGGCTCTTGGTTGCTCTACGGTCTCGGCTCGGAGAATCAAAATCTGCCGGGTTTCGTGGCGATGTGTCCCGGCGGAATGCCGATCAAGGATTCCGAGAACTGGCAGGCGGGATTTCTTCCGGGCGCGTTGCAGGGGACGTTCGTCGATCCACAGCATCGCGAATTGGACAAGCTCATCGAAAACATCCGCAGCCCTCACGCTTCTACGGCGATTCAGCGTCGGCAGCTCGACCTTCTCCGCGACCTCAATGCGGCGCATCAACGCACCCACAGCGATCCGCGGCTGGAGTCGCGCATTCAGTCATTCGAGCTCGCGTTCCGGATGCAGATGGAAGCAACGGATGCGTTTGATATCGCGAGGGAAAGCGCCGTCACCCGTGCTGCGTATGGTGACCACGTTCACGGACGTCAAACGCTCATCGCTAGGCGATTGCTGGAGCGCGGCGTGCGGTTCGTGCAGCTCTGGCACGGAGCCGGTCAGCCGTGGGATCATCACTCGAATATCAAAGACAACATTCGGAAACACTCGGGCGAGATTGATGGTCCGATTGCGGCGTTGATTGCAGACCTAAAGAAGCGTGGGATGTTTGAAGATACGCTCATTTTGTGGGGCGGCGAGTTTGGTCGTACTCCCACCGTCGAACTCGGCGACGCGGGAAAGTCGCAACTCGGGCGCGACCATAATCACTACGGCTTTAGCGTGTGGATGACGGGCGGAGGAATCAAAGGCGGCATTGTCCACGGTGCGACGGACGAATTCGGGTTCAAGGCCGTGGAAAAGCGCGCGAGCGTCCATGACCTTCACGCTACGATGTTGCACCTCCTGGGGTTCGACCACGAACGGCTTACGTATCGCCACGCCGGTCGCGATTTCCGGCTCACGGATGTGTCGGGCGATGTGATGCACGATATTCTCGCGTAGTTTCTCCGATTCGCCAGCGACCTCCGCAGCTCGAATGAAATGTCGCGATTTCACAAAAACACGCTGTTTCTACGCGAATGAAAAACATCATCCTTCTCGCCATCACCGCGTTGACCATCACAACTCTCGCTGAAGAACCCGCCCCTCCGATTACGCGCATGGCCCAACTCGACAAGATTGCCTACGCTGACAGCTTCACCGGCAACAAGCTCGCCGAGCAATGGAAGGCCGCGAAGGGAAAATGGGAGGTCTCCGACGGCGTCCTGCGCGGCTCCGAACTCGCAGCGGACAATCACGGTGCCGTCGTCCGGACACCACTGAAACTCCAAAACATGGTCGTCGCATTCGACGTGAAGCTCGACGGAGCGAAGCTCACCACCCTTTCCATCAACGCCGAGAAAGGCCACCTCGCCCGCATCCGCATCGCTCCAAAACTCTTCGCCGTTCAGCTCGATGACCCAGATCATGACGGCGCGGAGAAAGGCAAAGTCTTCTTCACAAAACCCGTCGATATTGCAGCCGGCACCTGGCACAGCGTCGTCCTCGAAATGGTCGGGGACACCATGGTCGGCGCTCTCGACGACAAGGTCTCGGGGCACGGCAGCCACCCATCACTCGCCGCGAAGGAGAAAGTCGCCCCCGGCCTTACGGTCGCCGGAGAAAGCGCCAGCTTCCGCAACGTCCGCATCTACAGCGCCAAAGCCCAGCCGAAGGCGGACTGGAAAAAAGCGGCGGAGTAGCGCCGGAATTCCATCCAGCGATAATGCGGTGCAAGCCGGTCGAGGCTCATGGTCCCGTGGCTTACGCCCGTCAGCCTTTGATGACCACAATGGTATCGACGATCATTTTTCTGGTCTCCTTCCATTGCTGACAATTACCCCCTTTATTGAGTCTCGCGATAAAATCTTACGTCTGTTGTGGTCGACGCCTTAAAAATTGCGCAACCCTTCCATAATGTTCCCCTTCAAGTCCTTCCAGCTCGTGCGTAATATCCCACTCGCGTCCGAGTTTGCTCGTCCACCTACCATCTGGCAACTGGCGCGCAGCATGAAGCACTCGATTATCTGTGCCAACATACAGTGCAATTCTTTCGTAGCCCAATTCAAGGTCTCCGCTGTCGCATGGCGAATAGCCAAGGGTTCCGTATGCCAGACAAAACGCACGAATTGTATCCTCTTGTGGTGTTCCGTCAGGCCAGTAAGGACTTCCCGGCCACCACCACGAATTAAGCTTACCTGCTGCCCACGCGATGCAATTGTAATTTATGGTCTGCGGACTTGTTACTTCGAAGGGTGAAATGAAAAGCACTGGAAACATACCGCACAGCACTTGCCGAATCTCCTCAACAGTCATACCCATTCCGACGTCCCCAAGCTAGCCAGTCTTCTGCCATTGCGCTCACATCACCCGCATGTTTTCGTTTCACTGGCTGTTCACCTGTAATTGCAGTGAGAGCCTCAAACCAGAAGTCGGGTTGTTGGCGTAGATCTCGCAATATCCAAGGAATCGCATTAACACCCATCCCGATCATTCGTTGATATGCAGGATGTGAAGTAATTCTTCCGATCGAAGACTGAAACCGGGTCGCCCGTTTCCAAGTCCGCTTCAATGTTTCGAACTCGAAAGACTGGGGCATGCGAAACGAAAACACGCAGCTAAAACCAGAAAAAATCCGGCACTTGCGCGCCTCTATAACCTTCTCTTCGTCTGCAAAAGCAGTGCTTCGGGATGCGCGAGGAATCAGAGGAATGACAGAATGCTGTCTTCCTCGTGAAACGAATGCTGAATCCGAGCGTGTGTGTGAGGCAGGAAACATAGCGATGTTCATCGGAATAATTTTTTAGCAGCTTCGGTCACTGATGCGAAGAAAATTTTGTTCTTCGCCTGCCTGAACAACTCGAGTTTGTTCCAAATTTTGTCCGTTTCAGGTGCGAACGACTCAAAACATTCGGAAATTTCGATGTCGAGGATCAGTGGCAGTTTCGTTTCACCGGACGCAGGAATCTCAAATGTCGTGGTTATAGCGCTGATTGCATTGGGTGCATCAGGAAGCGGAGCGACAAACCGCATAAAAAACTCGTTCAGCGACTGCGGAACTCCATCAGGCAGGTCTGGAAATAAAGGACAGAATTCCCTAAAATCATCAAAAGGAAGCGGCACTTCAATCCGGTTGATGTATCGCAAACCCAACCGAGTCACATACAACGGCTTTGCAAGCACCAAATATCTTTCCCACAACTCCCGAGCCTCCCGGTTGAATGTCCCCCAGTCTGAGTAAGGACGGAGTTTATTAAATGTAAAACCGTCTTGCCGCGTCTGAACGATTTTCCCATCGGAATCAGAGACATGCAAGTAACCATCGATCCGCTTCGATGGGTTCTCCGCAGGGGGATTGGCACTCGAATCCATGCGGAATTCCCCCATCCACACCGCACGCTCGCGACGTTGGGGAAAACGCTCTACAAGCGGACGGTGATACTCGGCGAGAACTTCAAGCGTTGCTTCAGTTGGCAAAGTGACATGGATATCGATTAGTGCTTCGCGGATGGGAGCATTTGGAAAGGTTTCGGCTGACATGATTGAAATTTCGAGCGGCACGCCGCATACTCAATTACGCACGCCGCTCTTTAATCGCACTCAAAATATCCGCTATCGCCTCGTCCCGTTTCTTTGCGCCGACGTTGCCTTTTCCGTGGAGGCGGATGCTTACGTTGCCGGCTTCGAGGTCGCGGTTTCCGAGGACGAGCATCGTGTGGACTTTGCGTTGTTCGGCTTGCTGGATTTTGCCCTGCATTTTGTCGCTGCCGTAGTCGCCTTGCGCGCGGACTCCGTGCGAACGCAGCTCGGCGACGATGCTTTTGCCGTATTCTACGAGCGGCTCTTCCGTGCCGATGGTGATGACGCTGACTTGCTCCGGGGCCATCCACAGCGGGAAATTCCCCGCGTAGTGCTCGATGAGAAAGCCGATGAAGCGCTCGTGCGTGCCGAGCGGCGCGCGGTGGATGCAGAGCGGCGTGTCGAACGTGTTGTCGCGGGTGCGGTATTGCAGCTTGAACCGCGCAGGCACGGCGAAGTCCACCTGGTTCGTGGCGATGGTAAATTCCTTGCCGATGGCGCTCCACACCTGCACGTCGATCTTCGGTCCGTAAAAGGCGGCTTCGTTCGCCACTTCGACGAAGTTGATGCCAGATTTGACGAGGACGTTGCGCACCATGTCTTCGGTCTTTTTCCAAAGCGCGGGCTCGTCCACGAACTTCTGCCCGAGCTTGGCGGGGTCGTGCGTGGAGAAGCGCATCTGGTATTTTTCAAAGCCGAAAATACGAAAATATTTCAGATACATCTCGTTCACCGCGCGGAACTCTTCCTCAAACTGCGCCTCGGTGCAGTAAATATGGGCGTCATTCATCTGCATGGAGCGCACGCGCATCAGGCCCATCAGCTCGCCCGATTGCTCGTAGCGGTAGCAAGTGCCGTATTCCGCAAGGCGCAGCGGCAAGTCGCGGTAAGAGCGCGGAACTGCACCGAATATCTTGTGGTGGTGGGGGCAGTTCATGGCTTTGAGGTAATACTTCTTCGGCGCTGCGGTGAACGCGAGTTGACTGTCCGCCTTCTGCAAATCCTGAAACGCTTCCTTCACCTCGGCAGACGCCGTGTCCGCGTCAATTGCTGCCTTGATGCGCTCAATGACCTCCGGCTCCTCGGGCGAAATGTTCCGCGTGTCCTCCAGATGATCGCGGACGAAAAGCGCCAGCACCGCGAGGGCCTCGGCGCGCATTTTCATAATCGGCTCGCGCTGCCCGCGTTCCTCGTCGAGCTCCATCGGCGGGAACATGCTCTCCTCGTAATACGGCAGATGCCCACTCGTGAGATACATATTCTCCCGCGCCAGATGCGGCGTGCGCACGCGGTCATACCCGGCGGCGAACTCCGTTTCTTTCGCCAGTTTTTCCAGCTCTTCGATGAGCACCGTCCCGTTTGGCAGCCAGAGCGGGAGGCCGGGGCCTACGTCGTCGTCAAATGCGAACAGCTCCAGCTCTTTGCCGAGCTTGCGGTGGTCGCGCTTCTTCGCCTCTTCGACCATGTTGAAGTATTCCTCCATCTGCGTCTTGTTTTTGAACGCCGTGCCATAGACACGCTGGAGCTGCGGGTTCTTTTCGTCGCCCTTGTAGTAAGTGCTGGAAAGGTGCGTGAGCTTAAACGCGCCGATATTCCCCGTCCGCATGACGTGCGGCCCGGCGCACAGGTCGAGGAAGTCTCCATTCTTAAACAGCGTGAGTTCTTCGCCTTCCGGGATGTCCGCGAGGTTGCCGATTTTAAACTTCGACACATTGCCCGGCCTCTCCGCGAGTCCGCCCAGCCGCCCGCTCTCCGCCAGCGCCAGCGCCTCTGCACGAGTGACGACCGTGCGCTCAAAGACGTTGTTCGCTTTGATCTCCTTCTTCATCTCCTCCTCGATGCGAGCGAAGTCCTCCGGCGTGATTCGGTGAGCCAATTCGAGGTCGTAGTAAAACCCCGTATCCACCGGCGGTCCCGCAGCAAACTGCGTCTCCGGCCAAATGCGCAAAATCGCCGTAGCGAGAACGTGCGCCGCGCTATGGCGGAGCCGTTCCAAGTCAGTCATCTGGTGGCGTTGTTCGAGTGTCTTGCGTTCTTCTTCAGGCATAAAATTGGGGCGCGAAAGTAGCGGGCACGCGCAACGAAGCAAGGTCATTACCGTTCGCGGAATCTCAACCCGCGAGAAGGCTGCGATCCGCTTCGTGCGGTAGAAAATGCGACAAGAATACCTTCGGCGATCTTCGGTAGTCGCCACGTCCGGTCCAAGGCTCACGGAGTGCTCGCATCGATTCACTTTCCGCGTAACGTCCCGCCATGTCCCAACTCGTCCGAACCACTACCGTCGCTCAGCTTTGCGCCTCTTCGGCTCCGCTCTCCGTCATACAAGCCCCATGAAAACCCTCTTCCCACTTTTGATTTCCATTTGCGCGGCGGTGCATACCGCGTGGGCAGATTGGAGCATCCATACGGAGTTCTACGTCGTCACCTTGGCGAAAAAGCAGGCTGCCGCGCTCATGCCGGAGTTGCGCGACGATGCGAATATCGATGCGGCTTTCGCCAAGCTGGAGCGTTTAGTGACTGCGGGCGAGGCTCACGCCGTAGCCACGCTCACCGGGCGCTGCGATGCTGGCGGGAAGCTCGAATCGAAGCAGGTGGACGAAGTGAAATACGCATCGGAGTGGGAGCCAGCCAAGCCAGTCGGCGATGGAAAAGTGCCCGCCGTGGCGCTGAATCCAACAATGTTTGATGTGCGCGAGGTCGGCGTGCGTTTCTCGGCGGAGAGTGCGGTGAGCCCTGATGGGCAGACCCTTCGGTTGAAAACCGAGGAGTCTCACGTCCGGCTCATCGGCTGGAGCGAGGTCGAGGCTGCGCGGCTCCCGGATGACTCGAAGGTGACGCTGAAGCAGCCTCAGTTTTCTATCTCCCGCCACGCGGGCAGCATTTCATTGAAGTCCGGTAAGCGCGCGCTGCTCGGCGTCCATGCCGTGCCCGGCAAGCCCGATGAAGTGGAGCTTTTCATCCTCCGTGGCTGGACGACTCCCGCTGCAAAATGAAGCCGCTTTTCTTACTTCTGTGCTGCGCATCCGTTCGCGCGTGGGCCGCGTGGAATGTCGCGACCGAGTTCCGCGTGGTGCGGCTCCCGATATCGTCGGGCTTGGAAATCGTGGAGCTGTTTTCCGAAGAGCGAACGACGCGCGAGGCCACTGCGATGGTGGAGCGAATGCTCGGAGATGGTCGTGCGGTGCTCGTTGCGGAGTTGTTTGGAACTGTGGCGGATGGCGACCAGTTGCTGGCCGAGGATGTCACGGAACATCGCTACCCGACCGAGTATGAATCGCCCAATCCGCGTTTGGCTCCAAGTCGTGCCAGCGGTCTCGCGATCCCGGCAGCGCCGACGGTGATGGAGGTGAAAAACATCGGGACGACTCTCAAATCATCGCCGGCGGTTTGGGCGGGCGGAGCGGTGATTCAGGCCAGCATCGCCACGCAGCGAGTATCGCATCCCGGAAATTTCCGCTACGAATACGGCATCCGTGCCGACGGCATCAAATACGTGATCGAACAGCCCAAGTTCGTCACAAAAAATACGCGCACGATAATCGTCGCGCGGAGTGGCATTCCGACTTTGGTGGGCTGTTACTTGGACCACGAAAAGCCGGAGCAATTGGAACTGCATATTGTCACGTTGACGGCATCGGGCACGGCAGAGCCAAAGGTGGAAGCGGAGCCAGTCGGGTCCACGGGGATGGCGCGAGTAGAACTCCGGCGCTATCGCCTGCCGGTTGCCGATGGCGTCCGAGCGCGCATCGCAATTGAGCGCGGCGACATTGCTGCGGATGAGATTTTGAGAAAGCTGGCCGCCGAAGGGAAAGCCACGCTCGCCGAGTGTGTGAGTCTTCCGACTTACCCATGGCGGCAGTCGTTGCACGAGAATGTTCTCGAAGTTCGCTACCCGACGGAGTTTGACGCCAGGGGCGGAGGACCGCCGACGCTCGCAGTGGACAAGCGGGCCGCAGCATTTTGGGCCCTGCCTCCGAGCGTGAACCGAGACAACTGGCGGCACTTTTTGGGTCCGCATCGGACGGTGGTGACGCCGGATTACATCCCGCTGCCGCCACAGCAGATGTTTGAGGTCATGAATGTGGGCTCGGTTTTTGAAATCGAGATTGACCCCTACTATGCTACGGAAAGTGCGGCGCTGCTGAACGTGAACGACAAGCAGATCGAGAACAACGGCTTCATCCGCCGCCTCGATGTGGCGGACCATCAAGGCGAACGACTCTACGACTATCAGCCCGTTTTTACCGAGCGCCGCACGATGACAAACCGCGCACTGCCCATCGGGAAATGGGTGCTCGAAACGTTCCACCGTCGCACTGCGCCGAACGACGATGTGGAAATCACCATCGCACGTCTGAAAACCAACCGATTCACTCTTAAAACACCATGAAACTACTCGCCGCACTCACCGTCATATCCATCTCCGCATTCGCCGCTGAGGCGGTGCATCAAGTTCGCTTCGATGTCCTCATCGTACGCGTCCCCGAAGCGAAAGCGGTGTCCATTTTGCCCCGACTCCGTGATTCCGCGAAAGCAGCGGCAGCGCAGGAGGAACTCGTTTCCATGCTCGGCAAAGGTGCTGAACTCGTGGACTGGCCGACGCTCACGACCGGTTCCGGCCAGCACGCCACGGTCGAAAACATCAATGAATATCGCTATCCGGTTGAATTCGAAGGGCCCTCCGTCGTGCTCGATGCGAGTGACTATGAATCAACCCCATTGCCCGCCCCGCTCGCGCCCGACCCGGCGGCGAAACAACCGGACACAGACAAGAAAAAGCACATCAAACTGGACGGTGAACTGAAACTCGCCGGCGGCATACCCACGAACTTCGAAGTGAAGCTTCTCGGCGTCTCGTTCGATGCAGACCCGGTCATCGCGCCCGACTTTAAGCACGTGCAATTCCTCTACAACCTTCAGCATCAAATATTCATCGGGAACCGCAAGAACACCATCGAGGTATCGCCGACCTACAAAGTTTCCGTTGAGCAACCTGATTTCATGGTGCTCAAGACCCACGCATCCATCAGCGTCGCGAGCGGACAGCCGACCTTGCTGAGCTTCCATAAACTGCGTGAGCCGATCAACACCGTGGAACTCGCAATCTGCACGGCGACCATCTTGGATACAGGCATCCCCGTCGAGAAGCTCGACGAGCCAAACGCTGAGCCGCCCACTTCAAAATGAGGGGATACTCGCCCTTGGAAATTGGAGAGGGGCTTTCCTAAGCCCCGTGCGCGCCGCGTCCGTAGCAAGCGCGCTTGCCACTGACGTGGAAAACGGGGCTTAGGAAAGCCCCGCTCCTTTCACGCTCCGCGCAGCGTTCTACTTTTATTCACACCTTGGCGAGCCCGGCGTTTTGCTCGCATCACGCCTCATTCTGCGTAACGTCCCGCCATGTCTCAACTTGTCCACACTACTGCCATCGCTCTTTTTTGCGCCTCTGCGACTGCTTTCGCGGAGCCCACGCAACTGCTGGAGAGCGGGTCTTTTGAATGGCCGCCGGTTTCCCGCCGGAAGTCGCTGGAGGAAGGTGCAGATGTGTCGAAGTCGGCGATGAATGCGGAGTGGTACACGTTCAAAGATAGCGCGACGGGCGAGGGCGGGAAGCTCGTGCTGGGGCTGACGAATGAGGTCTTTCGCACGGGGCGACAGTGTATGTTTGTGCAGTTCGACAAGCTCACGCGGCCTGCTGCGGTGGCGCAACTGGCGAGCGACTTTGTGAGCATCAAGCCGGGGGAGAAATACCACGTCTCCATCTGGGGGCGGATTGATAAGAAGAACCCCGTCACCCTCGACCAGCGGGTGCCGCACCTGAAGATGCGGGTGGATTGGTTCATGGCGGATAGGGAGGAGCAGACGGGCAATGTGGAGTATCGCGTGCAGCCCATCCCCGGCAGTCGCAGTCGCCCGCTGATGTTCACGGCGGCGAAGTGGACGGAGTATTTTGCCAACCTCAAGTCGCCCGAGGATGCGGCGTTTATGCGCGTGACTTGGACTTGGGAGACTCCGCCGCAAGCGGGGGAAACGAACGGAGTCGTGTTCTTCGACGACGCCGGCATCGAGGGCGAATCCGGCCCGAAAGAAGATCCGTTCGCGGATGTGCCCGTGGAGCCGGAAAAGCCAGAACCTCCGGCCCCGGAGAAAGTAACGCCACCGCCGCCCGTGAAGCCGCCGCAAGGGGAGAATCTCGCGGTGCCGGTTTCCACACCACCGCCGCCGCCACTCGCACCACGGCCGAAGGTGCCGGGGAAGAAGTAAAGCGCGGATGGGAGCGGCGACAAGAGTGTCGCCGCTCCATTACAAAACAAAAGCCCCAGTCTTGCGACTAGGGCTTCTGTGGTTGTTGTTGGAAACGTTTCTGACGCCTTATTTGGCCGTCTTGTCTTCGATATATTTCACGACATCGCCGACGGATTGGAGCTTCTCGGCGTCTTCATCGGGAACTTCCACGCTGAATCCTTCCTCGAAGGCCATGACGAGTTCGACGGTGTCGAGTGAGTCTGCGCCGAGGTCTTCAATGAATGAAGCGTTCTCGGTGACTTGCTCCGGGTTGACCCCGAGCTGTTCTACGATGATATCCTTTACCTTTTCTGCGATTGATTTGTCTGACATGAGATTGTGTGTTTAACGAAGTGGCGCGTGGTTACGTGCGATGCTGGGGGATGGCAACTCCGAAGTGCGAAATTCTTTTTTATTTCACCAGCGCGACGGTGCGTTTTTCGAGGGCGGAAAGGACGGCGCTGTCCACGATTTGCTGGCCGATTCTGGAGATGGCGGGCGAGAGCGGGCCGCTCAGCGGGGTGCCGGTGGCGATGCAGTGGAGGAGGTATTCAACCGGGTTGCGCTCGGGGGCGCGGAGGGTGTCGTTGGGGATTTGGCGCACGGCGGGGTGTTCTCGGGTCTGGAGGTGGACGCAGGGTTCGTAGTCGTAGCAGGCCAGCGTGCCTTCGCTCCCGCATATGATAAAGCCGGCGCGGGGTTGCGGCTGGATGGTCCACGGGTCGGTGAAAGTGCCCCAGCGTGTCTCGCATTTGGAAAGGCCGGAGGCGTAGCGGCTCACGACGACGCTGTGTTCGTCCACTTCTAAGCCGGGCGTGCCGTCGGTGACGGCGGTCACTTCGATGGGGCTGCGACCGTCCATGAACCACGTCCCGAGCGTCGTGCCGTAGCCGAGGTAGTCGAGCAGCGAGCCACCGCCAGCGGCCTTGCTGTAAAACCAGCTCGCCGCTTTATCCGCTGCCGTGGGCTCTTTCTCGATCTTGTCGGCCCCGTGGTAAAGCGGGCCGCGATTGCCGCCGTAGTGGCTGTAGCTGCGAACTTCGCCGATGGTGCCCTCGTCGAGCAACCGCTTGGCCGTGGCCGCAGCGGGGTCCCAGCGGAGCGGCCAGTTCACGGCGAGGAGCTTGTCCGCAGGCATCGCGGCGATCATCGCATCGGCCTGTGCCAGCGTGGCGGCGAACGGCTTTTCCATCAGCACATGCACGCCGTAGGGCGCGACGAGTTGCGTGTATTCTGCGTGGCGGGCGGCGGCGGGACAGAGGATGACGACATCGGGCCGCGCTTGCTCCATGCAGCGTGCGACATCGGTAAAGACGGCGCTGGCAGGGATGGCGAAGTTGCGCGTGGCCTCGACCATGCGCTCCGGCTGGGCGTCGCAGATGCCGACGAGTTCGGCGTCCGGGTGCTCGTGGACCATGCGGAGCAGATCGCCCATGTGAAAGTGATCGAAGTTAATGCCAGCGATGCGGAATTTAGCCATGTGCGCTTCTGGCAAACTGCGGGGCGCGTGTCAAAGAGCTTGAGTTTTCCAACGCGCCCGCGATTTTCGCGCCCCAATTTCCATGGCTAAAAAATCTATCCGCGACATCAATCTTTCCGGCAAACGCTGCTTCATCCGTGTGGACTTCAATGTTCCGCTCGACGAGAAGGACGGCGCAATGGTCATCACCGATGACACCCGCATCAAAGAAACGCTGCCCACCCTCAACGCCCTCATTGCAGCAGGCGCGCGGCTCATTTTGGCCTCGCACCTTGGCCGCCCCAAAGGCCAGCGCGACCCGAAGCAATCGCTCCGCCCCGTCGCAGCGCGGCTCGCGGAAATGCTCGGGCGTCCCGTCGAGTTTGCGGACGACTGCATCGGCGAGGCGGCGAAGGCGAAAGCGATGGCGCTCAAGGATGGCGACGTGCTCGTGCTGGAGAACGTTCGCTTTCACGCAGGAGAGGAAGAGAACGATGCGACGCTGGCAAAGGCGATGTCGGAGCTGGCAGAAGTGTTCATCAACGACGCGTTTGGCTCTGCCCACCGCGCACACTCCTCCACGGCGGGCATCGCCGCATTTCTCCCAGCCTACAGCGGGCTGCTGATGGAGAAGGAACTGACCTATCTGCACGACGAACTGGAGAGCCCGGAGCGGCCCTTCGTCGTCATCCTCGGCGGCGCAAAAGTGAACGACAAAATCGCCGTCATCAACCGCCTCATCGAGAAGGCCGACACCATCATCATCGGCGGCGGCATGGCCTACACATTCCGCAAACTCGTGCAGGGCATCACGCTCGGCAAAAGCCTCTACAAGCCCGAGTGGGAGCCCATCGCCCAAGCCGCGCTCGACAAAGCAAAGGCACGCGGCGTGAAGCTCCTCATCCCCGTGGACGCGATGATCACCGATGCCTTCGACTTCGACGCAAAGACCGTCGGCAACACCCGCTACACCGCCGTCGGCGAGGGCATCCCGGCGGATTGGGAAGGCGTGGACATCGGCCCCGAGAGCGTGAAACTTTTCGCCGAGGAAATCGACAAAGCGAAGACCGTCATCTGGAACGGACCGATGGGCGTCTTCGAAGTGAAAGCGTGCGCGAAAGGAACGTTCGACATCGCACACGCCATCGCCGCCAACACCAGCGCGAAGACCATCATCGGCGGCGGCGACAGCGTCAAAGCCGTGAAAAAAGCAGGCGTCGGCGACAAGATGACCTTCATCAGCACCGGCGGCGGAGCCTCGCTAGAGCTACTCGAAGGCAAAGTGCTACCAGGCGTCGCTGTGCTGGCGGAAAAGTAGGGCGTCGCTGCTCACCTCATCACGAAGCCGAGGCACCTCGTTCCACTTGCAATTGCCCCCACAAAAACGCTCCGACGTCTCTTTTTCTGAAAGAAACGACCGTCTGTTGCGTTCTAGGTGCTGACGGGCTATTTCCCGCCCGCGCAAACTGTGCTTCTTCGACTTTTCATCATTCTCATTCTGGCGGCGGCCGTCTTTGGCGGCGCGTATATTGCCGTGGATAAACTCTACTTGCGGCCCAAACAGGAACTGCAAGCCGACAAAGCGGCGGAGCGCCTCACGCCTCCGGGCGACCCGAGCTTGCCGGAGTTCCAGCAGTGCCTTGAAATCCAAAAGACAGGCACGCCCGCGGAGACCCTCGACGCGCTGGAGCGGTTCGTGCGGAACAATCCCACCTCGCCAAAGCGCAACGAAGCGCGCGACCTCATCGGGGTGCTCAACAGCGCGCAGTTTTTCGGGGTGAAGGCGACGGATGGAAACAGCGTCGTCGTAAAGCAAGGCGACAACATCAGCCGCATCGCGACCCGCACAAAGATGCCCCTCGAACTCCTCGTGCATTTCAACAAATTACAGGGGCCGAAAATTGACGTCGGGCAGAGGCTCATCGCCTTCCCCACGAACTTCCGGTTGGTGCTCAACCAAAAGCAGCAGCGCGTCATTTTGATGAATGGGGACAAATTTTTCCGGCAATACCCGACACTTTCTTGGCCGGGAAAAAAGCCGCTGGTCCCGCTCGCAAAGCAGACGGAAAAAGTCATCACGAAGGTCGCCCTGACGGACAAGGGACAACCGCCGAAACCTATATCCCAAGAGTATTTCGGCTGCTTTCACACCATCACGTATCCCATCTCTGGGCACTCGATTTTCTCCCAAGCTGATGACCCGACGCGGCCCGTGCCGGGCGGTATCCGACTCGCGCCAGAGCACATGAGTGAAATCGCAGTCTTGCTTCCGAAAGGCGGGCAAGTGACTCTCGAATGACGATGAAATTGCAGCCATTGGATTTCGAAAAACCAATCTCGGAACTGGAACAGTCGCTCGAAGAGCTTCGCCGCCAGAGCCGGGAGAATAACGTGAACCTCGAACCCGAGGTCCGCCGCCTTGAAGCGAAGATCGAGGAGACGAAACGGAACATCTACTCGAACATGACCGCGTGGCAGCGCGTGCAGATCGCACGGCATACAGCACGGCCTTACACGCTGGATTACTTGCAGCTTTCGTTCAGCGATTTCATCGAACTGCACGGCGACCGGCGTTTTGCCGAAGACCCTTCGATGCCCGGCGGGCTGGCGACGATCGGCCACCACAAGTGCGTCGTCATCGGCCACCAAAAAGGGCGCGACACGAAGGAGAACATCTACCGCAATTTCGGCTGCGCAAACCCCGAGGGCTACCGAAAGGCGCTACGCCTCATGCGGATGGCGGAGAAGTTCTCGCTGCCGTTTGTCGCGCTCATTGATACCCCTGGCGCGTATCCCGGCATCGGCGCGGAAGAGCGCCACATCGCCGAGGCCATCGCGGTGAACATCCGCGATATGATGACGCTGCGCACGCCCACCATCGGCGTGGTAATCGGCGAAGGAGGGAGCGGCGGCGCGCTCGGCATCGGCGTCTGCGACCGCGTGCTCATGCTGGAGAACGCCTATTACTCCGTCATCAGCCCCGAGGGCTGCGCGGCGATTTTGTGGAAGCACCGCAAGCACGCCCCGGAAGCTGCCGAGGCGCTGAAACTCACGGCGACCGATTTGAAAGAGTTCAAGCTCGTGGATGATGTGGTTCCCGAGCCACTCGGCGGCGCGCATCAGGACCAAGAGCAAGCCATCGCGAACCTCCGCACCGCCGTCGTGAAGCACATCGAGGAGCTGAAAAAAATCCCAATGGAGCAACTGCTGAAGGAGCGGTACGAGAAGTTCCGCCGCGTCGGATTCTTCGCAGGCGAGTGAAGCGCCCGCTGGAGCAATAGCGGATTCTTTTACAAATCGGATACGGGAGGCTGACAGACACGGTTCGGCTCCTGCATACTTTTGGCTCCATGAAAAAGAGCGTCTGGATATTCCTGCTCATCGTCCTTCTGCCTGCCGTCGTCCTCGGCTGGCTGGCGCTGCGCAGTGCCGACGAGCAGCGCTTCATCCTAGAGCGCCGCACGACCGAGCTGTTCCAGACGGAGGCGGATGCCGTCGCTGCGTCTGTCCGCGAAGCGATGACTATCGAGCGCCAGAGCTTTGGCGAAGCCGTCCGCCGCCTCCTCGCGGATAGGCCGGATGCGGAGAAACTCGCGCGCGATTTCTCCAACACCCTGCCCGAAGTCTGGCAGCGCAAAGCCGTCGGATTCGCCATCGGCCCGGATGGGAAAATCCTCGCGCCGAGCCCAGCCACCGCCGCCACGAACAAGCGCGCCGCCAAGTTCCTGTGGGAAAATGGCGCGTTCCTTTGCAGCACGCAGGCCGCTGTCGTGTATCCCGTGGCAGGCAAGACCGGCAGCGTGCAGCGCAACATGAAGAGCGACGCCAGCCAGTCGCTCACCAAAGCGAAAGCGCCCGAGTTTTACGCCAGCCAATCGAAGACGATAGAAGCCCCCACCACTACCGAGGGGAACCAAGATGCTACGCTCCGCCTCGTCCGCCCGCAGGAGCTCGACGGCGAAGCGCAGTGGTCCGCCCTCATGCCCGCGACGGCGGAGTTTGCCGTCCTCACCAAAGACGAAGACGAGGGCATGGTCGCCCGCTTTGTGCAGGACAAGCTCGACCTCATCTTCTGGCTGCGCCCGCCCGAGGCGCGCACGTTTATTTTCGGCTGCCTCGTAGAATCTGCCGACCTCCGCGATCTATGGCCCGCGCTCCTCGCCGACCACGCGACCACCGGCGAGCCCGCACGCATCGTGGCCCTCCTCGATGACAAAGCGCGCCCCATCGCCACCACCCCTGCAGGCGCGACTGGGCTCGACTGGAAGAGCCCTTTCGTCGCCAGCGAAATCGGCGAACTCATCCCCCACTGGGAAGCCGCCATTTACCTCGCCCGCCCCACCGCCCTCGCCGACAGCGCGCGCGGGCTGCACCGCACCTTCGCGTTCCTCGTCGCCGGAGCCGTGGCCCTCATCGCGCTCGGCGGCTGGCTCGTCGCCGCCGATGTCCGCCGCCAGCTCGCCCTCGCCCAGCAAAAGACCGACTTCGTCTCCAACGTCTCCCACGAGCTAAAGACGCCCCTCACCAGCATCCGCATGTTTGCCGAGCTCATGCACGACCGCCCGCAGCCGCTCGAAAAACAGAACCAATACCTCCGCATCATCACCGTCGAAAGCGAACGCCTCACCCGCCTCATCAACAACGTCCTCGACTTCGCCAAGCTCGGGCGCAACCAGCGCCACTTCGAGAAAATGCACCTCGATCTCCACGAGCTGATCACCCGCGTTTGGGAGAGCCACGAGATGCACCTGCGCGATGCAGGCTTCACGACAGAATGGACCGCCGCACCCGCGCCCTACCCCATCCTCGGCGACGAAGACGCCCTCGCGCAAATCCTCGTCAACCTCCTCTCCAACGCCGAGAAATACAGCACCGAGCGCAAAGACATCCAGCTCCACACATGGCTCGAAGCCGGCTCCATTAAAGTGAGCATCCTCGACCGAGGCACCGGCGTCCCCACCTCCGACGCGCGCAAGATTTTCGAGGCATTCTACCGCGCCCACGACAGCCTCAGTAGTGGCATCCAAGGCAGCGGCCTCGGCCTCACCCTCGCTCGCCAGATCGCCCAAGCCCACGGCGGCGAACTCACCTACGAGCCCCGCGAAGGCGGCGGCAGTCGCTTCACTTTGAGCATCCCGATTTACACCGCATGAAAAAGCACATCCTCATCGTCGAAGACGACGCCCACATCCGCCTCGGGCTCACGGAGTCGCTGCGCGCAGAGGGCTACGAAGTCACCGACTGCTCGGCAGGCAGCGAAGTGCTCAGCCTCGTGCGCCAGCGTAAGCCGGACCTCATCGTCCTCGACATCATGCTCCCCGGAAAAAGCGGCTACGATCTCTGCCGCGAGATTCGCGCGGGGAAAAACCGCGTGCCCATCCTCATGCTCAGCGCCAAGGGGCAGGAGATCGATAAAGTCGTGGGCCTAGAGCTGGGCGCGGATGACTACGTCACGAAGCCCTTCTCTCTCCGCGAACTCATCGCCCGCGTGCAGGCGCTCCTTCGCCGCGCGGAGCATACGGCAGCGGCGGAGGAGGACATGCCGGCGGAACTCGCATTTGGGAATGTGCGCATCCACACCGCATCGCTGCGCGGGATGCTGGGGCGGACGAAGTTCGAGCTGACGCCGCGCGAGCTGAAAGTGCTCGCCGTCCTCTTCCGCGAACGCGGCAACGCGGTGTCGCGGGACCAAATCCTGAACGAAGTCTGGGGCATCGAATACTACGGGACGACGCGAACGCTCGACCAACTCGTCGTGAAACTCCGGCAGAAACTGGAAGACGAACCGGGAGAGCCAAAGCACCTCGTGACGGTGCACGGCCTCGGCTACCGGCTGGAGTAGAGGTGGAGCCACATTTGCAAAGGAGGGGCGGTTTCATACCGCCCTGCACCGCGTAGCGGTTCCCCGAGAATCTCACCCTTTCTGAAAGCCGTGCTTTTTCGGGAACCCCTGCCGGGGCTCAGGGCGGTAGGATACCGCCCCTCCTGTCGCGCGCTGCCCGTTTGTATCAAAAAGCGACGGTGCCTTTGAATACCCGCTTAGCCTCGTTAATCTTGATTGCGTAGTTGATGCCTTGGATGTCGGAGCCAATTCCCGTTCCTTCCACAATCGCGGCCGTGCCTTCGCCGAACGTATTGATTCCGATTGCCTGCCCAGCTTCGTTGATCAACGGCCCGCCGCTGTTGCCATGATTGATGAGCACGCTTATCTGAAAACACTTATTCCCTCTGAAATCTCGGTCCGTGTTGCTGATGCTCCCGGCGGTAAAGCTCTGAGACAGGCCTTTCGGAGAGCCGATAGCGGCAACATTGCCGCCCGTCTCGACTTTATCGGAATCAGCCAGCGCAATGATCGGATGAGAGTCCAATTCAACTTTCAACAACGCCAAGTCTGGCACCTCTGACTTATACTAAATTTCATAATTAAAGTGACATCTTAGAGTAAAAAGGCAAGAAAGCGAAATGGCAGGAGTGAAACTCAAACTTGGACTACCGGAAATTGCAGCGATCATAGACGAGCGGCACGCGAACGAACCCGATGGGTGGAGCAAAAACC
>CAMDQC010000048.1 GCA_945905735.1 Prosthecobacter debontii | reverse complement strand
CTCGCCCTCACGGCTTGACCGTGCCCGCATCGCACCAAAACGGGGCAAAAACAGCAATTTCTCGATGACTTTCCGCCTCAGAACCCCACTCACTACCACCCTGCCTCGCGCTTCTCTGCTCAACTCGCTTTATTCAGCGTTTCCCTAAGTGGGCGCGGGGTCTATGCCGCCAGCCTCTCGGGGGCCGGTGGCTCACACGATGTTTCGGGCTTCTTCAACATCTCAGTCACTCCATCCGGGACGTTCTCGTCTGCCATCCGCCTTGCGGGAACGACCACCCGAATGAGCGGTAATTTTGATCTGAACGGTAATTTCTTGGGGCACATTACGCGTATCGGACTGCCGGATATTGAAGTGGCATTGAACTACGACATGTCTGGAAAAACGCAGGAAATCTCTGGCGCGCTCACCATTGCTGCTGAGGAGATCAAATTCATCGCGCCAAAGGTCAGATGGTCCAGAACGGATATCCCTACTACACAAGGGCGTTATACCATCGTCATCCCCGCTCCAAATACGAGTGCCGCCACGCCACAGGGAAACGGTTATGGGACGATTTTGGTGAACCGCACCGGCATCATCGCCTCACTGGGACGCACTGGAGATAACCGCCCTTTTTCTTCCTCCACCTACCTTGCGAATAATGGGACCACTGTACCGGTGTACGGAGGCATCCGGCCAAACGGGAGCATCTACGGAGACGTCATCGTCAACAGTCCCGAGTCGCCCGAAATTGACCGAGATGCCGCGACTGGAGTCCTGCGTTGGTTCTTAGCTAAAGACTCGAAGCGCGCACTTTTCCCGAAAGGGGTGAACCTCGATGTCCCTATCCACGGATCCCGCTACACCGAGCCTGCGAAGGAAAGCCCGGTTCTCTCCGTAAGTAATGCCGTATTTAATGGAAGCATCACCGTCAGCGGAGCGAACCTACGCGCTCCTCGCACCGAGAGAGTCACGATTGCAAAGCGCCCAAGCGCTGGTCGCTACGATTTTCTATTCGATGGTGCCAAGCGGCTCGACGCCATGTTGACGGTAACCCCGCGGACCGGTGTATTTCGCGGGTCGTTTTACAATCCGACGACACGCCGAGACCACATAATCAACGGCGTCTTCATCCAAGGTGAAAACAAAGCGTTCGGATTGTGGAACACGGAAACGAAAACGGGCAAAGTTGAACTCACTGCGGACTCGATCTCAAACTAACGCCACTCGTGGCGCGGGTACTTCCGTGACAGCTCCAACTTGAGCTTCGGGTAGCTTTCCTTCCAGAAATTCGCGAGCGAACTGGTGACTTGCACGGGCCGCCAGTTCGGAGCGAGGACTTGGATGACCAGCGGCACTTTCCCTCCTCCGATTCGTAAATCAGCGGTTACGCCGTATAGGTCTTGGATGCGTGCACCGAGCGTCGGCTGGGTATTTTCGGCGTAGGTGATTTTTGCCTTTTTTCCGTTAGGGAGTTCGAGGCGCTCTGGGGCCATTCGGTCGAGTAAATCGAGCTGCATCGGCGATAGCCACGACTTCACTACGCGCCATACGTCGCGGTCCTTGATGTCGCGGTATGTATTCGCGCCGAGACAGATTTGCTCCACGAGCGTGCTGCGGTCTTCTTGCGTGAGCTTCGGTAGCTCGTATTCCGGGCACCAATCAGCAAGTTGGTTCAGTCGGACGATCCACTGCTCAACTTCGTGGTTCCACTTATCGAGCACGAGTCGCCCAGCGCTGATTTCGGCGGCTAAAATGGCGGCGGCTTGCTCGCTCGGCACGTTGTCGGTGCGCTCGACGCGGATTTCTAAATCCCGGAATCGTGCCACTCGCCGCGCCATCACCCGCCGCTGAGTCGTCTCGTAGAATACCTCTACCCGATCTGAAAACCCCTCAGGAAACAAGTCCCGGAGCCATTCTTCGCGCACCGCCGTCGCCAGCGTGATGAGTGTCTGCACGTCGTCGCGCGAATCCACTTCGCGGATTTCGCCCGCGACAATGAGCGTCGCCTCCTGCACCGCGCTTTCTCGCGCGAGCACGCCGCGCCGCCCGTGGACGAGCTGGATACGGAGCGTGCCACGGTCGAGCCGCATCCCGACTTGGTCCGGGAAGCCCGCGAGGATGCAGCGCGCGAGCGCTTCGTCCGAGCGGTCGCGCGGGGAGCAGTCGAGCCCTTCGTCTTTCGCGATGCCGAGGAACTGCGCCGCCAGCGCACACGCCTCGCGTGCGGCGACGCCATTGATGCCGATGGGCCGCAGGCGCGTTGGGTTAAAGTTCGCGTCCTCCGCGTGACTCATCGCGCGCATGATTCGGAAGAGGTCGCTCGCCGTCTCTTCGCCGAGCAGCGCCTCGCGTTCGTCCTCCTGCTGCTTGCCCTGCGCGCGAGGCAGGATGGGCTTCCCTTGCGTGAGCGCGGCGATTCTGCACACCGCCGGGACGCACCCGCGCTCGTCTGCCGCGAGCAGCATCCGCGCGTATCGTGGGTGAGCGGGGAAGGCGAGCATCCGGCGGCCCAACTCGGTGATTATCCCGGCGGAATCCACCGCGCCGAGATCGAGCAGTAGCGTCTCCGCTTTCGCCAGCGACTTCGGGTCTGGCGCTTCCAGCCAGCGGAACGCGGCCACATCCGTCACTCCGCTCGCTTTCAAAGTGAGCACGACTTCCGCGAGGTCGAGCCGCCGCACTTCGGGAAGTTCCTGCGCCGCGCGGTCGCGATGCTCCCGCTCCGTCCACATGCGCAAGCACACGCCTGGCGCAGTGCGACCCGCGCGGCCTGCACGCTGGTCCGCGCTGGCTCGTGAGATGCGCTCGACGAGCAGCGTGTTGATGCCGCGATGCGGGTCAAACCGCGCGATTCTCGCCAGCCCGGCGTCTATGACGACGCGCACGCCGTCAATCGTCAGCGACGTTTCCGCGACGTTCGTGCTCACGATGACTTTGCGTTTCTCGTAGCGCGAAATCGCCGCGTCTTGCTCGCTCGCAGGCAGCTCGCCGTGGAGTGGCAGGACGATGAATGAGCTGCCGCATCGCGAGTTTCGCACGGCTTGGATCGTCCGCTGAATCTCGTATGCGCCCGGCATGAAAATGAGCACGTCGCCTTCCGTCAGCGGCGCGAGTTCCTCCAGCGAATCCGCTGCCGCATCCCACACGGAATACGTGTCCGCATTCACCGCGCGGTCGAGGTAGCGGATGTCCACGGGGAACGTCCGGCCCTCGCTCGTGAGCGTCTCGCACGGTGCGAGATATTTGCCCAGCGTGCCCGTCTCCAGTGTCGCCGACATGACGACGATCCGCAGGGCCGGCCTGCGCGTCTCCTGTAGATTGAGCGCCTGCGCCAGCGTGATGTCGCCATACAGATGCCGCTCGTGAAATTCATCGAACACAATCGCCGCCACGCCGCGCAGCATCGGGTCCGAGAGCATCTGCCGCAGCAGCACGCCCTCGGTGACGAAGCGGATGCGCGTGGCTTTTGAGCACACGCGGTCGAGCCGGATTTGGTAGCCCACCTCATCGCCCAGCCGGCACTTTCGCTCCGACGCCACGCGCTGCGCCAGCATCCGCGTGGCGAGCCGACGCGGCTGAAGCACCACGATTTCGCCACCCTCCGCCAGGCCGTGATTTAGCAGCATTTGCGGCACTTGCGTGCTCTTCCCGGAGCCCGTGGGCGCTTGGAGAATGAGCCGATGGTTGCGGCGCAACGAATCCACAATCGCGGACTCCAGTTCGTAAATAGGCAGAGCAGTATTCGACACGGCGCCGGGTTTACACGACGCCCGCCGATCTCCCGCATCTTTTTTCGCGCAACTCCCTGCACGAGCATGACGTCTCCGTATTTTTAGAGGACGTGCGCCCTCGTGACTTGCACTTCACGGCGAGGCCACTAGCGTGCGCGATTTTATTTCTATGACCACTCTGCCTGTATCCGATCCGCTTTCACCTTGCGACTCTTTTGCCCGTCGGCATTTGGGCTCCACCGATGCGGAAATCGCGCAGATGCTCGCCACGCTCGGCGAGCCTTCGCTGGATGCCCTCATCGCCAAGACCGTGCCCTCCGGCATCCGGCTGGCAGGGCCGATGAATCTCCCTGCTGCCGCTGGCGAAAATGCGGCGCTGGCAGAGCTGCGCGCGCTTGCTGCGAAGAACCGGATTTTTCGTAGCTTCATCGGCGAGGGTTACTACGACTGCTTCACTCCCGGCGTCATCCAGCGCAATATCTTGGAAAATCCCGGCTGGTACACCGCCTACACGCCGTATCAGGCGGAGATCGCGCAGGGGCGGCTAGAGGCGCTGCTGAACTTCCAGACGATGGTCGCCGACCTCACGGGCCTTCCGATTTCCAATGCCTCGCTGCTCGACGAAGCGACGGCTGCGGCGGAGGCGATGCACATGGCTTTCGCGGTGCGGAAGAGCAAGGAGGCACGGACGATTTTCGTCTCCAGCCGATGCAACGCGCAGACCATCGCCGTCATCCAAACGCGCGCGGAACCGCTCGGGATTGCTGTGCAGTTGAACGACGACCGCGCGCTTCCGGAAGACGGGAGCGTCTTCGCCGTGCTCGTGCAGTATCCTGATGTAAATGGGGCCATCCACGCCTACGACGTGCTCTTTGAGAGTGCGAAGAAAGCTGGCGCACTCTGCATCTGCGCCGCCGACCCGCTGGCGCTCGTACTCCTGCGCCCGCCGGGGGAATTTGGCGCGGACATCGTCGTGGGCAGTACGCAGCGCTTCGGTGTGCCACTCGGCTTTGGCGGGCCGCACGCGGGGTATCTCGCGACGAAGGATGAATACAAACGCCTCATGCCCGGACGGCTCGTCGGCCTCTCCATAGACTCGCACGGCAACCCCGCCTACCGCCTCTCGCTGCAAACGCGCGAGCAGCACATCCGCCGCGACAAGGCGACCTCGAACATCTGCACGGCGCAGGTGCTCCTCGCCGTCATCGCCTCGATGTATGCGGTGTATCACGGCCCGGATGGACTGCGGAAAATCGCCCAGCGCGTCCATCGCTGCGCGCGCACGTTCGCGCTCGCGCTGGCGAGTTTGACGCGCAAGTTCGAGGTCGGCTCGCAGCCGTTTTTCGACACCGTTTTAGTAAAGGCAGCGAAGAACGACGTGGACGCGATCCTCGCGACGGCCAAGGCGATGCGCGTGAACCTCCGGCGCGTCGGCGACAACCAATTCTCCGTGGCGTTCGACGAGACGACGACGGCAGAAGACATTGATACGCTGATCGCCATTTTCACCTTCGGCCACAACACCGCCGTCGTCGCCGCGCAAATCGCCCAGCAAGCGCACGAGGACATCCCCGCCGTGCATCTGCGCAAGAGCGCGTTCCTCACGCACCCGGTTTTTAACTCCCACCACACCGAGCACGAGATGCTCCGCTACCTGCGCAGGCTGGAGGCGAAAGACCTCTCGCTCTGCCATTCGATGATCCCACTCGGCTCCTGCACGATGAAGCTGAACGCCACCAGCGAGATGTTCCCCGTGACGTGGCCGGAGTTCGCGCGCATCCATCCATTCGCCCCGAACGATCAAACCATCGGCTACCGCGAAATGTGTGCGCAGCTCGAAAAATGGCTCGGCGAAATCACCGGACTTCCCGGCGTCTTACTGGAGCCCAACGCGGGCTCGCAGGGCGAATACGCCGGACTGCTCGCCATCCGCAAATTCCACGAATCGCGCGGCGAACAACGGCGCAACATCTGCCTCATCCCAAACAGCGCCCACGGCACGAACCCCGCCAGCGCAGTCATGGCCGGGATGCGCGTCGTGCCCGTCAAGTGCGACGAGACGGGCAACATTGATATGAGCGACCTGTTTGAAAAAGCAGGCGAACACGCCGAAGACCTCGCCGCACTCATGCTCACCTACCCGAGCACGCACGGCGTCTTCGAGGAGACGGTGCGCTCCATCTGCGACCTCATCCACAGCAACGGCGGGCAGGTCTATATGGACGGCGCAAACATGAACGCCCAAGTCGGACTCACCAGCCCAGGCCGCATCGGCGCGGACGTGTGCCACCTCAATCTTCATAAAACGTTCTGCATCCCGCACGGCGGCGGCGGCCCCGGAATGGGACCGATCTGCGTCGCCCCACATCTCACGGAATTCCTGCCGCCCCGCGCCCGCACAGGCCCGGCGCGGCACACCGGAGCGATCTCCGCCGCGCCTTATGGCAGCGCCAGCATCCTGCCGATCCCGTGGATGTACATCCGCATGATGGGCCCAGACGGCCTCACCCTCGCGACCAAGCTCGCCATTTTGAACGCCAACTACATGGCCGCCCGGCTGCGGAGCTACTTCCCCGTCGTCTTCACCGGCGAGAGCGGCACCGTCGCGCACGAGTGCATCATAGACATTCGCGGCTTCAAGCTCACCACCGCCGAAGACGTGGCAAAGCGCCTCATGGACTACGGCTTCCACGCCCCCACGCTGAGTTGGCCCGTCGCCGGGACGCTCATGATCGAGCCCACCGAGAGCGAGACAAAAGCCGAGCTCGACCGCCTCTGCGACGCCCTCATCGCCATCCACGGCGAGATGATCGCCGTCGAAAACGGCACGATGGATAAAGCCGACAACCCACTCAAACACGCACCGCACACCGCCCGCTGCGTCACGGCGGAAAAGTGGGAGCACGCCTACACCCGCGAGACCGCCGCATTCCCCGCGCCGTGGGTCGCAGAGGCAAAGTTCTGGCCCTCCGTCGGCCGCGTGGACAACGTCTTCGGCGACCGCAACCTCATCTGCTCCTGCCCGCCCGTGGAGAGTTACGGTAAATAGATCGCCGTCCATTCCGCTTCCCCTCGCACGCCCCGCCCGCTATGGGTGCGCGCCACATGAAACTCGGCTTTATCGGATCAGGGAAAATGGCAACCGCTCTCGTGCAGGGCGTCATCAAATCGGGCGTCTGCCTGCCCGCAGACATCATCGTGAGCGATGCTATCTCCGCTGTATCGGAGAAGCTCGCGGCGGCGACGGGCGCGGAATTGGCGACGAGCAATGCCGAGGTATTCCAGACCGCAGATGTCATCATCCTCGCCGTGAAACCGCACGATGCCATTGCCGCGCTGGAAGCGCTCCCGAGCTTTGGGCAGGCGGACGCTGGGCCTTCGATGAAGTGGGCGTGGAAGTCTGAGGAAGCGGGGAAGCTGCTGCTCTCCATCGTCGCTGGGCTCCCGATTTCTCGCTTGGAAGAAGCGGCGGGCACCCGGTTTCGCGTCGTTCGTTCGATGCCGAATACTCCCGCCCTCGTCCTGCAAGGCGCGTCCGGTTTTTCCCTCGGCACGGGCGCTACGCCGCAGGATGCGGAGATTGCGCAGAAGGTTTTCGGCAGTGTCGGTATCGCCGTGGAGGTGAAGGAATCGCTCCTCGACGCGGTCACCGGGCTGAGCGGCAGCGGGCCTGCGTATGTGTATATGATCATCGAGGCGCTGGCTGACGGCGGCGTGCTCATGGGGCTCCCGCGCGACCTTTCGCTCCGGCTCGCAGCGCAGACCGTCGCAGGCTCGGCGGCGATGGTCATGCAGACGGGGACGCACCCCGCCGCGCTGCGCGACCAAGTCGCCAGCCCCGGAGGCACGACCATCGCGGGCATCGAGCAACTGGAAAAGAACGGCCTCCGTGCCGCACTCATCGCAGCAGTCCGCGCCGCATCGGAGCGGGCCAAGCAGCTCGGACAATGAAGACGGCTGTCGCGGCGATGCTCCTTTTCGCGACGACCGGCTTGGGTGCGGAAAAGGCCAAGCCCGCCTTCCGCACATCGCCCGTCCTGTTTGCCTCGCCCGTCGCCGCAGAGCAACGCTCCGAGGCGCAGAAGGCGCACAACGAAGCCCTCAAACTGCTGGCTGCTGGCGATGTCCAAGGCTCGCGCACCGGATTTCAAAAGGTGCTCAACCTTTCCCCGAACAACCCCGCTGCGCTCATCAATCTCGGCATCGTCGAGCAACGGCTGAACAACTTTACCGAGGCCGAGCGCGTCCTTCGCCGCGCCGTGCAAGCCTCGCCTACGAGCGGCGCGGGCTGGCTCCTGCTGGGCATCGTGAGCTTGGAGCAGGGCAAGCTCGACGCCGCATTCGCCCACTTTGCCCAGGCCGCATACCTCGACCCGAAGAACCCGCAGACGCACGTCTATCTCGCCGTCACACTTGCCCGCAAAGGCTGGAACAGCGCTGCCGAAGACGAGTTCCGCCGGGCGCTAGAGCTGAATGGCCGCCTCGCCGATGCGCACTACAATCTCGCCGTGCTGTATCTCCAGCGCATCCCGCCCGCTGTGGAGTTGGCCCGTCGGCACTACCAGCGCGCCATCGATCTCGGAGCCGCGCCCGACCCCGCTCTCGCGGCCAAGTTTGAGGAATGAGCACATCGCCCCGCATTCTGGCCATTCGTGGCGGTGCCATCGGCGACTTCATCCTCACGCTCCCCGCGCTCCGACTTTTGCGGGAGAACTTCGCGCAATGTCGGCTGGAGATTCTCGGCTATCCGCACATCGCCGCGCTGGCGCAACGATGCGGCCCCACGGATGAGCGCACTTACGCCGACGCCGTCCACAGCATCGAATACGGGCCGCTCGCCGGCTTCTTCGCACGGCGCGGCGACCTCGATCCTGCGCTCTGCGAATTCTTCGCGGGCTACCAGCAAGTCGTCAGTTGGCTCTTCGACCCCGATGGAATCTTCGAGGCCAACATCCGCCGCGCGGGCGTGAAAAACTACCTCTCCGCCTACACCAAAGTCACAACCGACCACCACGCCGCCGTGCAGCTTGCGCGTGGGCTGGAGAGCATGGCGCTCTTTCTCGATGCCCCGCCTGCCGCCGTCTTGCGCCCCGCCGCAGACATCCTCGCGCAGGCCGACGCATGGCTCGCCAGCGCGGGACTCCAGCACGGATTCACCGCCATCCATCCCGGCAGCGGCAGCCCGCGAAAGAACTGGCCGCTCGCCCACTGGCAGTCGCTTACCGAGCGGATGCAGAACGGCATCCTCATCATCGGCGGCGAGGCCGATGATGCGCAGCTCGGCGTCTTTTCCGAGCATCCCCGTGCGCAAAATCTCCCGCTCCCACTCCTCGCCGGAATCCTCACCCGCTGCGGCGCATACTTCGGCCACGACACCGGCATCTCGCACCTCGCCGCAGCCGTCGGCGCAAAAGCGACGCTCCTTTTCGGCCCCACGCCCGCCGCAGTCTGGGCACCGCTCGGCGAGCACGTCCGCATCATCGAAGCTCCCGACGGCGACCTCGCCTCGCTCGCGCCGGATCAAATCTAAGTGCCCGCTACTCCGGTCCCTTGAAAGGATTGAACACCTTCAGCCCCGGACGGCGAAAATCCTGATCATTCCCCGTCACGATGGTCAGCCCGTGTTTGCGAGCGGTGGCAGCGATATAGCTGTCTTCAATTGGCATTCGCTGGCCCGCTTTCTCGAATCCGACTTCTTGCTCCGCCCACACATGAGCGACGCCCACATTAAATCCGTAGATTCGGCCCTCCATGCTCTCGATGAGTTTCGACAGCCATCCTTGCAGTGCCTCCCGCTGTTTTCCCTGCTTGCTCCGCACCCAATAGGCTAATTGCGCGATGACGATGGAACTTGTGTAACACTGGTCTTTTTCACGGCGGAGCCACGCGATTACCTTCGGATCGCCGTTCCGCTTGGCTGGCTGGGAGAGGACATCGGTGTCGAGCAACCAGCTCACAGCTTTGATTTCTTCGTGAACTCTTTCCGGCGCGGGGGAATGTCATCCATCGGGACCGGGCACGACGCAAGGACATCGAGCCAGTCAGGCTTTTCCGGCAATCGGCGAAAAATCAGCGTGCTTTCATCCGCGTCAAAATGTGCGTCAAACGTATCTCCAGGCTTCGCAGAAATAAGCGCACCCGGAAGAGTGATGCGGCGCTTTGAGTCCAAGGTAACAATCATGGTGGGACGCTCCCACTTGTGAGGATGCTTGTCAAACTGCGCTTCGGTAACGACATGATTCGCGCAGCCACTTCCTATGAAATCCACTGCGCTCCTTTTCACTCTCATCGCCCTCTCCGCTTGTGCGGAAGAGCGCGCTACGCTCACCGTCCTCGACATCCCCGGCAAACTCCTCGCCGACAATCCTGCGGGCGATCCGCCTGCTCGCCGCGTCGCGCTTTACTCCCCGGTGAAAGCGGACGCCGCGCTGCCGCTCGTGCTTTATCTGCCGGGCTGGGGCGGCTCTTCGGAGGACTCTATCGCCCGTGGCTCGCGCGACTGGCTCGCGGAAGTCGTCGCCCGCCTCGCTGCCGCCGGACACCCCATCCGCATCGCCGCTGTGGATGCGCGCTCGCGCTACGGCGGCAGCCAGTATCTCGACTCCACGGCCACCGGGAACTACGCGCAATGGCTCACTCGCGAAGTCATGCCCGCCATCGAAGCGCGGCACCCGCTCCCGCCCGGCGCGAAGTGGATCGTTGCCGGTCACTCCAGCGGCGGCTTCGGCGCGCTCCGGCTCGGCATGGGGCGCGCGGACACTTTTGCCGCAGTCGTCGCGCTCTCCCCGGATAGCGATCTCGGCGTCACGCACATCGGCTTTGCCAAAGACCCCGCCGTCCGCGCCATCACGCGCGCCGACCTCGATGCCGCGATGGCTCCAAGACCGAAGATGCCCGCGAGCGGCACCGCCGGGATGATGCTCGGCCTCAGCGCCAACTACGCACCGGCTGTGAAAGCGGGGCGCTTCGAGTGGCTCTATGACGACGATGGGCGCTGGCGTGCCGATGTGTGGCAGCGCTGGCTGGAGCAAGACCCCCTCACCATCGTCGGCAAAAAAGCGGACGCATTTGCCGCCTCTCAGCGCATCTACCTCGACGGCGCAGAGCACGACGAATTTGGCGCAAACATCGGCGCACGCAAAATCTACGACATCCTCAAATCCCGCCCCGCGCCCGCCATTTTCACCGAGACTCCCGGCTACCACGCCGACCGCCTCGTCGAGCGCCTCGTGAGCGGCATCCTTTGGGCGAGAGGGAAATAGCGGCTCTAAGAGGAGGGGAATGGAGGAAATCACCATGTCCAACTTGCACCTCAGAGGTCACGCCGATACCTTGCGCCGATGCTATCGCAGCGTGAATCCATCCTTCGATTACTGAACGACGAAGACACCGAAACAGCCGACCTTGTAGAGCGTCAGCTCGTAGCTCGTGGCTCGGAGGTTCTGCCTGATCTTCGTGCCCTCCTCGCTACCGCGACGGGGCGCGTCGAACGACGGCTCCGTGAGACCGTGGGGGAAATCGAACGCTACATCGCCGAGAACGCTGTCACACAAATCTGCGCCGACTTTCAACGCGACAGCGACATCGAGCCCGCCGCTTGGGCCATCGCCGCAGCCCTCCGTCCCGGCGAAGACTTTGCAGAGAGTCGTCGTCTTATCAACGAGTGGGGGCGCGAACTCACGAAGCGCCTCGTCGAAGCGGAAAACACCGACGAACAACACGAAATCCTTTCCGACCTTCTCGGAGAGCACATGCACCTTCACGGCAACGAAGAAGACTACTACAACCTCGAAAACTCGCTTCTTCCCTGCGTCATCCAGACGCGACTGGGAAATCCGATCACCCTCACTCTCATCTACATCCTCGTCGCCAAACGCGCCGCTCTTCCCGTCTATGGCGTCGGCATCCCCGGTCACTTTATCGCGAAGCTCGACTATGTGTTCTTCGATCCATTCCACGGAGGGCGCCGTCTCCATCTCGATGAATGCCGCAAACTCTTGGAAAGCCAAGGTCTCGACTTGCACCCCAGTCACCTTCTCCCGTGCTCATCCAAAGCGATCCTCGGAAGGATGCTCAACAACATCCTCCATGCGGCGAATCAAGAGGACGACCCGATCCTTACCTTGCTCGTCCAAGGCTGGATCGAGGCTCTTCAGAAGAGCGGAGAGTGATCGGTTCGCGCGTCGAGATCACGCTTTGCGGCCGAATTTTTTCTCCAGCTCGGGGTAGCTGAGCTGGATCATCGTGGGGCGTCCGTGGGGGCAGGTGTAGGGGAGGTCGCAGGCCAGTAAATCTTGGATGAGGCGCAGGCACTCGGGCTCGCGGAGGACATCGTTCGCTTTCACGGCGTGGCGGCAGACGGTCTTGGCGATCATGTCTTCGCCGAGGCGGAGCTTGCTCGTCTGCGCGGAGGTTTCGCGCAGCTCATCGATCATGTCGCGGAGCATCTGCGAAGGGTCGGTGGCTTTGAGAAATTGCGGCAGCGCATCGATCTTAAACGTGCCGCCGCCGAAGGGCTCTAGGCCGATGCCAGCGCGGTTCATCACGTCGAGATTTTCTGTGAGCCAGTCGGCATCTTTGGGCGGGACTTGGAGGGTGAAAGGGAGGAGCAGTCGCTGCGTGGGGACGCCTTCACTCTCCATGCGACGGCTCATTTCCTCGAAGAGGATGCGCTCGTGCGCGGCGTGCTGGTCCACGAGTACGAGGCCCGTCGCGTTTTCCATGAGGATGTAGAGCTTGCCGAGGATGCCGTGGATTTTGAACTCGCTCGCGGGCCGTGGCTGCGGCGGTGGCAGCGGGGCCGGGCGCGGGGGCTCTGGAAAAGGCTGCGCGGGCAGCGGTTCGCGGACGGCGGGGGAGGGGATAGGCGGGGCGAGTTCGCGGCGGAGGACGAGGTCTTCTACCGGCAGCGCGAGCGGCATCGTGAAGTCTGGAAGTGGGACGCTGCGCGGTGCGGGCGCGGTGAAAGTTTTCGTCCAACTCGCGCGGTCCGTCTCCAGCGTGCGGCGGGCGATTTCCACGATGACTTCGCGGACGTGTGCGGGGTCGCGAAAGCGGACTTCGCGCTTGGCGGGGTGGACGTTCACATCCACGGCGGCGGGGTCCATATCGAGGAAGAGAAACGTGACCGGGTGCTGCCCTTTCATTAGCGCCGTGTGGTAGCCTTCGCGGAGGGCGAAGTTCATTGTCGAGTTCTCCACGGGGCGTCCGTTCAGGAAAATAATCTGCTGCTGCCGCGACGACCGGCTCACCCCGGCGCGGCCCATGAATCCACGCACGCGGATGCCCGCGACTTCCTCCTCGGGCACCTCCAACAACTCGGCAACGAGTGGCGCTCCGGCGAGGTCGCGGATGCGCTCGCGCAAGGTCTGGCCGGGCGGGAGCTGGTAGACGAGGCGCTCGTCATTCAGGAAAACAAAGCCCGTCTGCGGATGCCCGACGGCTTGCAGATAAAGGACGTGCTCGACGTGATTCGCCTCGGTGTTTTCCGTGCGCAGGAATTTGCGGCGCGCGGGGAGATTGTAAAAGAGCGAGCGCACTTCGATCTGCGTGCCCTCCGCTTCGCCACAGTCGCGGACAGCTTCGATCTTCCCCGCATTCACCAGCACTTCCGAGCCGACGAGTGCGCCGCGTTCGCGAGTGGCGAGGCGGAAGCGCGAGACGCTGGCGATGCTCGGCAGCGCCTCCCCGCGAAAGCCCAGCGTGTGGATCGCCATGAGGTCCGCGCCTGTTTTGATCTTACTGGTGGCGTGGCGTTCGAGGCACAGCAGCGCGTCGTCGCGGTCCATGCCGATGCCATTATCCACGACGCGGATGGAGCTGTTCCCGCCTTTGCGGATGAGGACTTCGATGCGCGTCGCTTGGGCGTCGAGGGAGTTTTCCACCAGCTCTTTCACCACGCTGGCCGGACGCTCCACGACTTCACCCGCTGCGACTTGGCAGGCGACGGCTTCGGAAAGAAGAGCGATGCGAGACATGGTGAAATGACGAATGACGAATGACGAATGACGAAACCTCGTCGCTCGTCATTTCTCTAGCTCCAGAGCGCGTAGAGGCAAGTCACCACGAACGCGGCGAAGACGCGGAGGGAAACTCGGCGGTTGGGTTCAAATAAAAAGAGCGGCATGGCGGCACTTCAAATGCGGGTTTTCCCACCTCCGGGCAACAGTATTCTTGGACGAGAAAAGGGACACTTTGCAAAGCGCCGCCGACCCACTAGACATGCCCGCGTGAAACTCACCGCACTCGCACTTCTCGCCGCCAGCCCACTCGTTTGGGCCGATGTCACCGTCACCGAAAAACCCGGCACCATCGCCATCGTTGTAGATGGACAGCCCTTCACCGAATACCACTTCGGCGACGCGGCCCACGTCTATTACTACCCCGTCCTCGGCCCCGGCGGCGTGAAAATGACCCGCGATTACCCGATGGCAAAGACCGAGGGCGAGGAGACCGACCACCCGCACCACCGCTCGCTCTGGTTCTCCCACGGCGAAGTGAACGGCGTCGATTTTTGGGGCGAAGCCGCCAGCTACAAAGGCACGCCCAAACACCCCGTAGGCAAAATCGAACACGACGGCGTCGTGAAAGCGACCAGCGGCAAAGACTTCGGTACTCTCGAAACTCGGCAAAAATGGAACGCCCCCGACGGCACCACGCCCCTCCGCAGCACTCAGCTCCTCCGCGTCTATTCCGGCCCCGCCAGCGAACGCCTCGTGGACTTTAAAGTGACCCTCACCGCAGGCGAGAAGGATGTCCTGTTTGGCGACACAAAAGAAGGCACCGCAGGCATCCGTATCGCAGAATCCATGCGGCTCAAACAACCCAAAGCCCCCGGCAAAGGCACCATCCTCAACAGCGAAGGCGACGCCAACGAAAAGGCGTGGGGTAAGCGCGCCAAATGGGTGGCCATGACCGGCCCCATCGGCGAAAAAACCTACACCATCACCATGATGGACCACCCCTCCAACCTCCGGCACCCCACCCGCTGGCACGCTCGCGACTACGGCCTCTTCGCCGCCAATCCTTTCTGCGAAGGGGAGATGGATAAGACCGCCGCAAAAGGGTCCGGCGCATACACCCTCAAAGCCGGGCAATCGCTCACGCTCGAATACCGCATCCTTTTCTCCGAAGGCGACGCCACGGCAGCAAAAGCGAGCGAGCGCTTCGCCGCTTGGAAGTAGATTTTGAACAAACACACCATCATCGAGCGCATCATCGCTGCGCTCGCCGCCGACCTCGCCATCTACACCCACTCCGCCCGCGACGCCTTCGCCGCGGCGACGGATGAGCAGAGCAAATCCGAAGGCAAATACGACACCCGCGCCATCGAGTCCTCCTACCTCGCCCGAGGCCAATCCCTCCAAGCCGCCGAGATCATCCGAGCCGTGCAGGACTACGAAAAACTCGCACTACGCGATTTCGGGCCGGGTGAGCCGATCCACATCGGAGCCCTCGTCGAGCTAGAGCGCAAAACGGAGCGCACCTTCTACTTCATCGGCCCCCGCGCAGGCGGCACCGAGGTGGAATGCGACGGGCAAGAAGTCCTCGTCATCACCCCCAGCTCGCCCATGGGCCAACAACTCGTCGGCAGAAAACAAGGCGAGCGCCTCCAGATCAAAGTAGGTAAAATGACCGACGCCTACCGCATCGCCGCTGTGGCGTAGGGCTCAATCGAGATACAGAAACTCGTTCGAATTTAAGAGGATGTGGCAGAAATCCACGAAGGCGGCGGCGGCGGGGTCGGCGGGTTTGGATTGGACGATTTTGGCTTCGATGTCGTGGCCTTTGGGGGAGCTGTCTTTGTAGAGGCCGCTGCTGGTTTCAAACTTCCAGTAGCCGACGGTGGTATCGCTGATGGGCTGGGCGCTGTTGAGCATGAGGTCTTCGGCGGGGAGTGCGGCGCGGGAGAGGCGGACGTCGTCTATGATGCCGTCCCACACGCTGCTTTTTTGTGTGCCGCGTGCGCCGAGTGTGAAGTCGCCGGGGCCTCGGATGCCGCCGCGTGTGAGGTGCGGGATGGCGGCGACTTGGAGCGGTAGATCGTCGTTCGAGAGGTCTTTGGAGTAGAAGGTGACGCCTTCGGCCAGTTCGGCGACTTTGACGGAGACGGCGACGTAGTAGGGCTTGCCGACTTCGAGGTGCATCCCGCTGAAGACGGGCTCGGCTTCATTCTCCGGGGAGCCTTCGCCGTTGAGCATGAGGACGAGGGTTTGCGGCTTGTAGCGCGATTGGCGACCGGTGATGCCGAATGCCCAGCCGGGCTGCTTTTTATCGCCGGACCAATGCGAGGCGATGGTGCGGACTTCGGCGTTTTCGTAGAGCGAGCGTAGGACGACGAATGCCTCCAGAGTGAAGTCGCCATCGGGGAAGCCGGGCGATGCGCGCATGAAGAGGCGGTCCACTCCCGATGGGGAAAGGACGACGCCTTTGCCCTCGCGGAAGGGCATCTTCTCGGTGGTGAGCGCGAGGGGTTTCATCTCGGGTGGGCGTGCTTCGATGAGGCGGGTTTCTTTTTCTAAAAAGGCGCGGGCGGCTTCGGCTTCGGCGGGGGTGGGTTCGCGATTCCAGGCGAGGCGCATGGCGCGCTCGGGGAGGTCGGCGGAGCTTTCTTTGGAGACGCGAGCGGCGAGGGCTTTGGCGCGGGCGAGCGTCCATGCGCCGTTGAAGAGGGTGAGGGCTTGCGTGCTGGTGGTGGTGGTGTTGCGCAGCGAGGTGCTCTGGAAGCCTTCGGGCACGTCGAAGACTTCGAGCAGTGGGTCGCGGGTGTTGCGGAGGACTTTGGTGTAGATGGTGCGGCGCGGTTTATCCGGGCCGACGCTGGGCCCGCTCATGGCGCGGTCGAGTTCGCCGGTGGTGGCGAGGATGGCGTCGCGCACTTGCTCGGCGTCGAGGCGACGGCTCGGCTGGCGTGCGTGGAACTTGTTCTCCGGGTCGCGCGTGGGGTCGCCGTCGCTGGATTGTGCGTAGGCGGCGCTGGTCATCATCACGCGGTGGAGCTTCTTGAGCGACCAGCCGTTCTCCACGAAGTTGCGCGTGAGCCAGTCGAGCAGTTCGCCGTGGATGGGCGGCTCGGTGAGCTTGCCAAAGTCGCTGGCATTCACCACGAGTCCGCGCCCGAAGTGCGACTGCCAGACGCGGTTCACCATGACGCGCGCGGTGAGCGGATTGGCGGGGTCGGTGAGCCATTTCGCGAGCGCTGCGCGGCGGCCTGTGGAGTTTGCCAGCGGCGGGATGATGGCGGGCTGCGGGGCGAGGATGGTGAGGAAGCCGGGCTCGACTTCGCCAGCCTTTTTCGGGATGCGCGTGGGCGGCGCGATGGGGCCGACATCCGAGACGGAGAGCAGCACGGGCAAAGGCGCGGGCTTGTCGGTGTCGAACGCGGAGAGTTCTTTCTGGAGCTTGATGAGCTGGTCTTTTTCCGCGCCCTTCAAGTGCGTGAGCATCCGGTCCCACTCGTACTGAATCTGCCGATATGCGAGGTCGTAAAGCGGGCGCTCCGTGGGTGTGAGGTCCTTCACCGCCTTCGCCAAAATCTCCTGCGTCTCCGGCGGGAACGCGATGGCCGCTTTTTGCTGGCCCGTCTCCCGCGCCTTCGCCTCCAGCGGTGCCATGCGCTCGCGAATGGACGCGGTTTTTTCCTCCCACACCTTCATCGCCGCTGCATGTGCCGCCTGCTCCTGCGCGGTCGCGCCGGGAACATCCTCGCGCCATAGCAAAGGCTCAAAAAACGTCCGCAGCCGGAAATAGTCGCGCTGCAAAATCGCGTCGAATTTGTGGTCGTGGCAGCGCGCACACTGGATGCCGAGGCCCATGAACACATCGCCCGTCACGTCGGTGAGTTCGTTCATGACGCTCTCCCGTTGGTCTGCCACGTCGCGGTTGTTGTATTCGTAAATGCCGGCGCGCAAATAGCCCGTCGCCGCCAGCGCCCGCGCGTCGCCGGGCCATAGCTCATCGGCTGCGAGCTGCTCTTGCACGAAGCGGTCGTACGGTAAATCGGCGTTCAGCGATTGCACCACATAGTCGCGGTAGCGCCACGCGGAGGGGCGATACTCATCGAGCCGGTATCCGTCGGATTCCGCGTAGCGCACGAGGTCGAGCCAGGAGCGCGCCCACCGCTCGCCGTACTGCGGCGAAGCGAGCAGGCGGTCCACCAGCTCGGCCACCGCCGCCGCGCTGTTTTCGCGCGCCGCTTTCACGAACGTATCGCGCTCAAGCGAAGTCGGCGGGAGCCCCACGAGGTCCATATAGATGCGCCGCACCAGCCGCTCCGGCGCGGCAGGCTTCGCCGGCGTGAGGCCGTCCAGCTTTGCTAAAAGAAACGCGTCCACCGGATGCGCTGCGCCCTTGGGCGGCTCCACTTTGGCCACGGGCTGAATGGCCCACCACTTCCGGTCTTCGTCCGTGATGCCGCCCTTCTTGCGCGCCGTCATCTTCTCGCCCTTTCCCTCGGAAGGCCACGGTGCGCCGAGCTTCACCCACTCCGTGAGCGTCGCGATCTGCGCATCGCTGAGTTTCTTCGTCTCGCCTTTGTTGGGCGGCATCTGGAGGTCTTTGTCTGCATACGAAATGGCTTTGATGAACAGCGATTCCTCCGGTTTCCCCGGCACCATCGCAGGCTCCGTATCGCCGCCTGCCAGCATCCCCTCGCGCGAATCCATCACGAGCCCGCCCTTCGACTTGTTCGCCTCATGGCTGTGGCACTTGAAGCAATGGTCGGCCAAAATCGGGCGCACCTTTTCGCGGAAAAAAGCGGCATCATCGGCGACGCCCAGCACAGGCAGAAACAGCGCGCTCAAGATAGGAATTCGCATAAACATTCGGTGACGGAAGTTGCCATGATTCGCAGCAGTGTCGAGCGCGCAAGCGGTGGGGGAAATGACGAATGACGAAGCTCGCCGATTTGGTCATTCGTCATTTTCCCGCTTTGCCGCAGTGCGCGAGGATGATTCTCTCCCCGTATGAGCCATTCAAGTCAGTCCAAATCATGCGCATCGTAATCGCCGGAGGGAGCCGTGGCATCGGGCGAGCGTTGGCGGAGTTTTTCCGTGGGCGAGGGGACTCTGTGTGGGTGTTGGCTCGCCATGCGGAAGGCGCGGAGTCTTCGCGATGCGATGTTGCGGATTGGGCGCAAGTCGAGCGCGCTGCCAGCGAGGTCGCGGCGGCTTGGGGCAGCGTGGATGCGGTGGTTTGCGCGGCGGCGATTCAGGGCGCAGTCGGCCCGGCGATGTCTGCGGACCCGGCGCGGTGGAGCGACACGGTGCGGGTGAATCTGGACGGGACATTTTTCGTCCTGCGGGCATTTTGGGAGCTGCTGCGGAAAGCGCCGCGTCGGGGGAAGGTGGTCTGTTTCTCCGGCGGTGGGGCGACGAAAGCGCGGGCGAACTTCTCCGCGTATGCTTCCTCGAAGACTGCGGTGGTGCGGCTCGTGGAGAATCTCGCAGCCGAGTGGGAAGGCCTGCCCGTGGACATCAACGCCATCGCGCCCGGAGCAATCACCACGGACATGACGCGCGACACAGCCGCACGCGGGCCGGAGCTTGCGGGGCGCGAGGAATACGAAGCGGCGCTCCGGCAGCTCGCGCAAGGCGGGCAATCGCTGGAACGCGCGGTCGCCTTGGTGCAATGGCTGCTATCGGAGGCTTCGGACGGCATCACGGGCCGCATGCTGAGCGCGCAATGGGACGACTGGGAAAACCTCTCAGCCCATCGCGCAGAGCTGGCAGCCACGGACATCTTCCAGCTCCGACGTACCCTCGCCAAAGAACGCTCACACCACTTTTAATGCAGCCCAAACTCGCCATCATCGGATGCGGCCTCATCGGTCGCAAACGCGCCGCCGCACTTGCGGGCGGACAACTCATCCTCGCTTGCGACCTCGACGAGTCCCGCGCTCGCGGACTCGCTGCGACGGTGCCGGGCTGCGGCGTGACTTTCGATGCCAGCGAAGTTTTTTCCAGCGAGGCCGAGGTTGTCATCATCTCCACGCTAAACCACGCCCTCGCCCCGCTCGCCCTCGCGGCGGTGCAGGCCGGCAAGCATGTGCTCGTGGAGAAACCAGCGGCGCGCACTTCAGCAGAACTCGAAATGGTCCAAGCGGCTGCGGCAAAGAGCGGCGTGCGGGTGCGCGTTGGCTACAACCACCGCTTTCACCCCGCCCTGCAAAAGGCCCGCGAGCTGGTGGATGCAGGCGCTTGCGGCGAGCTGATGTTTATCCGCGGGCGCTACGGACACGGTGGGCGCACGGGCTACGAGCGCGAATGGCGGGCCGACGTGGAGCTTTCCGGCGGCGGTGAACTCATTGATCAAGGCGTGCATCTCATTGATTTGGCAGGCTGGTTCCTTGGCGACTTCACGCAAGTCGAGGGGCACGCCGCGACGTTCTTCTGGGACATGCCCGTGGACGACAACGCCTTCCTCTCCCTCCGCACCGCCAAGGGCCAAACAGCATGGCTCCACGCAAGCTGCACCGAGTGGAAAAACATGTTCTCTTTTGAAATCTACGGGCGCACCGGCAAGCTCCACATCGAAGGGCTTGGCGGGAGCTACGGCGTCGAGCGCATCACCTTCCACAAGATGCTCCCGCAGATGGGCCCGCCCGAGACGACCGTCTGGGAGTTTCCGCGCGGCGACCGCTCGTGGGAGCTGGAAATGGCGGCGTTCCTCGAGGACATCCGCATGTCACGCGAGTCGGTGCCTGGCTTGAAAGAAGCCATCGCCACGCTCCGTATCGTGGAGAAAATTTACGCCTAGATACTGTCGGTCGGGGACCGAGTGTGGAGCGGTCGCTCGCCGATGAATGCGGAGGCGACTTCCGAATCAAAAAAACGCCCCGGAACCGTTTCCGGCTCCGGGGCGTATGAATGTGCGGTTGGAGCGTCTCTCAACGCTCAACTCTCAGCTCTCAACTAATAGCGATAGTGCTCGGGCTTGTAAGGGCCTTCGACTGGCACGTCGAGATACTTGGCCTGCGCTTTCGTGAGCTTGGTGAGGACGACGCCGATTTTCTCCAAATGGAGGCGGGCGACTTCTTCGTCGAGCTTCTTCGAGAGGCGATAGACTTCCGGCTTGTAGCTGTCTTTGTTGGCCCACAGGTCGAGCTGTGCAAGCGTCTGGTTGCTGAAGCTGGCGCTCATGACGAACGACGGGTGGCCGGTGGCGCATCCGAGGTTCACGAGACGGCCTTCGGCGAGCATGTAGATGCTGTGTCCGTTTGGCAGGATGTATTTGTCATACTGCGGCTTCACGTTCACGCGCTTCACACCTTTGAGGGTATTGAGGCGCTCGACTTGGATTTCGTTGTCGAAATGGCCGATGTTGCAGACGATCGCTTGGTCTTTCATTTTGACCATGTGCTCGAGCGTGAGGACGTCGCAGTTGCCGGTGGTGGTGACGTAGATGTCGGCGACGCCGAGTGTGCTTTCGACGGTGTTGACTTCAAAGCCTTCCATCGCGGCTTGAAGGGCATTGATTGGATCAACTTCGGTGACGATCACGCGTGCGCCGAATCCTTTGAGCGAATGCGCGGAGCCTTTGCCCACGTCGCCGTAGCCGCAGACGACTGCGACTTTACCAGCAATCATGACGTCGGTCGAACGCTTGAGGCCGTCTGCGAGCGACTCGCGGCAGCCGTAGAGGTTGTCGAACTTCGACTTCGTGACGGAGTCGTTGACGTTGATGGCGGGCACGAGGAGCTTTCCTGCTGCGTGCATCTGCACGAGACGGTGAACGCCGGTGGTCGTCTCTTCCGAGACACCCTTCCACGACTTCACGACCTTGTGCCAGAAACCGGGGCGCTCTTTGGCGACGCGCTTGAGGAGGTTCTTGATGACTTGCTCTTCGTGCGAGCCGCTTTTCGAGTTCACCCAATCGCTGCCGTTTTCGAGTTCAAATCCTTTATGGATGAGGAGTGTGACGTCGCCGCCGTCATCGACGACGAGTTCTGGTCCGAGTTCGCCGGGGAAAGTGACGGCTTCGAGCGTGCAGTCCCAGTATTCTTCCAGCGTCTCACCCTTCCATGCGAAGACCGGAGTTCCAGCGGCGGCGATGGCCGATGCGGCGTGGTCTTGCGTGGAGAAAATATTGCAGCTTGCCCAGCGCACGTCAGCGCCGAGTTTTACCAGCGTCTCGATGAGCACTGCCGTCTGGATGGTCATGTGTAGCGAGCCGGTGATGCGGACGCCTTTGAGCGGCTTGGCCTTCGCGTATTGCGCGCCGATGCTCATCAGACCGGGCATTTCATACTGCGCGATCTCGATCTCTTTCCGGCCCCAATCGGCCAGTGTGATGTCTTTCACCTTAAAGTCGGGCGCGTTTTTCACGGCGATCTTTGCGGTGGGTTTTGCGGATTTAGCTGCGGGCTTTGCGCTGACAGCTTTGAGTTTTGCTTTTGCCATATGTAGTTTTGGTTTGAGTAAGTGAAACGAACGAGGCATCCAAACGGACGCATCTACGCATCATGATGCGATGATGGGTTTATAAATCATTTTCTATACCCGTCAACCGATAATATTCCAAACGGCGTTCCGGTGCGCGCTGGGGACGTTTCGCCGTCCCGGTGTTTTTGCTAAAGAACGCTCAGTTCACGGATTCCCATACCCATCACCATGCAGAACAAAATCGCTTTAAGCCGAAACGTCATCTACGCCGGAATCGGGTTTGCCGCCGGAGTTTGTCTCGCGGGCTCGGCCAGCGTCATTTTTTCCCCCGCCAAAACGACGGATCCCAAATCGAGCGCGCAGACTTTCACCTCCTACGTCTCTCCGGCGAGCGTGACGGAAAGCCCAGGGTACTCTGGCACGGAGACGACGAGCGACAAAGAGGCGAAGTTCTTCGGCGCGTTGCGCGATACGAATGATATGCGCCGGACGACGGTGATGTATGAGGCGGTGAGTATGATGACGCTGGAGGAAATCCCCGGCCTCATCGCAAAGATTCGCAATATGTCGGGCGAGACGCGCGAGATGCTGATGCCCGTGGCGCTGGCTCGCTGGGCGCAGTTCGACCCGAAGGCGGCTGGCGATTATCTCGTCACGCTCCAGGACCGCAATGGGCGCGACAAGGCGATGCGCTACGTCGTCGCCGCGTGGGTGGAGAAAGACCCCGCTGGTGCGAAGCAGTGGATGCTCGCTCTGCCCGCTGGGTATCATCGGAACAACGCGATACAGGGCTTCATCGGCTCTCTGGCGAAGCGTTCGCCGGAAGACGCGCTTGCTTTCATAAAGACCCTGCCCCCGGGGACTCGGGTGGATAATGCCTACGACACCGTCTTTTCCCAACTCGCGATGACGGATGGGTTCGGCGCTGCGAAAATGGCGCTCGAACTTCCAAAGAACGGCAACCGCGATGCGGCGATCCGTGCGGCGATTGGCCGCTGGTCGCAGGCCAACCCTGTGGATGCGTTCGCGTTTGCCAAGGACATGGAGCAGGCCAATCTCCGTCGCGATGCCATGCAAAATGTGCTCGGGACATGGGCCAGCACGGACCCCGCCGGCGCTCGCTCCGCGGTGCTCGCTTTGCCCGAGGGCGACCTACGCAATGGCGGCATCCGCACGCTCATCGAGAATCTCGCGGGGCGCGACTTCGAGGGTGCGAAGGGGCTCCTCGCCGAATTGCCGGCAGGCGAGCAACGCTCGCGCGCAGAGCGGACGCTCGTCGAGACACTCTCCTATACAAATCCAGATGCGGCGGGGGAATACCTCCTCACGCTCCCGGAGGGCGAGCACCGGCAAGGCATGGCGCGCACCGTCACGAGCATGATGGCGCGGCAGGACTTGAACGGCGCTATCGCGTGGGCCGAGAAGCTCACCGGCGAAGAGCAGCGCAGCGCCTTCGGCGGTATCGCCCAAGTGTGGGGCCAGCAAGACCCGAAGGCCGCGCTGGACTACTACGCGAAGAAAGAACTCATGTCTGAAGACGGCGTGATGCTCAGTAGCGTCCTGCGGAACTGGGCCTACAGCGACCCGCAAGAAGCCCTTGCTTGGACCCGCACGATGGCCGACGGAAAAATCAAGGACCGCGCAATTTCTAACGTCATCAGCGCAATGGCGGACAACGATCCGAAGAAAGCCGCCGGTCTCATCGCCTCGCTCCCCATTGATTCGCAGGACGATGCCGCCGGCAGCCTCGTCGCCCGTTGGGGCAACCGCGACCCCGCAGCCGCAGGCGACTGGACAGCCCACCTCCCCGAAAGCGAAGCCAAGACAAAAGCATCGCGTAACATGATCGAAATCCTCGCCGGGCGCGATGTCGTGAGTGCCACGAAATGGCTCGGCAAACTCTCCGCCGGAAACGCACGCGACGCCGCAGTGGGCGAGTTCGCCCGGCAAGTCACGGACAAAGACCCCGAGGGTGCCGCAGCCTGGGCCGCGACGATCAATGACAACGACCAGCGCGACAACAGCCTCGACCGCATCATCCGCCACTGGAACCGCAGCAACCCAACCGGCGCGCTCAATTTCATCTCCAGCTCGCCCTCCGTCTCCCCAGCGCTAAAGGCGAAGTACCTGCCAAAGCAGTAGTTTCCCCAGACTCGGGAATTGACCTCGCGCTGCCTCTGCTCCTACCTGCCGCTCATTACCGAATATCCATTATGAAGGACGACTCCGCACCCAACGCGCACCACCGCAAACAGCCGCCGGCTTCACATCGCCCCGTGCGACCGATGCCGCATGCTCCGAGAATATCGGCCCCGCAGCCTAGTGCTGTCGTCCTTCCGCCGCAAAAATCCAGCGGCGGATGGCTTTCGCTCCTTCTCGTCGTCGCCAGTGTTGGTGGTGCCGCGTGGTACTTCACGCATCAAAAAGAAGCGCCGCCCGCTGTCGTTGCTGAAGCCACGCCCGCGCCGACGCCCGAGCCTGCCACTCCCACTCCTGCTCCCGTCGTCGCGAAAGCCACGCCAGAGCCCGTGAAGCCCAAAGAGGTCGTCGCCATGACGCCCACACCAACTCCCGCTCCGACGCCCGCGCCTGCACCCGCAGCCGTGGTGGTAAAAGCCACGCTCGACTGGAAAACACCGCTCCCCCTCGACGCCATTGCCGCTCGCGCCACCGCCGCCTCCGAGCGCGCATCTCGCCTCATCCACGCTGCCGCAGAGGACAACAAATGGGCCGAATACAACGCCCTCCTCGCTGCCTCCCTCTCCGCAGAACTCGCCCGCAGCCCTGATTTCTCCAGCGTCCAACGCTACGATCGCTTTTTTGAAAACCCCGTCTTCCTCCGCGCCCTACTCCGCCAACAACTCCTCAGTAAAATAGACTCCAGCCTCCAGCAGCGCATCGCCGCCGAGCCCAAAGTGCAGGAGTTTATCCTCCGCCTTTGCGACTCCACCGAGACGCTCGAAGCCCTCCTCGTCGCTCTCACGCCGCAGAATAAACTCTCCCAAGTCCTCGGCACCATGTCCTCCCTCGCCGCAGAAGACCCGGACGTTTTTGGCAAATACCGCGACCTCGCCGTCGCGTGCTCCATCGTCATGGCGCAGCCCATGTCATTCACCTGGAACGAGGCCCGATACAGCGCCAGCGCGGGTGAGCGCTACCGCTGGTTCAAAGCGAAAGACTCGGCCAACGACCTCGCCGTCCGCCTCAACAAGCTCAACGCTTGGCAGCTCGCCTGGGTCGTCAGCGTCCCCGTCTCCACCGAGGAAATGGAATGGGCCATCACCAACATGCGCCGCAAATACAAGCAGGGCGACTGGGGCCGCGCCTACGGAGCCGTAGAATACGACATGCAGTTCGCCGTCACCCACGTCCGCAAAAAGCCTTACTCCAGCTACCTCTTCTCCGAGATTCTCGAAAAAGGCGGCATCTGCGGCGACCGCTCCTATTTCAGCGTCAACACCGCCCGCGCCAACGGCATCCCCGCCATCACCATCTCCGGCGACGGACCACGCGGCCCGCACGCATGGATCGCGTGGCTCGCCGATGAAGACCGCTGGGAGACCAGTGGCCGCTTCGACGGCTACCCCGCAGGCCGCGTCCACGACCCCCGCAACGGCCAATCCCTCTCCGAGCAAGTGTTCGACAGACTCAGCGGCCCCAGCGCACCCAAAGGCTCCAGCCTTTTAAAAAGCCAGCGCCTCCTCTGGGTCGCCGACCTTCAGTCCGCCGCCGCCCAAGCGATCACCATCGAATACGCCCTCCGCACCACCCCGCACGAGCCCTCCGCTTGGCTGCGCAAACTCGCCGCTTGGAGCCAGCGCACGCCGGCCCCAGCGCCAGCCGACTGGAAGGTTTTCCTCGACGCATTCCGCCGCAATTTCCCCGGCGACACCGACCTCCTCGCCCAAGTCCGCACCGCCGAAGACCGCTTCCTCCTTGCGAAACTGGACGCCACTTCCGTGAAGAAAGAACTCACCGGCGACATCCGCGCCCTCGGCAAACTCAAAGGGCTCACCTCCCTCGACGAAATCCGTGCCGCCTACAAACGCCCCGCCGACCTCCTCGCCCAAGCCAAAGACCTCCCCGGCCTGCGCAAACTCTACCGCGATGCCCTCGACGACTACGGGCGCGAACCCGCGAAATTCAAAGGCATCGGCGCGGACTACTGGGCCTACGTCCAAGCCGACACCGCCGCAAAACAACAAGCCTGCCGCGACCTCGAAGCCTCCTTCGAGCGACACGTCCAGACCCGTGGCGGCGACTACTTCGACGTGCAGAGCCAAAACACCGCCGCCGAGTTCGTCGCCCAATGCTGGCGACAAGCCGGAGAGGAAAAGCGCGCCGAAAAGTTCGAGAAAGAGATCGCCAAACGCGCCGCCACCGCCACTAAAGCCACACGCGTCAAGACGCCGTAGCCGCTTTACAATAGCCCGCGCCGCCGCCACTCGCCCACATTCCCCGCTGCCGAACGCTGGATCATGTCCGTGGCAAACTTCAGCAAGCAAATCTCCCAGCCTTCGTCCACGCCGTGAATCACCGTGCAGAGCGGGTCTTCTTCGCGGTCCACTTTCTCCCTCAAGTCACGGATCACGTCTTCCATCGGCATCCGCACTACGCGCTCTTTCACGTCCACCTTTTTGAACTGAAAGCCGTATTTCAGCACCGCGAGTTCCGCCGCGTGCTCGCGCATCCAGCCGATGAACTCGCTCGCTTTATCCCCGAAGCCTTCGTCGAGCATCTGGTGGTAGTGCGAGGGGGTGATGATGCTCGGACGCTCCGCCAGCAGGCGACCATCGCGGATACGGATTTGGTTCACCGAGTCCATCAGCTCCGTCACGAGAAAGAACCGAAAGACCGTCGTGCCAAACGTCTGGATCAAGTTCTGCGGCGCGACGATGACCTGTGTGTTCTCAATCGCGTATTGGATGCTGTCTTCGTTCATATCATGCGACGCTCTTGCTGGCGGTGCCCTTTGCGCCGAGTTCGGCGATCACTTTCTCCACGAGGTTCGCTGCGGTGAGGCCGTGCTTCTTTCGCAGAATGTCGGGCGCTCCGTGTTCGACGAATTGGTCCGGCCAGCCGATGCGAATCACTGGCGTGGTGATGCGCTGTTCGGACAAATGCTCCATGACTGCGCAGCCGAAGCCGTTGTGCAAAACGTGGTCTTCCATCGTGCAGACGACATCCACACTGCGGGCGAAGAATTCGATGGTGGCCGTGTCGAGCGGCTTGATCCAGCGCGGGTTCACGACGGCGGTGGAGATGCCTTTCGACTCCAGCGTTGCCGCTGCTTCCTCCGCGAGTTGGCACATTCCTCCGAGGCCAAAGATGACCGCGCGGACGGGCTGCGTGCTGCCGTGTTTGATGACTTCTGCTTTGCCGATTTCCAGCAGCTTGGGCTGGGCTTTGGGCACCACGCCCGTGCCGCTGCCGCGTGGGTAGCGCATCGCGATGGGGCCGCTGTTGTGGTGCGCCATCGTCCAGAGCATGTCCACGAATTCGTCTTCGTCCTTCGGCTGCATGTGGACGAGGTTTGGGACGTGGCGGAGGTAGCCGATGTCGAAGAGGCCGTGGTGCGTCGGGCCGTCGTCGCCGCTGAGGCCGCCGCGATCCATGCACAGTCGCACGGGCAGATTTTGCAGAGCGATGTCGTGGAGGATCATGTCATACGCCCGCTGCATAAATGTGGAGTAGATGGCCAGGAACGGCGCGAAGCCTTCGCACGCCAGCCCGGCTGCAAATAAGGCTGCGTGCTCTTCCGCGATGCCGACGTCGAAGTAGCGCGTCGGGTGCGCCTTGGCGAAACTGATGAGCCCCGTGCCGCTCGGCATCGCTCCGGTGATGCCGACGATCTTGTTGTTCGTCTCGGCAAACTTCGAGAGCGTGGTGCCGAGCAGTTCGCTGAAAGTAGGGGAGGGGGCTGCTTTGGTCGCGCCGGTCTTCGGCTCAAAGCGACCGAGCCCGTGAAACTTCAGCGGCTGCTCTAGCGCAGGCGCGTAGCCTTTTCCTTTGGTGGTGAGGATGTGGAGAATGACCGGCTCGTCCTGCGTTTTGAGAAACTCCAGCGTGCGGATGAGGAGTTGCACATCGTGGCCATCTATCGGCCCGTAGTAGCGGACGCCCATATCGTCGAAGAGGACGCTCGGAGCGATGAGTCCCTTCACGCCGGTCTCGACGCGGTGGGCGAGGTTTTTCACACGGGGGCCGAGGAGTTTTTCCACGAGCTTCGCCGCCCGATCATGGAGGCCGGAGTAAGTCGGGCTGGTCGAGATTTTGTTGAAGTAGCGCGCGATGGCTCCGACGTTGCGGTCGATGCTCCACTCGTTGTCGTTGAGGATCACGATGAGTTTCTTCGTGTGTTCGGCGATGTTGTTCAGCGCCTCATACGTGACTCCGCAGGTAAAGGCCGCATCGCCCGCGACGCACACCACGCTTTCATCCGAGCCGCGCATATCGCGCGCCGTCGCCATGCCCAGCGCGGCGGAAAGCGCCGTGCCCGCGTGGCCCGCGCCGTAGCAATCGTGCTCGCTTTCCGTGCGCAGCATGAAGCCGTTCAAGCCCCCGAATTGCCGCATCGTGCCAAAGCGTTTGCGCCGTCCGGTGAAGATTTTGTGGACGTAGGCTTGGTGCGAAACGTCGAAGACAAACTTGTCCTTCGGCGTGGTGAAGACGCGGTGCAGCGCGATGGTCAGCTCGACGACGCCGAGGTTCGGCCCGAGGTGTCCGCCGACGGAAGTCGGATTTTCTTCCGAGAGCACGCGGATGAGTTCAGCACGCACTTCTTCGGCGAGGCGCGGCAGTTCTTTTTCAGGCAGCGCCTTTACGTCGGCGGGTGAATTAATGGTTGGCAGTATAGCTGGCATCGATTGGTAAAAAAAGTATGGGCGCGGCGACGCGCTGTGAAATTAGAAGAGGTTCGCGTCCTTAGCAGACGCGCGAGGTGCTGGTAACTCCGTTTTCTGCCCGGCTGGGTCGAAAGGCTTCGTCTCAAGCTGCTTTGCCGCATTCCGCTGGATGATCTCCAGCCGTTGTTGTGCCTTGGCGAGCTGCCCTTGGCACACCTTCACCAGTCCGGTGCCTTCCTCATACGCCGTCAGCAGATCCTCCAGCGGCATCTGGTCGGATTCCATCTCGCGAACGAGCGTCTTGAGACGGTGCATTGCGGATTCAAAAGTGTGCTCCTTGGTTGGTTCGGGCATGTCGGAATACGCTGTAACGCCACTTCGCAAACGCCGCAACTCAGAACACCGCGCCCATGACGGAAAAGGGTGACGTTGAAAGTGGGTGATGATCCGGTGAGCACGCTTGCGTCGTAGCGCACGCGGCCCTCCGCGTGCTTTCCTTCTCGCGAAGCGCATTCTTCTTTCGTCGCACAGACTGAGGGTTTGCCGCTTCGCGGATTGGGGTCACTCACGCGGAGGGCCGCGTGAACTACGACTCCGCTCAGAATGCTTTTCGCCGTCCGGCACCCTGCTTTTTATCACTCCCTCGGAAAACCATTGCCCCCGCCGCAGCGACCGGGCATTGCGAGGGATATGTCTGTTTCTGTTGAGCCCATCGAGAAGGGCGGCTCGGGCCGCAAGTTTTGGCGCGTGAAAGTCGGCGAACGCACGCTCATCCTCGTGCATTACAGCGAAGAGCGTCCGGAAAATAGCCACTTCGTCGAGATCGGTTCGTTCCTCGCCCGCGTCGGCATCCGCGTCCCCGATGTTTTTTTTCACACCCCAGCGGACGGCATCATCCTCATGGAAGACGCCGGTAGCACCGACCTGTGGGAGTATCGCGATGCGCCGTGGCCCGCGCGTCGCGCCCTTTACCAGCGGACGCTCGACCAGGCCCTCGCCCTCCACACCCGCGCCCACACCGCCCCCGAGCCGCCCGAGTTTCAGAAGCCCTTCGACGTTGAACTCTACCGCTGGGAGCAAGACTACTTCATCGAGCACTGCCTCCAGCGGCACTTCGGCCTCACGGCGGACGAAGTCGCCCACCGCGTCAATCGCCCGCGCCTATTAGAAATCGCCGAGCACCTAGCCGCCCAGCCGCGCTGCCTCATCCACCGCGACTTCCAAAGCCAGAACATCATCATCCGCGACGGCGAAGCGTGCCTCATTGACTTCCAAGGGCTCCGCCTCGGCCTCGCCCAATACGACCTCGCCTCCCTCCTCCTCGACCCCTACGTCGCCTTCACCGTGGCCGAGCGCGAGGAGCTTCTGCGCCACTACCTCAGCGGCCTCCACGGCCCCGGCACCCACGACGAAACCCACTTCCGCCACCTCTACGACCTCTGCGCCATGCAGCGCCTCATGCAAGCCCTCGGAGCCTACGGCAAACTAGGCCACGCCGATGGGCGCACGCATTTCCTCCAGCACATCCCCATCGCCCTCCCCCGCCTCTGCGAAGTCCTCAGCCGCATCGCCGGGCTGGAAAACCTGCATTCCCTCCTGCTCACTCTGGAAAAATAGCCCCTCACCTGAATGGCACTAAGATAAGGCCCGTTTGGGATGAACCCCGAGCGCCAGAGCTGAGTCCCGGAGGGACTGCCAGAGATTAGCCGGTGGTGGAGCGAGGTCCGACCCGTCGGGCCTCGCGGGAACCACCGGATCGCCGAGAGATGAACCTGTGCCCCGGCAGGGGCAGCAGAATTGTCGCGGTCCTTTTCTGCTGCCCCTGCCGGGGCAACTTCGCTTGGGTGCAGCGATCCGGTGGTTCTCGCTCGCTCCTCGCTTTACCACCGGCTAATCTCTGGCAGTCCCTCCGGGACAAACTCCCCTCAGCGGAGGCTTATCTTAGTGCCATTCGCCCCCCCACCTCTGTCGGAAACGCGCAGTACCGGGTCGGGAGCGTGATTTACCGGCCCCAAAGCGGCCCGTACCGCCCCCAGAGCCCCAAGTACCACTCCCGCCACACGCGGTACCGGGTCCGCCAGTCGGAGTACCACTCCCAGCGCGGAAAGTACCGCCTCCACCGCCCAAAGTACCGCTCCCGCCAGCCAAAGTACCGCCCCCAAAACCCGCAGTACCGCCTCCACAGCGCAAAGTACCCGGTACTTCACGCACCGGGAGCGGTACTTTGCCCGCCGGACCCGGTACTGCGCCCAGCAGGAGCGGTAATTCGCGCTCTGGAAGCGGTCCGCCCGCCGCCTCCCCCGGTCAACCGCGCACCAGACCCAGTCAGCCACCCGCCTCCATCCGTCACCT
>CAMDQC010000047.1 GCA_945905735.1 Prosthecobacter debontii | reverse complement strand
GCCTCGCCTCGGACTGCTCTCCACGGCAGCATCGCTGCTCCGCAGTTGTCTCCGGCTTCTCCAGTTTTCATGTCTTTCTGTGGTCAGGTCTTTCACCTTCTTTCTTTGGTTATGTGCAGGCGCACTGGCTTGGGCGTCTCGCCCATGAGTGGGCTCCTTCATGGGCGAGACGCCCAAGCCACTGGCATTATTCCACTGCTAATCACACCCCAGGATGCCTGAGGCTGCTAGCGTTTACTCGGCAGAGGGGGCAGGCCGGGTTTTGGCGCGTCTGCGGCGAGTGGGCGGTGGGATGTCGGAGTCAGACGCACTGCGCCTTTTGCGTTGTTCCGCCAGCCGTTGGGGTCGGCGTATTCTTCGCCGCTGTTGGTGAGTCCCCCGACTTGGGATTCTAACCCGGTGCCGTATCCATGTTTAATGATCGTCGGGGTGACGAACACGAGCAGGTTGCGCTTGCTGCGCGAGGCAGTCTTTTCCTGGAAGAGATAACCGAAAAGCGGGATGTCACCGGCGATTGGCACTTTAGTGCGGCCCTTGGAGCCTTCATCTTGGAGCAGTCCGCCGATGGCCAGCGTGTCTCCGCTGCGGATGAGCACGTTGGAGTCGAAGACACGCTTGTCGATAATGGGACTGGAGACCGAGGCTCCCTCGAAGACGAACGTCGCGTCGCCGACTTTGTTGCTGATTTCGGGCTGAACTTTCAGCGAGACGTAGCGGTCTTTGTTAATGATCGGCGTGACCTTGAGTGTGTTGCCAAACTCTTTGTCCGTGAACCCACCGAAGACGGCCTTCGCCTGCTGTTCGTTAAAAGTCAGATTGGGCACGGGTTGCGTGCGGGTAATCTTAATGGTCGCCTCTTGGTTGTTCGCGGCGACGATCCGTGGGTTCGCGAGGAACTCCGCGTCGCTGTCTTCGTTGAGAAGGCGCATGGTCACAGACATTTGAGGAATGGAGAGAATGGCAAACTGCCCGGCGATGCTGTTGAGCATTTGGTTTCCCCGCGTGCCGTTGCGGAGGAAATCATTAAGGAGGTAGCCGCCACCGGTGCCTTCCTTGATGGTCGGGAGTTGATCGGGCTGAAGCACTTGGGTCGGGAGTCCGTTCGGGCCGATGATTGTGCTGTTTGCCAGCTTACTCGTTCCGATTCCGCTCGCGCCGTAGCTGATCTTTTGGGCGGAGCTGCTGCTGCCGACGACGCCCGCCCAGTTGAGCCCGTAGGCTTGCTTTGGGTTCGCGTTCACCTCGACGAGGCGCGCTTCGATCATCACTTGCTGGGTGGGGGAATCGACGCTTTTGAGGAACTCTTTAATCTTTGGGAGGTTCGACTCGTTGTCTCGGAAAAAGACGGTGTTCGTGCGGTTGTCCACTTGGGGAACGATCTTGCTGGTGAGTTGCGATGTAAGCAGCGGCAGAATCTCCGTGGCCTTGGCGTAGCTGAACGTGTATTGCGAGCTGACAGTCGGCTCCGCGTTCTTCTCTTCCTGCGTCTTGATGTATGTGACCCCTTTGCGCTCCTCAATAATGAGATTGCTGGAGTCGGCGATGACATCAATGACCTCCCGTGGCGATTTGTCGGTAAGGCGCAAGGTGACCGTTCCAATCACCTTGGGACTAACCACGACGTTCATGTTGGCCTGCCGTGCGAGCGTGCGCAGGACGAGCCCAATTTCGTCGCCTTGAAATTCGCTCACCTTGCTGGCTGGCGCATTGACATCAAACGAAGGTGGAGGCGGGACGTTCGGGTCCACGGGCAAGCCGGGTTGTTCGGGCAGACCCGTTGGTGCGACGGGATTCGTCACCGGTGGCTCAATGCTCGCCGGCGCGATTGTCCCGCCGGTGGGCGGTGCGATCGGTGCGGGTGCGGTGGGCGGGGAAATCGGAGAGGGCGACGTCGGTGGAGCGAACGGTGCGGGTGCTGTGTTCTGCGCAATCGCCGAACTCGTCGCAAAAACGAGCGCGCTAATCATGCGTTGCAGACTGACCTTTGTATGGGCTGAGATTTTCATGGGCTTCACAGCTATTTCAGCACGACGTGGGCCAAGTGTGGGAGTCATGCCAAAAATCCCAACAACTCCGGACGAACGTATTGGGGCCGGCTTGTTCGATTCAATGCAACACCCGCACGCGCATGAATCGCTGCTGTTCGCCAGTCACCGCTGCCGAGTCCTTGATCGTCACCGTACGGATACTCGTCCCTGCGACTTCACCGCCCACGTACCCGGGGCCTGTAAATGGTGCGCCATTTGCGCTGCTGGCGACGACGACCCACGGCCCAGAGATGCTGGGGGCCGCGAGGATCTCGATGGTCACATCGCTGTGCGTGGGGTCGCGGTCTATCGTCATCGTGAGGCGTGTGCCTTCTGCAAATACGAGTCGCTGTGGGGCGGGCGCAGCGCTGGACTGGAGCGGATGCAGGCCCAGCGCGTACTCGGCGAGCGTCGCAAGGCCGTCGCCATCCGGGTCGCCGAGATCGGGCGCGTTTGCATCGCCGAGGGTGGAGAGCTTCCATCCTGTGATCGGCGTCGGCGATGTGTAGGAGAGGATGGGGCCGAGCGATGTGCCAGAGGGATTCACCGCCCGCGCACGGAAAAAGAGCGTCTGCCCCGGTGCGGGCGGCGTGATGTTCTGGCTGAGAGTTTCCTGCGCCCCAGAAGACGGAGCGAGGACCACAGCAGTCGTCGTTTGCCCGAGCGCGGCTGTCGGTCCGAAATCGAACGAGACGCTCGCATTTTCGCCACCGAGCTGCACCACGCCGCTCAACTGCAACGTAGCAGCATCGAGTCGCGTGGCGGGCTTTGTCCCCGCGTGAGGGCCGGTCGCCGCGATGCGGAATGCCGTGCCGCCGCCGCCCGTGCCACCCTCCGGCGCGACGCCGTAGAGCACGCCGCCGGGGCCGAATGCAAGCTTCCCCTCGGCGGCTCTCCCACGTGCCGATCCGGTGTTCCCCGTGAGCGCGAAAAGCGACGTAAATGTGCCGCTGGGCGTGATGCGAAACAGCGTGCCGTAGTCGCCGCTGCCGCCCGCCAGCGTGCAGCCGTAGAGAGTGCCGTCCGCCGCAGCGAGGAGGCGCGCGGGCTGGCTGCCATTGCTGCCGCTAAACTCCATAAGCACCGTCAACGCGCCAGCGGGCGTGATGCGGAAGACGACACCGTGATCGCTCGCACCACCGAGCGAAGTAGTGCCGTAAAAGCTCCCATCCACACCCGCGACGAGCCCGGCGGTCGGGCGGCGGATGCCGGTGCTGGGGAAGGAGAAGAGCGTCGTGAGGGCGCCATCGGCGGTCAGCTTGAAGATGGTGCCGCTATTCGCGCTGCCGCCCTTTTCCGTGGTGCCGAAAATACCGTCTGCACCGAAGGCCAGCGGCGCATTCGGCCCTTCGCCATTCGTGCCGGTGAACGTCGCGCGCAACGTCGCCGCGCCCGCGAGCGTGAGGCGAAAGACGGTGCCTTTGAGCGACGCTCCGCCAAACTTGGAGGTGCCGTAGAGAAAGCCGTCGTACCCGTCTGCAAGCTCCTCTGCACCCGTGCCAATGCTGGCGCTCAGTGTTGCAAACGAGAACGGCGGAGATGAATCAGGAACCGAGAAAAACCGCCGATCCTCCGACAGCCCGAAGCGTGTGCCCGATGCTTCGACGAGCGAGCCCGCAGGCGCGCCGACCGTCGCCGGGAATGCGCTCTGCACCACGGGCACGCCGACCGGCGAAAGCTCCATCACCGTCCCGTGTCCAGCCACGCCGCCGTATTGATTGGGGAACACCACGCCCGTCGCCGAATAGAGCGGCGCACCGATGGGATTCCAGCCAGTCGTATTTGTAAACGCCGCGAGCGAGGTGAACTCGCCGAGCGTCGTCACTTTGAAAATTGTGCCGTTTCTCGCCACACCGCCGGCCTCGGTCGTGCCGAATAGCTGACCATCCAGCCCGACGCTCAAAGCTCCACGCGGACCAGAGCCCGGCACCGCCCCCGACTCGCCACTGAAGGTCGCCAGGAGCATATACGATGTCGAACCTGCATCGATTTTGAACAAAGTCCCCTCCCCGTCCACACCACCGCCCGCCGTGCTGCCGTAAAGAAAACCATCACCCGGCGCGAGCAGTTGTCCCGCAGGGTATGCGCCGTCCGCGCCTGTGAATTGCCGGATCGTAGAGAAATTCCCGCCCGCTGTAGGAAGCTTGAATATCGTTCCCGCGTCATCCGCTCCACCGGTCTCCGTCGTCCCGAAAAGCGTCGCGCCTACCAGCGTCACGCCGCCGATCGGGCCGCTCCCCATTCTGTTGCCGGAAATGCCCGTGAAGTTGACGGGAGTGGCGGCACTCGTGCCCGCCGTGCTCACGCTGAAGACGGTGCCGTAGCCGTTCGCGCCGCCCCACTGCGCGGTGCCGTAAAGAATGTTACTGCTCACCGCGAGACGGCCTGTGGGGGCGATGCCTCGCGGATGAGTGAGGGTGCCAGTCAACTCGACGAGCGTGGTAAGAGTCCCTGCGGCACTCAGTTTGAACACCGTGCCTGAATCGCTCTCGCCCCCGCCCGCTTGCGTGGTGCCGTAAAAGAACGTGTCTGCGTGCAAAATGAGCCCATTGGGCACCGCGCCTTTGTTCAAACCGACAGTGCCAGTGAACTCCACAAGGTTCGTGAAAACCCCCGCCGTCGTCACTTTGAACACAGTGCCAAAATCGCCCGCGCCGCCATTTTCCGTCGTGCCGAAAAGCGCACCATCGGCCCCCAAAGTAACCCCAGATCTTGGATTCGCGCCGCGCGCCGCGCCCGCCTGCCCGGTGAATGACACGAGGATCGTCACCGTGCCCGCAGGCGTCATTTTATACACCGTGCCAAAACCAAAGACGCCGCCGCCGAGGGTCGTGCCGTAGTAATTCCCATCCGAGTGCGCGAGCAATCGACCTGAGGGATTCTCGCCGGGGCGCTCGAAGTCCGCAAGCGTCTCGAACACCGGCGCTGCGTGGAGCAGCGACAGCGCGAAGCTCGCGAGCAGGATGAAAAAACTACGGAACATGGGCGCAGACGGTAGCCGCGTTTCTCAGAGCTGCCAACTGGCGGATGTAACAGCTTGGTGCGGGGCTATTTCAGCTCGCGGATGAAGAGGTTGCGGAATTGCACGAGGGAGGGCGGGCTGTTCCAGACTCCGTTTTTGTCTTTGCCTCCGTGGTGCTGGAGGCCGACGGGGGCGCTGGCGGGGAAGCCGGGAATCTGGATGCCGGGGAGGACGGTCTTGCCGTTGAGGAGGACGGTGACGAGGCCTTTGCGCTGGGTGATTTCGTAGCGGTTCCATTCGCCGATGGGTTTGTCGGCTTTGACTTTTGGGGTGGCGGCGGCGCGGAGTTCGGGCGGGTTTTTGCCGTCGGTGCGGATGCCGTACATTTCGCCGGAGCCGACGGGCCAGCACCAGATGTTGACTTGGTATTTCTGGTCGCCGCCGAGGATGATGCCGGAGTCGGAGTCGGGCCGCGGGATGCCGAGGACCTGGCCGTCCGGGCCTTTTTCATCGCTGCCATCGGGGAGGACGTTGCGGGAGCGCGGGTTGATGTAAGGGGTTTCTTTGAGCCGCCAATCGACGACGAGTGTGTAGTCGGAATACGGGCGGGCGGTCCAAAGGTGCTTGTCGCCTTTGGCCTCGCTGGAGGCGTCGTAGTCGATGACTTCGCCGGCGGCTTTCCAATGTCCGTTGTCGCCGTCGGGGAGTTTCCAGCCGTCGAGGTTGATGCCGGTGAAGATTGGGACGAAGCCGTCTGCGGGGAGTGCGATTTCTTCGGGCTTGGGGTTTGTGGTGGGGAGTTCGGTGATGCGGATGTTGCGGAACTGGCAGGGGGCGCCTTCGCTTTCAAGCATGAGGTAGCCTTTGCGCGGCGAGGCTCCGGTGGCGACGGTGACTTCCTTGCCGTTCACACTGAGGCGGACTTCGCCGTCTTTGGCGACGACGCGGTAGTGGTTCCATTCGGGGGAGGGTTTCATGCGTTCTTCGATGGGGAAGCTGCGCGCTTTGTTCGGCGAGATGCGGCCGGCTGGCGTCATCTTTGCGCCGTTGACGGGGAAGACGTCGCCGTGGACGGAGTACCATTCGTTTTTGCCTCCGGCGTTGTATCCGGTGTCAAGGATCTGCACCTCAATGCCGCGTGGATAAGCCGAGCCGGTGGCGGGGAGGCCGTCGCCCCAAAGGAAGAGGCCGGAGTTGCCGCCGCTGGTCATGTGCCGCCATTCGAGCTCAATGATGCAGTTTTCATACATCTTCTCGGTGCGGATGACGCCGACGGGCGAGCCGGTGGTGATGAGGACGCCGTCCTTCACGCTGAAGGTGCCGGGGGCGATGTTGACGGGGACCCAGCCGGTGAGGTCTTCGCCGTTGAAGAGCGGCGTCATGTCTTCGGCGGAGACGGTGGCGGCGGTGAAAAGAAGGAGCGTGCGAGTGAGTAGGTTCATCGTGCCGGAGAGGATGCGCGAGGCGGCGGGTTCTTTGGGGGAATGTCGAGCTTGCCACCGCCCGCCGCACCTCGCCATAGCTCTCGCGTGCAGAAGAACCCGATTGTTTTTTCCGACGAGGCGCGCGGCGTGTGGCTCCATCACGGCGACAGCCTCGTAGTGCTCGACGCCATCGCGGACGAATATCCCGAGGGCCGGTTCGACTGTATCTTCGCCGACCCGCCTTACTTTCTCTCGAACGGCGGCATCACCTGCCAAGGCGGCAAGATGGTGAAAGTGGATAAAGGCGACTGGGATAAATCGCGCGGCGCGGAGCTGAATCACGCCTTCAATCTCGAGTGGCTGCGCCGCTGCCAGCGAGTGCTGAAGCCGAACGGTACGATCTGGGTGAGCGGCACGCACCACGTCATTTTCTCCGTCGGCTACGCCATGCAGCAGCTCGGCTTCAAAGTGCTGAACGACATCACTTGGGAGAAGCCGAACCCGCCGCCGAATCTCTCCTGCCGTTACTTCACCCACTCGACCGAGACGATCCTCTGGGCCGCGAAAAACGAGAAGAGCAAGCACTGCTTCAACTACGCCCTCATGCGGGAGACGAACGGCGGAAAGCAGATGAAATCCGTCTGGAATATGACTGCCCCGAGCGGGGACGAAAAGACGCACGGAAAACATCCCACGCAAAAGTCCTTGCGCCTCGTCGAACGGTGCATCCTTGCCTCCACCAACGAAGGCGACCTCGTGCTCGACCCCTTCCTCGGCGGAGGAACGACGGCAGTCGCCGCGCTGCGGACGAAGCGCAAATGTGTCGGCGTGGAGGCGGATGCTGCGCACATCGAGCTGTGCATCCGACGGGTGAAGAGTGAGGTGGAAAAATCAGAACAAGAGCTTTTCCAATGACAGCGGCGAACCACGGAGATCGAATGAGCCTGTCGTTCGACAGTTCTTGCCGCGCAGCGCGTGGGACGTAGCATCGCGCGCTTTTCAATATGCAGACTTTGCCCGGCTTCCGTGAGTTTTATCCCGACACCTGTGCGCGCAGGAATTACATCCTAGAGACGTGGCGCGGCGTCGCGCGGCGCTATGGATTTGTGGAGTATGATGGCGCGGTGGTGGAGCCGCTCGGACTTTATGAAAAGAAGAGCGGCGGCGAGCTGGTCGGGCAGATGTTCACCGTCGCGGCGATGGCGGAGCCGGGGGAAATCAAAGGCGCGCTGAGGCCGGAGATGACGCCGACGCTGGCCCGCATGGTGGCCGCTCGGGAGCGGGAATTTCGCAAGCCGATGAAGTGGTTCAGCGTCCCGAATTGCTTCCGCCACGAGCGCCAGCAGCGCGGGCGGCTGCGAGAGTTTTACCAGCTCAATGTGGACATCATCGGCGAGCAATCGGGCGCCGCGGATGCGGAGTTGGTGGCCGTGCTGGTGGATACGCTGCGAGCGTTCGGGCTGGCGGAAAATGAGTTCGTCGTTCGGCTCAGCAGCCGTTCCGCGTGGCAGTCATTCTTCCGCGAGAATGCAAAGCGCGCGGATGGTGCCGCGCTGACGGATGAGGACGAGTATGCGTTTTTCCAGATCGTTGATAAGGCGGAGCGCGCCTCGGCGGAGAAGACGAATGCTGCGCTGGTGCCGTTCGGGCTCGATGCGGAGCGCGTGCTCGCGTTCATGCGCAGCAAGGTGCCGAGCGTGGACCTCGCTCCCGTGATGGCCGATCTCACGGCGCGAGGGCTGGGAGGGTTTGTGGAAGTGGACTACGCGATTGTGCGCGGGCTGGCCTACTACACCGGCGTGGTGTTCGAGGTGTTCGACCGCGCAAAGACGGAGCGCGCGATGGCGGGCGGCGGGCGCTACGACGGCCTACTGGCGCTGATGAGCGATGGGAAGGTGAACCTCCCTGCGCTCGGCTTCGGCATGGGCGATGTGGTCCTGGAGAAAGTCATTGAGAGCCTGCCCGCTGCGAAGGCGCGCATGGAGGCTTGGTGCGCCGCGCAGCGTGCGTGCGAGGTGTTCGTCGTGGTAGCGAAGGAAGAACTCCGCCCGCAGGCGCTCTCGCTCGTGCAGCAGCTCCGCGACGCCGGGCGGCGTGTGGACTTCGCGCTCACGGAGGCGAAAGTGGGCAAGCAATTCCAAGCCGCAGAAGCCCTCGGCGCACGATACGCCGTGCTCGTCGGCGAAGAATGGCCGCAGGTGAAAGTGAAGACGCTGGCGACCCGCGAAGAGCAGCTCGTTTCCCACGAAGCGGCGGCGGCGTTGCTGGGGTGAGCGGCGTCTATTCCTCCCAGCGAAATGCTCCGTCTGCGGGTAGCCCAAGTTGGTCGAGAATGCGGTCCACGACCGTATCAGCAACCTCGGCGATGGTCTGCGGGCGGCTGTAAAACCCTGGGCTGGCGGGCATGATGAGCGCGCCAGCCTCCATCACGGTGCAGACGTTGCGAGCGTGGATGAGGTTCCACGGAGTCTCGCGCGGGACGAGGATGAGCTTGCGCCGTTCTTTCAGAAAAACATCCGCCGCTCGGAGAATGGTGGAGTCGCCCGTGCCTGCAGCGATGCGGGCGAGCGTGCCCATCGAGCACGGGCAGACGACCATCGCATCGAACCTCGCGCTGCCGCTGGCAAACGGGACGTTCATCGTCTTATCCCCGTGTTGGTGGACTCCGGGAGGTACGCGAAGTTCATCAATCTCATCATGGATGACTTGCTTCGCGTAGGCACTTAAGACGAGGTGGACCTCGTGCGCGCCGGAGTCAATTCTATCGAGCAACCGCTGGAGATAGATCGCGCCGCTTGCGCCGGTGCCAGCGAGGACGAGCTTCACTTATTCACCGGCGCATTGGCTTCGCGCTCCTCGTCCTCGGCTTTTTTAAGGAACGCCTTCATCGCCGTTTCCCACTTCGCGACATTGTCTCCGTAGTCTTCGTCGAGGAAGACTTGGAGCGTGGACATCGCGTTGTCTCGAGCTGGGTGGTTGGGGATGCGGATGGCTTCCAGCAACGCCGGGAGTTTCACTTTATCCTCGCGGTTCATCAGGTCGGTTTCGAACACTTCGAGCACGTCGGGATTGAATGAAGGATTGCGCCAGATGTGGTTCAGCTTGCCCCACGCTTCATCCGGCAGGAGGTTGGAAATGTGGCTTGCCGCCTCGACTTGGCCATCTTTGGTAAGACTCGGGAGCAGAGTGATGAGCGCCTGCGCAGTGTTGAGGTGATCTTGGTCGGTATTGCCTTTGTAGAGGTTCAGCGCGTCATCGATTTTACGGTCATCCTCCGTCATCACGACGGTCGAGTTCCCAGGGGCGACGGGGACTTTGTCAGGAACAAATGCGGGCTCGGGGATAAACCTCGACGGCGGATTCGATGGCTCGGACGAGGCGGTGTTCTCCTGTGCTGGAGCCTTCTTTACGTCCGGCGGCGGCGCAGTGTAATGCGCGGCGTTTTCCCCATTGATAAACCAATACGCGGCCCCGACGATTACGGCGACAACGACTGCGAAAATTGCGACTGAACGTGAATTCATGGATGTGTTTTCTCTAAATGCGACTCACGGGGTTGGACCCGGAAGACCGCTTACCGTTCAGTAAATCATCAACGTTCCCCGACGCAAGGTTGCGCTTTCTCACCAGCCAAAAGCTCCCGGTTCGTGACACTCAAGCCCGTGCGCCTCGGCGACGCCTTTGCACGTGACCTTCCCATCGAAAAGATTTACGCCGCCGATGAGGTTGCGGTCCTTCGCCAGCGCGCCGGTGAAGCCGAGGTCAGCGATGAGCTCGATGTAGCGGTAGGTCACATTCGTCAGTGCCTCCGTCGCCGTGCGCGCGTAGGCGGCGGGCATATTGGCGACGCAATAATGGGTCACTTCTTCCTCCACGAAAACGGGATCGTGATGCGTGGTTGCGCGCGATGTTTCGGCGCATCCGCCTTGGTCGATAGCGATGTCCACAAACACGCTGCCGGGTTTCATCACGCGCATCATTTCACGGTTGATCAGCTTCGGCGCTTTCGAGCCGGGCACGAGGACTGCGCCGATGAGCAGGTCCACCTCGGGCAGCATTTCGAGGATATGCGCGTGGCTGGAATACAGCGTGTGTGCGGTGTGCAGCGTGATGTCGAGAAACCGCATTCGCTCCACATCCACGTCGAGAATCGTCACGTCCGCACCCAGCCCGGTAGCCATGCGCGCGGCATTCACGCCCGCCGTGCCGCCGCCGATGACGACGACCTTCCCCGGCAGAACCCCCGGCACACCGCCGAGGAGCACGCCGCAGCCGCCATGATGTTTTGCCAAATAAACGCCACCCACGAGCACGCTCATGCGGCCCGCGATCTCGCTCATAGGCTCCAGCAGCGGAAGTCGGCGGTTCACCTCCACGGTCTCATACGCGATGCCCGTGATTTTGCGCGCCAGAAGCGCATCCGTGAGCTTCTTCGAGGCGGCCAAGTGCAGGTAGGTAAAAAGAATCTGCCCCTCGCGGAGCAGCGGCCACTCTTCCTCCAGCGGCTCCTTCACCTTCACGATCAAATCGCCCCGCTCGAAAACCTCCGCGTGCGTCGCCACGACCTCCGCGCCCGCTGCGGCATACGCGGCATCCGTGAAGCCCGTGCCTGCGCCCGCATTCGTCTCGACGATGACGCGATGCCCTCGCCGGGTAAGCTGGTAAGCCGCGCTCGGGAGCAACGCCACTCGGTTTTCCTGCGCTTTGATTTCCTTCGGTACGCCGATGTTCATGACAAGAGGATAGCACTTCTCTCCACAGTAGCGCAATCAACCAGCCTCAGCGGGCCGCGAAAAAAACGCGCCACTTTAAGGATGGCGGTCTTTAGCAATTCTCGACGATGCCTTCGCCCCCTACTTCGCGCTCACCCACTGCACTGCGTTTTTCAGCAACGTCTGGTAGGCAGGTAGGTCGTGGGCACGGGCGTCGTGGCCTAGCGTGAAGCCGACGATTTTTGCTTTCGGGTGCTTCACGATGAAGACTTGCGGGAAGACTTTGCTGCTCTTCGGGCTGGTCGCGGTGACGAGCACTTCGATGGGCGTTCCTTCCGGGTCTTGCGTGTAGTTGTAAAGCTCGTCGGTGATTTCGAAGTCAGCGGGCACTCCCTTCGTGATGGGGTGCGTGGCGTTGGCGACTTTCGCGGGGAATGCCCCTAGCGAATCGTGACCGCGTGTGCCGCCGCCGATGATTTCTTTGTTCCACTGCGGGAAGTTGCCCCACGCGTACCATGTGCCGGGGTGGTGCGCGATGATTGCGCCGCCGCGGTTCGCGTAGTCGATGAGCGCTTTCTTTGTCTTCGATGCGATGGGCTGGTTTGCGCTGAGTACTAGCACGTCCACGCGATCGAGGATGGCGGCAATGCCGTTGAGGTTTTGTGTGAAGTCCACCCAGCCGCTCACGGACTTGAGCGTTTCCTTGTCGGTGCCGCCGAAGTATTTCACGAAGTCGTGCGAGCTACCGCCACCGACGATGAGCACGCGCGGGCCGTTTGCGGGTTTGGTCGCGGGCGGCTGCGGGACTTCGTCGCTGAACTGCGGTTTGAAGTTCGCGTCGTCGTCGCCGGAAACTTTTGCGGCTTTCGGTTTCTGCGGCGCGGGCGCTGTGCCCTGCGCTCCACTTTGCAGCGGCGCGTTTGCATCCGCGAGTTCGGCGGTGATGGCGACGATCGTCGGCACGGCTTGTCCGTCGAAGCTCTCGATGGTAATGCGGTCAATTTCCTGCGTCTGCGCGAGCTGTTTGCTGAACCAGCGCATTTGGCGTCCGTTCGTCACGAGGCCTTCGGCGAATTTCGAGCCGGGCACATCCACTCGCGTGTAGTAGTCGGAAAACTCGGTGCCGTTTTTGAACAGCAGCGCTTCGCGTTGGCCTTGTGTGCTGTGGATGGTGACTTTGAGCACGTCGCTCGTGTCGCCGTTGTTTTGGAAGCCCCAGCCGGTCACTCCGCCGAGGAAGTGCAGCCGGTTCGCTTTGAAGCCGCCGACCTTTACATCAACTTTTTGCGGCAGCGATTTCGCGTAGGCGCGCGGTGGGCCGCCTTTGAGCACCATGATGTTGTTGCCGGTCACGGATTTTTCGGGCGCGACGATGTTAAATGGAACGCTGCCGACATTCACGGTACCGTGTTTGGAAAAGACGAACGTATCGCTCTTCGCTTCCTGCGTGAGGTAAAGGCCGCGCGCTGTCGTGGCGGTGTAAGCGTCGCGGAGGTCGAGGGTGCGGAACTTTCCGCCGTCCACGCTCGCCATGTATGCGATGATGTCGCGGACTGCTTCTGCGCCGAGTCCCTCGAAGCCTTCCGGCATGAGTGAGCGCCCGGTGTTGGTGCGCGCTTTGATGTCGGAGACTTTGATTTCCTGCTCACCCGCGAGGCTGCGGATGATGATGTTGGCGGGGTTCTCGCGGGCGATGATGCCGGACATAAACTGCCCGTTTTTCAGCTCGAAATTCCACGTCACGAAGCTCGGGTCCACTTCGCGATTGGGGTCCACGATTGCAGTGAGAAGTTCACCGGGGCCGTGCGAGCCCATGCCGGTGAGGCCAGGGCCGATGTCTTTGCCTTGACCGTCGAAGACGTGGCAAATCGCGCATGTGGTAGTGAAGGCAGCCTTGCCCTTGGCGATGTCTCCGCCAGCGCTTTCGACGACTGGCGATAGTTTGGCGATGGCTTCGTTCTTCGCCTTGGCCATCGGGTTCAGCTCTTCGAGCATCGCGGCGGCGCGTTTGGAAATCGCCGGATCGGGATGTGTGCGGAGACGTGCGATGTTCGCCGGTCCGAGGTTGGTGAGCGAAAGCGTTTTGGCTTTCACCGAGTCGAGCAGCGCGTTGGTCCACTCGCTGCGCTTGAGCATTGCGTCAAACGCTGCTGCTTGTCCCGTGGCGTCGAGTGTTGCGAATGCGGCGATCAGCGCGGGGCCGACTGCGGCTTCGCCGGTCTCGGAGAGCGCGGCGATGATTGCGGCTTTGGAACCGCCGGAGAGCTTGGCGTCGGCGAGAAGTTTCGCAACGGCGGGGAGCGCCTTGTCATTCACGCTGCGGAGACCAAGAAGGCTCTGCGCTGCGGCAAGACGGTCATTGTCACTGCCGGAATCGAGCTTGGCAAAAAGGTCACCGATGAGTTTTTCGGTCGCGCCTTTGAGCGCGCCGGCTTTGTCCCACTTCGCAGCGAGCGGAAGAACGGCTGCGCTGGCTCCGCTGGAGAGTAATTTGGTGAGCGCGGCGGTGAGTTCCGGCGTCATCGCGGGAGCGCCTTGCACGGTTTTGCCGAGGCCGGTGAGGATGCTCGCTTTGAGCGAATCGGCGCTGGCGGGTTTGCCCGCAAGGACGATGGCGAGTTTCGCGGCGTCGTCGGGATTGGTCAGATTCTGCGTGAGCGCAGTAACGAGCGGCGCGAGTGCCGGTGCATCGGCGCTGTCGAGCGCGGCGGCGATGACGGCGGCGGGATTCTTCGATGCGGCACCAACTGCGGCGCTGCGCTGGAAGTCGTCGTCGAATTTCGCGTAGGCGGCGACGAGTGCTTTGGCGGTTTCGTCGTACGGCTGCTTGGCTCCCAATGCCTTCAGTGCTGCGAGCCGGACTGTCGCATCGGCATCGCCGAGCAGCGGGATGAGTTTCTCGGAAAGGAACGGAGCGTAGTGGGGAAGCTCGGCGATTTGCGCCGCGTTGCGCCGGATCACGCCATCCTTGTCCGCGAATACAGTTTCCCAACCGTAGCCGAGCATCAAAATATCCGCGTCGCGGTGCCCGAGTATCCACATCGCAGCGACACGTGCATCCGCGGATTTCGATGTATCGACTGCGAGATTCTTCAGCGAGTTGTAGCCGAAGTTTTTCTCCATCAGCTCCGCGTATTTCTCCGGCTCGCCCTCCTTCCAAATCGTGGTGCGCTCAGGCAGCGGATTCGGGCGATCGAGCAAAAGGCGCGCGACATTCATGCGCACATGCCTGTTCGGGTGCTCAAGCGCAGCGACGAGTTCTTTCACACCAGCCTTCGCCAGATTCGGCACCGCGATCTTCTTCGCATCCTTGTGATCGAGCCGCCAGATGCGCCCGAAGTAATGGTCGCGGTCAGGCCGCACGGCTGCGTTGACCTTGTTGTGGTCCGGCCCGCGCGTGTCATTGTGGATGACGGCTTGGTTGTAGAAATCGCCGACATACACCGCGCCATCGGGGCCGACGCGGACTTCGATGGGACGCCACCACATATCCTTGCTGCGGATGAACTCCGTCTCCTCGCGGCCCTTCTGTTTTGCAAAGGTGTAGCTGCTGCCCTGCGGCGTGAGCTTCGCGTGGTGGATGATATTAATCGTCGGCTCCGTGGTGAAATAATCGCCGTTGTATTCCGCAGGCCACGAGCCGCCGTCGTAGATGACTGTGCCAGCCGATGCCGTGAACGAACCGACCCAATCAATCTGCACGTAAGCGAGCTGCTCCCACGGCATCGCGGGGAACGTTTTCCCCGATTTCTCGACGACGTGATAGCTCGCGGTCTTGCCCACTTTTCCACGCGCCAGCGCGTACTCGGGCAGCACCGTCTGCATGAGCAATTCGCCGCTCGTCGGCTGCGTCCACATCACGCGATTGTCGGCGGTGATTTGCAGTCCCCACGTGTTTCCGCCTTTCGACGAATACTGCTCCATCGCAGAACCGTCCGGCTTAAATCGCACGACGCCGCTGCCGATGTTTGGCTGTTTTTCACCTTTCGCGTTTTTCACGTTGCCGGAGCCGCTGTAGCCGTGAGTCGCATAAATCCAGCCATCCCAGCCCCATCGCGGGTTATTGATGACCGCGTGTGTGTCGCCGGTGCCGAGGCCGCTGTAGAGCGTCTCGACCTTGTCCGCCTTGCCGTCGCCGTTCGTGTCGCGCAGCCAAAGAATGTCCGGCGCTTGCGTGACGATGACGCCGTCCTTGTGGAAAACGAGGCCCGTCACGAGGTCGAGGCCTTCGTAGAAAACTTCCTTTTTGTCCATCACACCGTCGCCGTCCGTGTCCACGAGACGTGAGATTTTATCCAGTGCTTTACGCTCCTGATCGCCCGGCGTGAAATCAATGCCGCCGCGGTCTTTCCATTCCTTCCCGCGATAGTCCGGGCGCATGCCACGACGACCATTCGGATACTCCGGCGTCTCCGCGACCCACAGCGAACCATCGGGCGCCCAGTCGAAGTTCATCGGCTTATTTATGAGCGGCTCGGCGGCGACCAGCGTGAGCTTGAAGTCCGGATGGATCTCCAGATTTTTGAGCGTGTCGGCAGGTTTCTGCGGGCCGCCTGGAGGATACGTGAGCGCGTCGATTTCATCCTTCTTCACATACTCATTCACGTTGTCCCGTTTCGCCGCCCACGAGAGGCTGCGCAGCACGACCGCGCGGTAGTTTGGCAGCGCGAATGTTTTGAAAAGATGCCCGGGAATGCTCGTAACCGCGCGATACGGCTTCGCGCCGCCTTCCCACGTGTTTTCGTAAGCCCACATCTGCGGCTGGATGTCGTAAATGTGCGCCTTGCCGCCTTCCGCCGGCTTGCGGCCTTCGCGGACTTTCGGCGTGTAACTCGTGGCGAGAACCTGCACGCCGTCCTTCACATCCATGTCGTAGTAAATCTCGTCATCGAGATGGAAATTCGACGCGCCAACCGTGATGGGATGGGGCTTGGTCACCGCCACTGGAGCCATATTATTCACGAAATAAAGGTCCATCGGGCCTTCCTTCCACTTCGTCGTGCCGGGCTTCCAAGCGCCGCCGAGCACCTCGCGCCACCAGCCAGGATTCTTCATCGAAACCGCCGCCGTGTGCAGCACGACAAGCCCGCCGCCGCGCTTAAGGTAATCATTCACCGCCGCCTCCTGCTCCGGCGTGGCGTCGCCGCCTTCCTGCGCGTAAAGCAAAACGACGTCCGTGTTTTTGAGTTGCTCCGCGGTCGGCCAGTCGAGCGCGCCGTCCACTTTCATCCCGCGCTCGGCGAGAAGCGGCTTCCATTCTTCGAGGAACCGAGGATGGGCGTGGACTTCCTTGCCGCGGTTGTTTTGCCCGGCGCGGATAAAGACGCGGAGCGGGTCAGCGCCGTATGCGCTGATGACCATCGAGGCGAGCGTGGCGAATGTGAGAAGACGTTTCATAGTTCTTGGTTGGTTTACGTGTTGGAAATCGGAATAGCCGCTTTAGTCAGCGGGCAGGCAGACAATCGCGCAATGGCAAATGTGGTGAGTAAAATCGCCTGCGAAAAATGCACCGGCATCTATTTCGGATGCACCTCCGACATCCCCACGAGCTTCACGGAGATAGTCTGTTTGATCGGCATCTTAATGACGTTTGCCGTCCCGTCGGGAATCTTCGCGGTGATGTCGATTGTCTGCGTGACATTCAGCTCCCGCGGAAAAGAAATCGCAGGGTCAAATAGGATCGTTCCCTTCAAGGTGCTTCCGTCGAGTTTGAGGTTCAATTGGCGGGAGAGTGTGTCAAAGCGATCGTTGTCCGTGAGGTCGAGTTTGTTCACTGTCGGCTCTTGCGAATACGTCCCATCCACAACGATTTTGGCGCACTGAATCCCTTCAAACTCGGCCATCCCTGCGAGCGTATAGTTTCCGGCGACAATCAGCTTGCCGATGCCGGGCAACGTGAGTTCCTGCGAGAGCGGCCACGAATCATTGATTTTGGGAATCATTCCTTTTGGCGTGCGAATCATGGTTTGCGCGACGATCCGCTTGATGGATTCGGGCTCGAACATTTCGCGGAATGACGTTGCGATCACGCGATTTCCGGAAGCCATCGTGCTCACGGTCACATTGGATGCGCCGACGCTTTCTACGGCACCTTGTTCGTCGATAATTAAGTTGAATCCCCGCCCCGGTAAACCAGCGAGCGTTTGCAGCGGGCCAGCCATTGATTGCTCGCTAGGCTTCTCGCTATCGAATCGAAAGAGTTTGCCGTCTCTGTCCACGGACATGACGATCTTCGTATAACGAACCTCCACCGAGATGAAATTCTCGTTCCCCTTTTGCGTCATCGTCGCTGTGGACTCCAAATCGAAGGTTGTGTCGGACTTCGTCGTGGTATTCGTCAATCCGGTGGAGACAGAAGATTCTTGCGCGATGGTCACCTGCTGCTTGTAGCGGAAGCCGTCTTTGTAGCGCTGACGGATCTCCACGCCATCAGCAAGCACCTGAAGCACAGGAGCGAAGGTAATCAGGGCAAGAAATAGAAAGCGGGCCATAGCGAGGCGGACTAGAGCGAGTGCGCCGGTAAATGGAAATGACGAAACTTCGATCCCGCCAACTGGATAAACAGTAGCCTGTTGACTTGAATGTTTTACTGGGTGTTGAATCATCGTCCTAAGACAGCAAATGCCCGAAGCAATTCCAGACACGCTCGAAATCAAACCCCTTCCAGACGCAAACTGCGCCGCGCTAAACCAATGGTTTATCGACACGGCCACCCAGCTCGCCGCCGCATCCGAGGCAGCCGCGGAGTCCTCAATCGCGCACCATTGGGACGACCTCGCGTGGGGCGACGTGTGGCAACACTACATCCGTGCGCTCGCCGAGCAACCGCTCCGCAGACAGCACCTCCACGACACCGCGAGAGCGAACATCCATCCGCAGCTCGACCCCTTGCTCCACCGCTTTCACCTCATCAGCCTCAAATGGGCTGGATACAACGAAGGGCGCCGCAGCCCTGCGGAGAAAGAAGCGGTGGCTTGGGCGATCACCAAGATTCAAGAATGGGATGAAAGCGGAATCCCACAGGAGATTTGCACCATCCTCACCGGCTGGCATCGTGATATCGACGATTACCTCCGCGCTGTCTTGCGAAAGACGTTCAAAGACGCCGCAAAAGGGGCCACCCGCATCGCCGTCCTTCCCGCCCTCATCGCCCATCCCGGCGATATCGTTGAATTTAGCCGCACCCTCATCATCGCTGCCCGCCAGCCCGAGAACGAAGTGCGCGACATCGCCATCGAAGAGCTCACCCGGCTCATCGCCACCCAGCCCGAGCTCCGCAAATCAATCCTTGTCGAATTCAGCCAAGCCAAAGGAAATAACAAGGACCGACCGACCATCGCCAAAGCCCTCGCGCCGCTCGCCGCCGACGATCTGGAGATTCGCCAGGCAATCCTCGGACGGTGGCGCAGCGGGAAAATCGAAACCTCCGAAAGCGCCGTTTTCAGCGAAGTCATCGGACATATCGCCAAGGAGCAACCCGCGATCTTGAATGCCCTCGTTGACACTTGGAACGCCGGAAAAGGCCGCGCAGACGAACGTGCTTCCCTCGCCAGAGCCCTCGGTTTTCTCGCTCCGACCAATACCGCCATCAGCCAGAATCTGCTCGTCAGTTGGAAGCGCGGAGAATGCCCCGCAGAAGTACGCAACGTCCTTCTCAAAGCACTCATCCCCTGTCTCCACGACCACCCGGAAGTCCGCCAAGCCATCCTCCAAGTGTGGGCAAACGGAACCAAACAAGGCATCAACCGAAACGACATTTCCGCAGCCCTTGTCGCCACCGGGTTAAGCGACGTGATCGTCCGCGACGGCGTCCTCGAATACTTTCGCAGCGGCAAAGGCGACGACTTCGAGCGCGCCCACCTCGGTATCCTCCTCGGCCAAATCGCCCACCAATCCGACGATGCCCGCAAAGCACTCATCGACCGTATGCAAGTCATCAAAGGCAGCGTCCGCGAGCCCAACACGCTCGCTGTAGCCCTCGGGAAAATCGCCGCCCAGCATCCCGACGCATGCCAAGCCGTGCTCGCTCGGTTTCAGAGCGGCGTCGGCAAAGACCAAGAACGCGGCTATCTCGTCAAGGGGCTCGGCACCGTTGCTGACGCAGACCCCACAGTCCGGCAGGCGCTCCTTTCCCGCTTTAGCAAAGGCCTCGGCGAAACCTGCGAACGCAGCGCCCTCGCCCTCGCCCTCTCGCCATTGATAAAAACGGACCCTGCAATCCGCGAAGCATTCCTCAAGCGATATGAAAGCGGCAAGGGCGACGACGCCCAGCGAGCCGCCCTGATCGAAGCCATCGCCCACAACGCCCCCGGCGACGACGACCTCACCCAAATCATCTACGACCTCATCGCCCACGAAGACTCTGCGGAAGCCCAACGCCACCTCTCCCACGAATCCCTCCCGCTCGTCGCCTCCCACGACGCCGAGATACGGCAAAAAGTCATCGCCCTCATTGCTGGAAACATCGCCACGCAAACCATGTCAAACACCCGCAAATTCTGGGAAGTCATCCGGCAAGACAGGCTGGAAGGAGTCGAGGCAGTATGAAAATGACTGCGGCAGACACGATGCTCTCCCGCACGGCGAGCCGGCACTGACTTCCTGCGCTACTTTTTCTTCCGGCGGATGACGATCTCCACGCGCCGATTGGGTGCCTGTTGCTCCACCGTACCCTCTGGGACGAGCATCATACGACTGCCCTCGCCCGTCGTCTGAATGTTGCGCGGGTCGATGCCGAGGTTTACCACCAACCAAGCGCTCACCGCTTCCGCGCGGCGTCGGCTCAACTGATCATTATACGTCACGCTGCCAAACGAGTCCGTGTGCCCCGTGATGGTAAATGTGGACGTGAGCAAGTCGTCGCCGAGAAACTTCTTGAAGACCTCCGCCACCGTCTCCATCGCCGTCCGGCCATCCACGCCGAGCTTGTCGTTATCGTAGTCGAAGGTCGTGTTCCCTGGGATGCTGATGGACTTCGGCCCCGAGGGACCGGTGTTCAACGCGTCGAGGATCGCGCCGACATCCTTGCCTGCCACGCCGATTGCTTGGCTCGCGCCGTCTCCGTCTGTACCAGGTGTCGAGTCTGCACGCGCCATCACTTTTGGCCCTGTGCGATCGTTGAAAAACTTATCGTCCAGCTTTGGCAGCGCGTCATCTGGGTTCGTGACATTCACCCGCGTTTCGAGCTTCGCGATTTCCATTGTGGGCTTTTCGTCAGCGAAGAGTTTAGACGTATCCACCGCCTTGTGCTGCGGCGCGACAGAAAGTTCATCGAGTTGGATTTTCTCCTTCGGCAAGACGATCGCTTTTTTTGTCGTCTGTGTCGGAGTGATGGATGCCGTCGTGACTTCCTGCTCCTTCTTCGGAGCCGCCGAAATCGTGACGCGCTGAACGATCTCATTCCTCACCGGCGGCAAGTCCCGCTGGCCAAAATTTTCCACGCGCTTGTAATAAAAAAACGTGAACAAACCGGCGTGCATCAAAGCGGAACCGATCAACGCCGGGATGACCCAATTTTTGTCATTTGGAGCAGCACTGTGCGTCGTTGCATAAGCATCGTAGCGAGTCATGGGTCGCACCTTACTGCACCAAGAACCCGTTGGCAAACTCTTGTATCGGGTCTGGCGGGAAAGCGAATTTTACTACCGCCGAGCTTCGAGAGCGCCCAGTTGAGGCGTGTAGTCCGGAGGGTCATCGGTCTTTAAAAGAGAGCATACAATCGCGATGAGCGCCAATGTCCCAACGGCATAAAGCACGGAAGCGCGGGAGATGGAAACTCCTCTGGCGTTGAGTGGCTGTGTTTTTTCTAGTTTTTCTAACAGCATGGGGCGTGTTTCGTCGAACACCCTAAGAGAGTCAACTGCTTTTCTATGTGCCCTTTGGGACGGGCTACTCAAACCGGGACGTGTGGAGGTGTGCAGTCGTGATGAGAGAGATTATAGAATAACGCACCGTTTACTGAATGCGCCGTAACCATCCTAAAGCGGAAAACCGGTTGCCTGTCACCTGACCGCAACCTATTCGTGCGCTCTGTTTTAACCACACCTGCATGAATTTATGAGACTCCACCTTACCCTAGCGACCTTAGCCTTTGCTTGCTCAGCGTTCGCTGCGCCAGTCATCAACGAAATCTACTTTCGCCCGCCCGGCGCGGTGGAGAATCCGCTGGAGGAGTGGGTGGAGATTCAAAATTCTGATGCGCTGGCTGTGGATGTAAGCGGGTGGAAATTCAGCAAGGGCGTTTCGTTTACCATCCCCGCGGCGACTTCGATTCCGGCAGGTGGGTATCTGGTTGTGGCTTCAAATGTGGCGGCTTTTAATGCGGCGCATCCGGGGTTTGCGGGGACGGTGGTTGGTGGGTGGACGGGGGCTTTGGCGAATGGTGGGGAGAAGGTGCAGCTCGATGATGCGCTGGGGAATAAGGTAAGCGATGTGACGTATGCGGATGAGGGCGAGTGGGCGTTGCGGGGGCGTGGGGATTTAACGTTTTTGCATCGCGGTTGGGATTGGTTTTGCGCGGCGGATGGTGGCGGGAATTCGTTCGAGCTTCGCAACCCGGCGCTGGGTGCGGGCAGTGGGCAAAATTGGGGTATTTCGGCGGCGGTGGGTGGGTCGCCGGGAGCGGTGAATTCGGTGGCCTCGGCAAATGTTGCGCCGCTGATTAAGGACGCGAAGCACAAACCGGATGTGCCTTCGAGCACGCAGCCGATTGTGGTGTCGTGCAATTTGGAAGATGAGGCTGCGGGGGCTGTGGCGACGCTGTTTTGGCGGCTGGATGCGGGGACTTGGGCGACGATTGCGATGAGTGATGCAGATGGCGATGGCGATGTGGAGGCCACCATCCCGGCGCAGGCGAATTTGGCGATTGTGGAGTGGTATATTTCGGCGACGGATGGGACGAATTCGCGGACTTGGCCAGCGGTGGCTCGCACGTCGAATCCGGGCGTTTTGCCGGAGACGTTTGGGCAGGTGACGAATGCGCTCGTGTTGGTGGACAATTCGTTCAGCGCGGCGGCGACGTTTTTGACGCCCTCAGACTCGCCGATTTATCGCATCACGATGACGGGTGCGGACCGGAATGAGCTGGTGCAGATCGGCACGACGAATGGGCATCAAGAGAGTCTCGCGACATTTAATAGCACGTTCATTTCGCACGACGGGACGGGCGTAGTGACGCTGCATAATAGCGGCACGCGCAATCGCGGCGGCGGTGATACGGCGCTGGGGCCGCCAAACAATTACAGCATGAGTTTCCGCAGCGATGGGAAATGGGCGGGGCGCAGTTCGCTCACGCTGAATGCTTACTTTCCGCATTCGCAGGCGCTGGGAAATGCGCTGTTCACCCGCGCTGGTATCGCTACGCAGGAAGCAGCGGTGATTCGCGTGCGGCTGAATGGCGTGGATATGGCGGAGACTGGTGCGCAGATGCTCGGGCGATATGCGCGACTGGAGGGGCGCAATAGCGATTGGGCGGCGAATCATCATCCGAATGATCCGGACGGGAATTTTTATCGGCTCGATGATCATTTCCCGAGCGTGACGGGGACGCCGCCGGGCAACATTGATCGCGGCGAATTCCGCTACGAGGGCACGGACCCGGTGAGCTATTCGGACGGGTATATTAAAGAAACGAACCAATCGGTCGCGGACTACACGGACGTGATGAATCTCACGCGCATCCTCAGCGCGGACCCGACGATCAGCGTGGCGGGGCAGCCTGCAATCAGCGATGCCGCCTATCCGGCGGCGGTGGAGGCGGTGCTGGATGTGGAGCAGTTTTACCGTTTCATCGCGGTGGATGCGCTCATTGGAAATCAAGAGGGCGGGCTGCAAAGCGGACGGCTGGACGACGTATCCATGTATCGCGGCTTGGTGGATACGCGGTTCCGCCTTGTGCCGCACGATATGGACGATGTGTTCGACATCGGCGCAGGCGTGGGCGACCCGTTCACGCGCTCGATTTTCAGCTACGACACGGAGGTTCAGCAGGGAAATACGGGCGTCGTCGGGCTGCGGCGGATGTTTAATCATCCCGCGCTTTTGCCGCGCTACTACTCGGCTTTGTTGAATGCGATGGATACGTGGTTCACCCACGCGACGGTGGACCCGATCATTGATCAAATCATGGCCGACTGGGTGCCCGCGCCGACGATCACTGCGGCGAAAGCATACATCGATACGCGGCGGACAAATGTGCTCGCAATGATCCCGCAGACTTACAGTTTGGTGGCGACGGTCAGCGGCACTACGACGACGGAAGGCTACCAGCGGACGAACAACGGCGCGGCGACTTTCAGCGGTGTTTTTAATGTGGCGAAGACTTACTCGATCACGGTCAACGGCGTGCTCGCACAGTCGTTCTATCGCACCGTTGGCGCGGATGCGGTTGGTTCGTGGAAATTGATCGTCCCAGCAGGCGGCGGCTCGGTTCTGACGCCGGGCTTGAACCGCGTGGTGGTGCGCTTTTGGAGCGGAATCAACGGCACGGGTACGGCGCTGGAAACTCGCACGGTGGACATCCTGTGGCAGCCAACGGTGGCGACTTACAGCACGGTGGGCGGCACGCTCACCGCGGGCTCGCTGCGCATCACCACTCCCGCGACTTTCATCCCCGGCAAGCCTGTGCTCGTCCGTGCGGATGTGCTCGATGCGACGGGAAATGTGGACCGTTCGGTGTGGGATGGAACGGTGAGTCTGACGGCGAATGTGGGCGGCATCACACTGCCGAGCATCCAGCTTTATAATGGCATGGGCAGTGCGCTCGTGACGATTGGCGGGGCCTCGGGATTGCCGCCGACAACGATCTTCAGTTTCGGCACTGGCGGCAACGGGACGACGGGCAGCGGCACGGCGGGCTCGCCGTGGAAGGTGAAGCACAATTTCACCGAACTCACGCTGCCGACTTTCGTCACAAATATCGGCAATACGTGGCGCAACGAGGGCTTCGATGACTCGACTTGGACGACGGTGAATTCGCAGGCGGGTTACGGGAATTTGGACGAGAACACGCTGCTCCCAGACACCGACTACCACACGGTCACAGCAGGTTCGCAGAATGTGCCGTGCTACCTTTTCCGCAGCACGTTCACCATCGCGGATGTGAACGCGATTACCAACATCACGGGCACGATCAAATACGACGATGCGTATGCCATTTATGTGAACGGTGTGGACATCGGCCAGCGCTCGGCGGGACTACCAGCAAGTCACCCGCTCACGGCGTACGCCACTGCTTCGAGCGTAGATAATGCGACGGCGGGCGTGACGATACCGGCGAGCTTTCTCCACTCGGGAGTGAATACGATTGCCGTGGACATCCGCCAAGCGAACGCGACGAGCAGCGACGTGACTTTCGACATGGCGTTGCAGATCAATTACCCCGCTGCGGACCCCGGCAATTTCACGATGAATGCCACGTACACCGGCCCCGGCGCGACGTTCACAGCGAGCAAGGCGATGACCTCGCTCACGAGTGCGCCGACGATGACGAGCGTGAGCGGCGCACTCGCAGCGGGCACGACGACTTGGAGCGGCGTGATGAATGTGACGGGCAACGTAACCGTCCCGACTGGCTCGACGCTGAACATCGATCCCGGCACGCACGTCCTCATCGCGGGCGACGCGACGGCGGGCAGCACTGCGGGCTCGACGATCGCGGTTAATGGAACGCTAAACTCGAACGGAACATTCGCGCAGCCAGTGGCGATCTCCGCATTTAACGCGAACGACCGTTGGGGCGGGTTCGTCTTTTCCGCCGCGCAGCCGAGCGTGATGAACTACACGCTGCTCAATCACGCGGGCCACACCACAGGCGTTGGTCACGCGAGCCGCGGGCCGATGATTCGGCTTACCGGCAGCTCGCTGAATTTCGACGACAGCGTGATGGCTGATGGACCGGCGAAGGCCATCTATACAAGTGGCACGCTCGATTTGAACATCCGCCGCTCGCTCATCGAACGCATGATCACCGGGCCGGAGTTGGAAAACAATGCGGCGCTTTTGATCGAGGACAGCAACATCCAGCGCATCCTTCCCGACTACCGCGAGAGCAACGCGCCGAACCCCGACGACGAAGACTGTCTTTACGTTCACAACAGCGCCGGACGCCCCGTCGTGATGCGTCGCTCGGTCTTCGCACGCTGCGGCGATGACGTGTTCGACTGCCTCGGCGGGCCGATCACCGTGGAGGACAGCATCCTTCGCGAAGGCTGGGACAAAGGCATGTCGCTGCTGAACAACGACCTCATCATCACGCGCACGCAAATCATCAAATGCGACAAAGCCATCGTTCCGAAATCGCAGAACGTGGACACGCGCACCGTCACCGCGACCTTCGTCACCATCGTCAGCGAAAACCACGACACCACGCTTGGCGCTTGGGGCTACCCGATCAATCCATCCAGCCCGGACCCGGATTCTCCGAGTACCGGCTTTTACACGCAGAACAAAGTCGGCCAATCGAACACCGGCGCGACGCTCGCGATCAACGCGACGAACTGCATCGTCATCGCCCAATCGCCCGTGCTGATTGACGCGCCCTACCTTTCCACGCCCACCGTGCTGAATTACTGCGACACGGCAAACGTGGACTTCTCCGCGTTCGCGTGGCCTGGAATCAGCAACATCTCCGCCGACCCGCTATTTTCCAATGCAGCAAGCGGCAACTATCGCATCACCGCCGCCTCGCCCTGCCGCAACACCGGCGACCCCGCGACGACCGACCCGGATACGACCATCGGCGACATGGGCGCGCTGTATTTTGGCGGCGGCGCAGCGAGCGGCGGCATCGTGAACTGGACGGCAGCGGGCGGGCCTTACCGCGTCACAGCAAATGCCACGGTGCCCGTCGGAACAACGCTGAACATCGGCCCCGGGACGGCGGTTTATTTTGACCAAGACATCCGCCTCACGGTGAATGGAAAAATGGAAGTGCTCGGCACACCGGATAAGCGCGTAGTCTTCTCGCACGTCCCTGGAACCGTGGCTGCGGGCGACTGCGACCCGATTAAAAACCTCGTCCAAACGGGCCCCGGAAAATGGGGCGGCATCCGCGTCGTGGATTCGTTGGCGGTGGAGTCCGTCTTTAAATACTGCGACTTCGTCAACGCGCAGGGCACCTCGCCTTCCACGGACAACCAAGGCTCGCTCGGCATCGTGCGCTCGTGGGCGCTTTGCGAAGGGCTCACATTTGCGGGCACGCATCTGCGGATGCTCTACGGCAGAAATCCGAAACTCACCGTCATCCGCTCCACTTTCCCGGACATGATGATATTTGACCCCGTGCTCGGGCGCGTCGAGGACAACACGGACTTCCTCACCGCTGCGGACAACAGCATGGAGCCGCTCAAGGTCGAGTATCCCGTGGATGCCGCGAGCACCGGCGCGGCGTGGACCACAAACGGCCTGCCCATCGGCGGTTGGTGGCGCGTCTATTATAATGAGTTCAACGGCAACCGCGGGCACAACGACGTGTTCGACGCAGACAGCGGAAGCATGAGCATCGCGGGCGATTTCTTGCTCGATTGCCGCTACAATCATTTCCGTGGACTGAGCGGCGATGAGCATATCGACCTCGGCGGCGACGCATACATCGCGTCGAACATTTTCGAGGCCGCGACGAAGGATCAATGGGTGAGCGCATTCGGCACGGACAACGGATACTCGAACGCGATCAGCTCCGGCGACAAAGGCACCGGCACGACGATCATGGTCGTGCGGAATACGTGCTACGACCTCGACCACGTCATCAACTGCAAGGCGGGAACGGCGGCGATTTTTGAGCACAACACCGTGTCCGGCATCCACGCGGATTACACCTACACGCCGTCCACGCCCGATCAGGATGTGAAGAATGCGCCGATCAATTTCTTTGTCCCCGAAGACGGCAGCAACCCGACACGCGGCGACGGCGCTTACATGGGCTTCAACCTCATCAGCAACGTCCCGCGCCTTTTCTCCGGGCCGGATGCGCGAAAAATAAACGGCACGACCATCGTCAACGATGTCACCACGAAGATTGAATTTTTCCACAACCAGCTCGACCAAATCCTCGACCCAATCGTGGGACCAAATCACCCGCTGAGCGCGTTCAGCGGAGCCTACGGGCCGAACGTTGCGGGCGCTCCCGGCTTCAATAATCCCGCTGCTGAAGACTACGGCATCCAAGTCACCTCGCTTGCACGCCGCAGTGCCCCCGGCGGGATTGACTACGGCGCGACCGTCCCCGAATGGGCTTACATCCTCGGCGGGCCAATCGGCACGACGGACCAGACGAGCGCGACCTTCACCATCGGCGGCCCCGGCATCCTCTCCTACAAATGGCGGCTCAACGGCGGCGCGTGGAGCGCGGAAGAAGTCATCGGCACCGGCGGACCATTCCCGCGCACCGTCGGCGTGCTCTGCGTCCGGCAAGAGGCGCTCGTTTTCAACAGCCTCACGCCCGGCGTCCACACGCTCGAAGTGCTGGGCCGCGACATGGCCGGCAACTGGCAGGACGCCGACCCCGCACGCACTGTCATCGGTGCCGCGCAAGCCGCTCCGACCGTCCGCACATGGACTGTGGACACGGTCGCGCCGCTCGTCCGCATCAACGAAGTGCTCGCGAACAGCGCGACGCTCACCGACCAAATCGAGCTGCATAATTTCGGCAACGTGCCCGTCACGCTCACCGGTTGGTCGCTCACGGATGACGCGCTCGTTCCTGCGAAATTCCCGCTGCCCGTGACGACAATCCCCGCTGGTGGATTCGCCACATTTAGCAGCGCACTGCTCGGGCTCGATAAAGACGGCGACGCCGTGCTGCTCTACCAAGGCGCGACGCAGCGCGACGCCGTCACCTTCGGCTCACAAATCGCCGACCTCACGATTGGCCGCGTCATTTTCGACAACGTGCTCGCGTGGAAACTCGGCACACCGACACTCGGCGCGGCGAATAACTGGACCATCACCGGCGACCAAAGCGGCATCCGCATCAGCGAATGGTTCACCAGCGGCAGCGTGCTCTACGCGAGCGACTGGATCGAGCTGAGCAACTCCCAAGCGTTCCCCGTGGACCTCGCCGGACTTCGCATCACCGACACGCGCTCTGACTCCGCCGCGCAGCACATCATGCCGCCGCTCAGCTTCATCGCTGCGAACGGATTCCTGAAAATCATCGCCGACGGCACCGGCGGGAACCGTCTGTCCTTCAGCCTCAGCGAGCAGCAGGACGACCTCTACCTCTCCGATGCAAGCGGCGCATTCCTCGATGCGATCCAGTATTTCCAGCAAACAAGCGAGTGGTCGCAGGGCGCTGGCGGCACGCAATACGAACTGCCCACCGCTGGCCTCGTGAACACAACGACCGACGCGAACGCCCTCGCACTTCTGCGCGGACTGCGTATCTCGGAGATCATGTTCAACGCACTTGGCGGACAAGATTTTGAATACGTCGAACTCACGAACATCGGCGGCACCGCGCTGCAATTGCAGAACGTGAAATTCGTCCAAGGCATCACGTTCACATTCACCGCGCCCACCACGCTCAACGCCGGCGAAAGCATCGTCGTCGTAAAAAACCTCACGAAGTTCCGCAGTCGCTACGGCAACGCCCCCGTCGTCGCAGGCACCTACACCGGCAACCTCGACAACAGCGGCGAGCCTGTAGCCATCCAGCTCCCGCCGCCGTTTGATGCGAACATTCTCACCTTCAGCTACGGCGACACTTGGCGGCTTTCAGCAGACGGCGGCGGCACCGCACTCACCACGCTCGGCGGAATTTCCAGCGCCGCACTGTGGGCTGACAAAGACACCTGGACCGCGACCGCGCTAGGCGGCAGCCCCGCCGCAAGCGGCGCACGCACCGACACATTCAGCGGTTGGATGACGCTCAACGGCGTCAACGCAGTCAGCGACGACAACGACCGCGACGGCCTAGCCGCCCTGATCGAAAGCGCCCTCGGCATGAACCCGAACAGCGGCAACGGCACCCACGGAATCGCCGGAGCCCCCGCCGCCGCGAGCGGCAGCAGCTACACATTCCTCGTCCCGGAAAATGCGGGAGCAGCGCAAGGCCACGGCGTCACCGACCTCGTCTATAACGTGCAATCCCGCGCTGACATCGCCACTGGCGCTTGGGCAACCATCGCCGCGAAGTCCTTTCAGACGAACTGGAGCGGCACCGTCAGCGTCGGTGCGCCCGTGAGCGGGTTTGTCCCCGTGACCGTCACCGACCCCGCCGGAGGAGCGCAGCGCTTCTTCCGCCTGCAAGTCCTTTGGGCGCCGTGAGGTAAGCTCCAGCTTTGACTTCCCCGCGCCCTTCCCCTACGACGGCTCGCGATGAAACTCACGACTGCAACTTTTTCACTCGCACTCCTCACCACCATCCACGCTGCCGACTGGCCGCAATATCGCGGGCCGCTCGGCGACGGCAGCACGCTGGATAAAATCGCGGCCAAGTGGGACACCACGCCCAAGGTGCTCTGGAAGGTGCCGGGCGGCACAGGCTTCTCCAGTTTCTCCATCGCGGGCGCTCGCTGCTACACGCTCGAAGGGCTCGGCGGGAAGGAAGTCCTCGTCGCCCGCAATGTCGCGAATGGCAAAGAGCTATGGAAGGCCGACCTCGGCGGCGCTGAGTATGGCAACGGCGGCGGCAACGACGGCACGGGCGACAACAAAGGCGGCGACGGACCACGCTCCACGCCGACCATTGCGGGAAATGTCATCGTCACTACCAATGCCGACCTCGTCGTCCAGGGCCACGACGCCGCGACCGGAAAGCCGCTGTGGAAGCTCGACCTCGCCAAGCACGGCGCGCGGAACATTATGTGGAAAAACGCCGCAAGCCCATTGCTCGAAGGCGGCCTCATTTACATCGCAGGCGGCGGCGCGGGAGAATCGCTCATGGCGCTGAACCCGCTCACCGGCGCAATCGTGGCGAAGAGCGGCGACGACACCATGACGCACGCGACGCCCACCGCCACGACCATCGCAGGCACTCGGCAGATTATTTTCTTCATGAAAAGCGGCCTCATCTCCGTCGAGCCCAAGACGCTCAAAGAGCTGTGGCGCGCAGAAGTGAAGTTCAACGTCTCCACCGCCGCCAGCGCAGTCGTCGCGGGCGACATCGTCTATGCCAGCGTCGGCTACGGCGTCGGCGCGTATGCTTACAAAATCACCAAAGCGGGCACCGCGTGGAACGCCGAGCAAGTGCTGCGCGTCCCCGGCGACCAACAACTCGCGAACCACTGGAGCACGCCCGTCCTCTTTGAGGGACACCTCTACGGCATGTTCCAGTTCAAGAAATACGGCAGCGGCCCGGTGAAAGCCGTGAAGCTCCCCGAGGGCGAAGTAAAGTGGAGCAAAGACGGCTTCGGCCCCGGCCAAGTCGTCCTCACCAACGGCAACCTCCTCGCCCTCAGCGACACCGGCGAACTCGTCCTCATCGCCGCCAAGCCCGACGCCTACACCGAGCTTGCTCGCGCAAAAGTGATCGACGGCAAGTGCTGGACGACCCCCACCATCAGCAACGGCCTCGTCTTCGTGCGCAGCACAAAGGAAGCGGCCTGCGTGGACCTGCGGGTGCTGGCGAAATAGCGTTTCCTCGTTTCCCCGGAAACCATCACACCCGTTGACCACCGCCATGCAATTCCGTATTCTCCGCCCATGACCGGCGCCGAGATCATCCACGAAATTGACAGCCTGCCGCCAGCGGAGCTGGCCGAGGTCGTGCGCTACACCAAGCAACTCGACAAACACCGCCCGCTCTCCGGCGCGGAACTCACCGAACTGGCCCAGCGCATGGTGAACGCCACCGACCCCGCCGAAGCCGACCGGCTTCAAGAAGCATTGGTGAAAGGCTTCTACGGCGAGGAATAGCCGCCATGCCAATAAAGTTGTCTTCCCGGGACCGAACCCAGCTCGTCAAGTTCGCAGCACCAGCCGTAGCTCTGTTCCCGACCGTTCTCTGGGTTTCCTTGCTGGCTTCGATAAAGGAGCCGGTTCTTCTGATTTTTGCCGGCGCCTCTCTAGCGTGCCTCTTCGTTGAAATTTCTTGGGTGCGCCCGATTAAATTAGTCACCCTGGAAGGCGACCACTTTCTAATTTCCGACTCTCGAACGACGATCTCCGTCCCGACTTCGCATCTCTGCCGGGTGGAGACAGACCGAAACAACAGAACACCAAACGTCCTGCTTCACTTCTCCCCCGCGACAGCCTTCGGGAGTCGTGTTCGAATAATCCTGTCCAAAAAGCTCTTCAACACTGACGACTACGAACGAACCGTCGCGTTCCTTTTCGGTAAGCGTCACGCCGGGCACCGTTGAGCAAGAGTCGCGTTACGTCGGCGCTGAGGTATAATACTAAATTTCATAATTAAAGTGACATCTTAGAGTAAAAAGGCAAGAAAGCGAAATGGCAGGAGTGAAACTCAAACTTGGACTACCGGAAATTGCAGCGATCATAGACGAGCGGCACGCGAACGAACCCGATGGGTGGAGCAAAAA
>CAMDQC010000046.1 GCA_945905735.1 Prosthecobacter debontii | reverse complement strand
CTGAGGTGGACCCCGTTCTTCGGCCAGAGTTAATGGAAATTAAGCTATGGCGGAGAGACGTAAAGAAGTGATGGAATGGTGGTCGTTTCTGGTCAAGGAGATTGGTGTGATTCGCAGGAAAGGCTCCGATATTTTGCTCTGGAACGGAGGGCTCCCGACGCTTTGGAGCGTAGCGGAAAAGCGTCGGGAGCCCGCAGTGGAAGAGCAAAATATCGGTCGAAAAATCCCCCCCTTGGTTTCCCCGATGGTCATGTCGTCCCGCGATTTCATGCTGCGGCTTTCAACTCCGGTTGTGGTGTGGTGACTGCCGCGTTTTGCGCGTAGATTGTCGCGGGCGTCGCCCCGCCAAATATCTGGTGCGGACGCCACTCATTGTAGTCGCCAAACCAGCGCGTCAGCCCGACTTTGAGTTCCTCGATGTCCGCGTATCCACGCAGATAAATGTCCTCGTATTTCACGCTTCGCCACAATCGTTCGACGAACACATTATCCATCCATCGACCCTTGCCATCCATGCTGATCGCGATGCCTCTCGACTGCAACGCCGCGACCCATTCTTGCGACGTAAATTGACTCCCTTGGTCCGTATTGAAAATCTCCGGGAAAACTCCACCACCAGCCTTCAGCGCACGTGCCAGCGCCGTCAGACAAAGCGCCACGTCCATCGTGTTGCTCACCGCCCACCCGAGCACCTTGCGCGAATACCAATCCATCACCACGCACAAAAACGCATTCCCGTGCGCCATCGGCACGTACGTTATATCCGAGCACCATACCTCATTCGCCCGCGTGATGTTTTTGTCCCGCAAAAGATATGGAAACTTCACATGCTCGCGGTCGGGAATACTCGTTCGAGGACGACAAAAGATCGTCTCGATTCCCATCACCCGCCGCAACCGCGACACCCGTTTGCGATTCACACAAAGCCCGTGATCGCGCTCCAAAAGCAGCACGATTCTACGCGCTCCGATACACGGGTCCCGCAGATAAATTTCGTCCATAATGCGCATGATGTTCAACTCCTCCGGCGACGCCAGCAACGGAACATAATCCAGCGACGAACGACTCACACTCAGCAGCTCGCACTGCGTCCTCAAACTCAAATACGGATGCTTGTAATCCACCAACCCGGCACGCCCGCTCACAGGCCGAGTTGTTTTGATTTTTTTACCAGAAAATCGACCTTGATGGTCAGCTCCCCGATCTTTGATTGTAACTCCGTGCGCTCCTGCTCGAAACCCTCCTCAGCCCTCGCCGGAGCGCCTTTATCGAACACCCCAGTCAGTCCTTCGGTGAGCGTCTTTTTCCAATCCGTGACCTGCCCTGGATGGATTCCAAACTCGCTGGCAATTTCACTAATGGTCTTGTTCCCCTTGATCGCTTCGAGGGCGACGCGGGCTTTAAATGCGGCTTCTTACCGCTTGCGTTTTTGTTTCATTTTGTGGTGGTTCTTTGTGTTGTGTTTGAACACGCCTCCCACCGCCATTTTATAGCTTAGCCCCTGGCCCGAATTTCGGGGTCCACCTCACACCTTTGGTAAGTATCGCCACTCTGGAGGAAGTCATCCTGCCCGAACATCCAACATCCGTCGAAAGTCTGCGCAACCACGAGCGCCTGCGCCACCTCGCATTCAATTTCAATACCAAGACGCTCCGGCCCACACGAACCGTGGCTGAGTTTTGGCAAGAGTGGGAGGGTTTTACGTGGCTGCCAGCGCTCACTGGGGTTGATTTTGCGATCGCTCAGCGCGCAGACGGGATCACCACTCTCGTCATTCGAGATCCGGCATTTAACACATTGCCCGTGCTCGCCAAATCCAAGCTCACCGGCCTCGATATCCGCAAAACTGGCGTTACCGATCTCGCACCGCTCGCCGCGATGCCCACGCTTCGTCATCTCACCTTCCCCGAAGCCGCAGCGAATACGGACGTCCTAAAAAAACTGCCGAAGCTCGAACGCGTCTCCACACGTCCAAGCAAGAACGGCGAACCCGCGCAAACTGCGGAAGAGTTTTGGAAAGACGGCAAGTAACCCATCGCGCCTCCGTGCCAACCGTTAGTTTCGAGCCTACGGAGCGGCGTGTTGTTCAGGGAACTTGCGGGCGATGAGGGCGAAAATGCCTGCTACGAGCAGCATGAGAACGACATAGACGAGCATTTCGTTGGACTCGGAGATGCGGCGAATGGTCGTGCCCGTGTCCGTTTTCGTGCTGTTGAGGGAGGTGATGAGAGAGGCGAGTTGATTACCAATCGCGACCGTGAGCAGCCAGAAGCTCATGATGGTGCTCTTGAGCCGCGCCGGGGCGACGGAGAAGGCGAACTCGAGCCCGGTGGCGGAGATGAGAACTTCGCCGGCAGTCATGACGCCGTAGGGGAGGAGCTGCCAGAGGATGCTGAGTTGTTCGCCGCTTTCGATGCGGCGTTGCAGCCATGCGGAAATCAGGAATGCGAGCGCGGCAAGGACCATCCCGCTGCCCATGCGGCGAAGAGGCGTGGGGCGGAGTCCGGCTCGTGTAAGCGCCGGATAAACGACGATGAGAAAGAGCGGGATGATGCTCATGACGTAGAGCGGATTCACCGACTGCATGGTTTCGCCGTTGATGGTGTAGTCGCCGAGTTTCACCGAAACCATCTGCGCGCCTTGCTGGACCCAGGTGGTGTGCTGCTGGTCGAAGAGCGACCAGAAGACGATCACGGGCACAAAGACCCCAAGGATGCGGAGGAGTGTCTTGAAGTCGGCGGCTCTTGTCGCGTCGTCGGGTGGAGGCAGGCTGGAGCTGGGCGGCTTGATGACGTAGCGCTTGCGCCCCATGTAGAAAATGATCGTGGCGAGGAGCATGAAGATTCCCGGGATGAGGAAGGCGACCGCGTACGAATCGGTCTTCTCGCGGATGTAGGGAATGCAGGCGAAGGCAAAGAACGAGCCGAAATTGATGCACCAATAAAACAGCCCGTAAACTTTCGCCATCTGCGCCTCCTGCCCCGGCCCGAACTGGTCGCCGACAAATGCAGAGACGCACGGCTTTATCCCGCCAGAGCCGATGGCCAGCAGACCGAGCCCAGCGAGCAAACCCCAGCGCGTGCCCTCCGTGCCAGACATCACGGCGTGGCCCACGCAATAGGCCATGGAAATCCACAAGATCGTCTTGTAGCGCCCCCAATAACGGTCCGCGATCCATGCACCCAAAAGTGGGAGCAGGTAGGTCAGGCTCTTCCAGTCGTGGACGAGCTTTTTCGCCTCGATGCCGCCTTGCTCTCCGCCGCCGAAGAGCGCCGTGGCATACCCGGTGAGAATGGCCACGACGCCGTAGTAGCTCAGGCGTTCACAGGCTTCGTTGCCGACGATGTATTTGGTCTGCGGAGGCAGGCGGTCTAGGTTTTCGCTCATAGAATGGTGCGCGCTTCCTATCGGCTCGTTTTGCAAATGTCCCGCATTTCCGCGTTGAACATCGTGCGCCGCCGTGGATGCTGCGCGCATGGCACGCCTCAATGTTCTGAAAACCTACAAACTCTCCATCGGCGGGAAATTCCCGCGCGGCGAAAGCGGTCGCGTCACTCCGGCTCTCGCGCCCGATGGCACAAGCCTCGGCAACTACTGCGTCGCCTCGCGCAAGGACTTCCGCGACGCCGCCGTCGCCGCCCGCAAAGCGCAACCCGGCTGGGAAAAAGCGTCCGCCTACCTCCGTGGCCAAATCCTTTACCGCGCCGCCGAGATGCTGCAAATGCGCGCCGCCGAGCTGGCTGCCGAACTTTCCCGCGCCGGGACAAAAGGAGCCGCTGCGGAAGTGGATGCCGCCATTGATCGGCTCGTCCACTACGCGGGCTGGACGGATAAATACTCGCAGGTTTTCAGCACCGTAAATCCCGTCTCCTCGCCCCACTTTAACTTCACCTTCCCCGAGGCCTCCGGCGTGACGGTCGCCGTCTGCCCCGACGCACCGGCACTCCTCGGGCTCGTCTCGCTAGTCGCCCCGATCATCGCAAGCGGGAATACGTGCATCGTCCTCGCCAGCAACACGACCCCGCTGCCCGCCATCACTTTTGCCGAAGTCCTCGCCACGAGCGACCTCCCCGGCGGCGTGGTGAACGTGCTCACCGGCTCCCGCGCCGAACTCGCGCCCCACTTCGCCAGCCACATGGACATCAACGCCATCGTGGATGGAGCCGGAGACTCCGCCATCAGCGCCATCCTCCGCTCCGGCAGCGCGCTGAATATGAAGCGCTACGCCGGCCGGACGCTCACCCCCTCAGAGTGGGCCAGCGAAAAGGCGCAGTCTCCTTACTGGATTCTCGATACCGTAGAGTTAAAGACGGCATGGCATCCGGTGGGAATTTGAAAAGTGGGTTTGCGCCATGTCTTATCGAAGACTAAGCGTTGCCTTCATGTTCCGATTTCTTTTCCTGCACGCCTGTGCGTGCGTTTTTGCGCTACGCCTAGCCGCCTCGTCGCCCGCAGAACTCGCGGCGGTGAATGATGCGACGATGCGCCCTTACACGGGCAAGACTGTTCACACAGTCGATGCAAGCTCGCTCACCGGAAGGGTGATGTGAGGCTATCAAGGATGGTTCAACGCTGAGGGCGACGGCGTCGGTCGGGCGTATCATCATTGGACAAAGAACAACGCCCGCCCCGCGCCGGGAAACTTGAAAGTCGATATGTGGCCGGACGTCTCCGAGCTCGCAGCCGACGAGCGCTTTCCCACCGACCTAAAGCTCGCCGACGGACGCACCGCGGAAGTTTTCAGCTCGGCGAAAAAGGAGACGGTGCTGCGGCATTTCAAATGGATGCTCGACTACGGCATCGACGGCGTGTTCGTGCAGCGCTTCGGCGGACCGCTCCGCGACGCGCGCCAACTTCGAGCGAACAACATCGTGCTCGACCACTGCCGCGAAGGCGCAAACCACTTTGGCCGCGCATACGCCGTGATGTACGACCTCAGCGGGATGCGCAAAGACCGCGTCGCAGAAGTCGCCGACGACTGGCACGGGCTGCGCACGAAAATGCACATCACCGAAGACCCCGCGTATCTGCGCCATCGGGGAAAGCCGCTCGTCGTCGTATGGGGTGTAGGCTTCAACAAAGACCGCGACTACACCGTCGCCGAGTGCGGGAAGCTCGTGGAGTTTTTGAAAAAGGACGGCTGCACCGTCATGCTCGGCGTCCCCACCGGATGGCGCGAACTCACCCGCGACGCCGTGAACGACCCCGCACTGCACGACGTCCTGAAGCTCGCCGATGTCGTGAGCCCATGGACCGTAGGTCGCTACAAAACGCCCGCCGAAGCCGCACAACACGGCGAGAAACTGATCAAACCCGACATCGCTTGGTGCCGCGAACGCGGGCTCGACTACCTGCCCGTAGCATTCCCCGGATTCAGTTGGTTCAACATGAAAGGCAAATCCTTCGACAGCATCCCGCGGCTCAAAGGCGAGTTCCTGTGGTCGCAATTCGCCGCCGCGAAAAAGGCCGGAGCCGACAGTCTCTACATCGCGATGTTCGACGAAGTGGACGAAGCCACCGCTATCTTCAAATGCACGAGCGATGTGCCCGTGAACCCGCAGGATAAGTTTGTGACCCTCGACGGCCTGCCATCCGACTTTTACCTCAAGCTCACCGGGCAGGGCGCGCGCATGATCCGCGGCGAGATTCCGCCCGACTCGGCGCTTCCGAGGTAACAAGTATTCTCTGCGCCCATCGAGACGATGTCAGCCTTCGCAATGTAAAAGGCTGTGACCCTTCAAATTGGAACGCCCATCGCAACCACTCCTCGCTTCCCTGAGAGTTCCCCTAATGGGGCAGTAGCCAACTATACAGGCTTCACGTTCTCCGCACGCGGGCCCTTTGGTCCCTGGCTCTCTTTATAACTTACTTTTTGACCCACCGTAAGTTGGTCAAAAGTCACGCCTTCCACCGAAGTGTGATGAAAAAACAAGTCCACCTTTGAAGCACTCTCGATGAATCCAAAACCTTTGTCCGTGATGCGTTTAATAGTACCTTCAGACATTTGCGTGGGTTTGGCTTGTGATGTTACGGGCTCCAGCGGCTATTTTCAGAGCGGCGTGCTGTTTCGAATTAACTTTCATATTTATATCAAGCTTTGGATACGGGAATGCTCGGCTTCCTGTCAAGCCCCGGCTTCTTTTGTTTCTCGATTCAACCGGCTCTCACTTGAATTAAGGACACCTTCCAGAGGAATCCCCGATCGCCACTTATGTATATCTTACACCATTACACAGAGCAGAGAGAATAACGCCCTACCAATTAAGCTAACATATACCTGACCAACGCCCTTCGGGGAGATTACCACCACACCCAGAATTGGAAGGTAGAGAGCGTGGACGCGGTGCGCCTCACTCACTCGTTCCCAATCTCCACATCATCCACCCACGCCTTCGCCGCCGCTTTTCCCGCGCCGATGAAGCCGAGCCAGTCGAGGCGGGCGCTTGTCGTGCTCGCAAAGGGGAGCTTCTCGAAACGCTGCGTCGCCTTACCGGCTTCGGTTACTGTGAGGGTGAATGTGTTGTCGCGATCCTCGCCCACTTTTGCGGTGAGCTCGATGCGCAGCCAGACGCTGGCCGGGATGTCGGCGAGCTTGCGTCCGGGGACGGAGAGCGCGCCTTTGTCAAAGTTGAGCATCGGTCCGCTCTGGTACGCTTTGCCGCCGTCGGCGCGGTCTTCGCGCCATTCGTGGACGAGGTGAAAGCCCGGCTCCAGCTTGATGGAAAATGCGACGCGCGTGGTGCCTTTGTCGTGGCCGGGGTGGTAGTAAAAGTGGGGGTCAAATGCGGGGTCGATGTCCGGTCCGTCGGTGAGTTGCAGGCAGCGCGCTCCGGTCGCCGCACCTTCGCCGACGACGCGGATGATGTCGCCTTTCTTGTATCCACCGGTGGCCTGCGTGGGCTTGCCGCCGATGACCGTGCCTTCAAATCCGTCCGTGAGTTTGAGCGGCGGCGCTTTGGGTTTTGCGCCATAGACCATCGGCGGGAGGGGCCGGGCGGCGAGCGCCTTCCACGCAGCGTCGCCGGTCACGCCGGCTTTGCGCCAGTCGAAGGGCTTGAAGCCAATCCTGTCCGCGGGCGACCCGGCGCGCAGGGTGAAGTCGCCTTTCTCCACATCGGCAAACATCGGGTCGGCGATGATTCCTTCGGCGTCGAAGCCCCACAGCCGCCAGTCGTCCCACGTTTTTCCGGCGAAGTCGAACGGCTTGCCGCCCGTCTTCCAGTAAAGGTTGCGGTTCACCGCCACGCGGCCGTCGAACCAGTTTTTGTCCACGTGACCAAACAGCCGGCCTTCTTTGAACACGACGATGTTTTGCTCGAACGAGAACGCGAGGAACTCCTCGGGTTTGCTGCGCCGGACCTGCACCTCGCGCTGGTTGGCGAAGATGTTGTTGCGGACGATGTTTCCGCGTCCGTAGTGCTGGTGATAGCCGCCGTCCTGCGTGTCGTGGACGAGGTTGTTTTCCCACACGATGCCGGTGCTACCTTCGTCGTTGTAAAGGCCCCATCCGCCGTAGCTGAGGCAGCCGATGTCGTGCACCCAGCAGTCGCGGATGACCGTGCCCGGCTGCGGCCCGAGCGTGTAAACGGCGGCGAGATCCGACATCTCCGACCAGCCGAGATGATGCAGTTTGCAATGCTCCACGACGTTGCGCGCGCAGGCCGTTTGTTTGTAGCCCCACGTCCAGCCGATGCTCACGGCGCTGTAGTAAAAATCCCCGATGTCGCAATGCCGCAGCGTCGTGTCGCTCGCATGGAAAATCGTCGCGCCGATGCCGCCCGGAAAGTGACGTCCACCGCCGGAGATGATCGTATTTTCCACGAGCACGTGATGCGTGTGCTCCGGGCCGACTTGAGAAATCGCCGGGTCGCCGATCTTCACGCCGCCCGCGCCGAGGTCGTGGATGTGGCATTTGCGAAGCGTGATTTCGCTGCACCCGCGGCGGAACCACGCCGCGGTCGTGAGCGTGTGGCCGAACTCGCAATCCTCGAACACCACGTCGCGCGCGCCGTCCGCTTCGATTGCCGAGATGAGCTTGCTCTCCGCCTGTCCAAAGAACGCGCCTTCCTTAGGCAGCGTCCAGCCCTGATGCCGGAATGCCAGCCCGCGAAACGCCAGCCCTTTCACCAGCTTGTCCGCCTTTGCATCGCCGCGGATGATGAGCCACTGGGGCGCGACGGGCGCGACGGCTTCCTTCGGCTCGTCGCCCATGTAGCTGAGCGTGCCGTCGCGAGCGAGGAACCACTCGCCCTTCTGATCAAGCGCGGCGCGGTAGTTTTCCAGCCGCATATTGTGAAACGGCGCGAGCGAGAAAAACGGCCCGCGCAACGGCCCGGTGAACTGCAACGTGCCGTCCGCCTTCGCCGCCGCGAGGCGATGGCGGTTCATGTCCCAGTTGAAATAGACGAGGACATTCACATCATTCGCCTCATCGCCCTTCAGCGCAGCGAGCGGCGCGGCAAACTCCGGCGCGACCGCGAGCAGCGAGCTCCCAGCTTCCCCGGTGCTCGCGACAATCGGCGAAGTCGGCTGCCCCATCGCCTGGATGAACCCCTTGTTCGGCGTGCGCGCACGCTGGGCGCGCTGATCATTGATCCACAGCGCATCGAACTGCAAATCTGTCTTCGTCGTCCAAAGGGCACCGTCCTTCTTCCAACCGCCAATCTTCTTCCCTCCGGAAAAAACCGGCCTCGCCCCCGGTGCCGCTTCATACGTCACGCCGCCATCGCGGGGCTCGAAAACAACCGCCTCCGTGTGTGAATACAGGCCATCGGCAACCACCACGCGAGCGGGAGAACTATCGCCCTTTTCCCGCGCCGCGCGAACAGCATCGCGAGCCGCAGCGAGCGAAGAAACCGGCCCATCGGGTGCAACGCGGATTTCAAGTGCGAGGGCGGACGAGGCGGCGAGTAGATAGATAAATGGACGCATACGGCATCGGTGTATCGCCTGTCGCCATTCGCTGGGGAGCAAAAAAGACCCCATACGCTCTGCGTAAGCCAACGACTCCATCGGATATGCCGAAGAGCGTGAGATTTTTACCGCACGGAGCTTACGAAGTCTTGATTCCCGCCCGTCGAGCCGACACGGTACACGCCTACATGGAAGACATTCGCATCATCATCAATACAGACAAAGGCAGCATCGAAGGAACGCTCTACGCGAGCAAGGTCCCTATGACGGCAGCCAATTTCCTCAACCTCGCCAAGCGTGGTTATTACAATGGAATCAAGTTTCACCGCGTCATCGCCAACTTCATGATTCAGGGCGGCGACCCGACAGGCACAGGCGCAGGTGGGCCAGGCTACAAGTTCGGCGACGAGTTCGACCGCTCACTACGGCACTCGACCGCTGGAGTTTTCTCGATGGCAAATGCCGGACCCGGCACGAATGGCAGCCAGTTTTTCATCACCCACGGACCGACGCCCCATCTCGACGGCAAGCACTCCGTTTTCGGCAACGTAACGAAGGGCCAGAACGTCGTGGATACCATCGCGCAAGGCGATAAAATCAAAAGCATCGAGGTATTAGATTCAACAGATGATCTGTTCGCCGCGCAAAAGGCGAACCTCGATAAGTGGAATAAGATTCTCGGCTAAATAGAATACCCGATGCGTAAGACAAAGATCGTGGTGACGCTGGGCCCGGCCACCGAATCACCAGAAGTGCTCCGCTCGCTCATCGCGGCGGGAGTATCGGTCTTCCGCATCAACATGAGTCACGCAAAGCACGAGACCGTCCGGGCACTCGTGCCTCGCATCCGTCAAATCGCGGAAGAGTCGGGCGAGGTCGTGGGCATCCTGCTGGATACGCAAGGGCCGGCGATTCGCACGGGCGACGTCCCTGCGAAACTTACGCTGAAGCGCGGAGATATTTTCGAGTTCACCGTACGCGGTGCTGCGGCGACGGAGACGATGAGCGTAGGAGTGAATTACGATCACCTCGTCGAAGATTTGCACGTCGGCAATTTAGTGATCGTGGATAACGGCCTCATCCACATGCGCGTGCTCTCGAAGACGGAAAGCGCGCTACGCTGCGAGGTGCTGACGCCCGGCGAGATGGGGTCTCGTCGCCATATCAATCTGCCCGGTGTTCACGTAAAGCTGCCCGCGTTGACGGAGAAAGATCTCGCCGATGTCGCGCTGGCAGCAGCGATGCGCGTGGACTTCGTGGCGCTCAGTTTTTGCCGGTTCCCTCAAGACGTGGAGCAACTCCGCAGCGTCCTCCTGACGCATGGCAGCACGGCAAAGATCGTCGCAAAAATCGAGGACCAACTCGCGGTGGAAAACCTCGAAGGAATTATCGCAGTGGCCGACGCAGTGATGGTCGCGCGCGGCGACCTCGGCGTTGAGTGCCCGATGGAAGACCTCCCAATCATCCAACGCCGGATCGTGCGCCGGTGCATCATTCAAGGCCGCCCGGTGATCGTCGCGACGCAGATGCTAGAGAGTATGATCACCAACCCCGTGCCGACACGCGCGGAGGTGACAGACGTTGCCAATGCAGTCTTTGAGGAAGCTGATGCCATCATGCTCAGCGGAGAGACGAGCGTGGGGAATTACCCAGTGGAGGCTGTCGCCGTGCTGGATAAAATCGCACGGCGTATCGAGCTAAGCGGCGGCCTCGGCTTCGCACAAAAATCAGTACTCGATAACGACCGAGAGAAAACAGCGAATGCAGCGGTGACACTCGCGAACACCTTTCCCGAAGCAAAGCTCGTCGTCTTTACGCGACGCGGCACCCTTGCGGGATACGTCGCAGGGCTACGCCCGAAGAATGCGCCCATCCACGCCTTCACTCCGACGTGGGAGCAATGCCGTCGGCTCTCCCTTCTGCGGGGACTCACTGCGCATCAGCTCGATTTTTCCGAGACGCCAGCCGAGACAGTCAATGCAGCGGAGAAAGTGCTTCTCGAACGCGGCCTCGCGAAACCCGGCGAGCATCTCATCATCGTCGCAGATATGTTCACCGGCGATAGCTTCGACGGTATCCAACTCCGGCGCATTGGCGGATAAAAAGGCTATGTCGCCGTGCGGTTCAACTGACGCCGCAGGACGGCACCAAGCAGGACGAGCATTCCGGCAGATGTGCCGAGGAGAATCAGCGCGTTGCGAAAATAGACGCTGGATGTCCAGCCGAGGTCTTTGTCGGCAAACCAATAGAAATGGTGCTTTTCCGGGCTAAAGAACACGTTGAGCCGATAGTCGCGGCGATAGTCGTTTTGCTCGCTCTCGGCTTTGGAGACCATGTCGTTGATCTTGGTGTTGTTATAAAGCTGGTCGGCGCTCGTGATGTACACTTTCGTCCGGAAATCGCGGAGCGTCGGAGCGCTTCCGTCGATGATTTCGTCGATACGCCCGAGTCGGCGATCAATTTCCCGCGCAGAGCCAGCTTCGAGCCCGGAGAGTTGAGCCAGTGTTTCTTTGAGGTCTGCGAGACGGTCGTTTTCCGCCGGTGTGGTATTTGGGTTCTTAGCTAAGGCGCGGATCATTTCATTAAGCCGGGTCTGCCGGATCGTGAGTGGATTCAGCTTCGCCTGCGCGACGACAAGCGACTCGTAACTATAGTGAGTAGCGACAAGGCGACTGATGAATGGGACGCGCAGTTTCTTTTCCGTCTCAGCGTCGTCCGGCGACTTCGTGGCGTTGAAGATTCGGTTAAACGAATACAGCAAGTCAGGGTCTCGGTTCATTTCATCGTACTTGATGAGCGCACCTCCAAAGATGAGCTGCGGAATGAGGATGAGAGGGACGAGCATCGCAGCGGTCTTCGAATTCGGCACGACGGCGGAAACAAGCAGGCCGAGCGAGATACCGCTGACGGCGGTAAGAAATGTCCACAGGAAATAGATGTGAAACATCCCGCGCACTTCGAGAATCCAGTTCCCGACAAAGACGAACAGCGCACACTGGAACGCGGAAAAAACGCAAAGGGTCAGGAATTTCGCCAGCACGTAATAGCCGATACTAACGTTCAGATTCCGCTCACGCTGGAGGATGACGCGATCGCGGATGATGTCCTCGACGCTGTTCATCAGCGCTAGGAAGAGGGCGACAAGCAGCGAGATGAAGATGTATGTCGGGATGTGAAATGCGTGGGCAAAGACGTAATCTCCCTCGGGCACATCCTTTTTATCCGTGAAGTAGAGCGCCCAGCCGACAACGAATGCCAGCGAGGGCGGAGCGAGCAGCGTGACAAACAGGCTGGCCAAATTGCGAAGCTTCGAGAGGAAGGCGCGACGCAGGAGCGTGGTAAATTGCAGCCACTCTTCGCGAGCGCGGACCTTGATCAACGGCGGAGCGACGGGCTTTTTAGCAGGCTCGGTTGCCGTGGGCGTGGCGGTGGTTGATTGCTGCTTCAGCGAAATCTGCCGCATGTCCTGATAGAGCCGATGCGTCTCGTATCGATCACGCCAGAAGTCTGGCGAGAAACGGCGCGCCGGGATGAGTTGACCGTTGGTGGCCTCCTCCAAAATTTCGTCGCCGCTGAGGTCGTGCAGAGGCGTCTCAATGATGTCGAACGCGAACTCGGGGCGACGCCCTTCGCTGGCGACGGTCTCCGCCGAGATGCCTTTTTCATGGATCGCAGCCTCGCCGAAGTAATCGAGCATCTGCGATGGACTGCCGTGGAAAACCATCTTGCCGCCACGGTCGAGAAGCACCGCTTTGTTAAACATCTGAAAGAGCCGCTGACTTGGCTGGTGAATCACGACGAGCACGATCTTGTTGTGCGCGAGGCCACGGATGATCTCGATAACATGCTCGCTGTCCTTGCTGCTGAGGCCGCTTGTGGGCTCATCAAAAAGAAACACGTCAGCACTGGAGATCATGTCGAGGCCGATGTTCAGTCGCTTCCGTTCGCCACCGGAGAGCGTCTTTTTTTCGGCGGAGCCAACGATGACATCGCGGCGCTCGGCGAGCCCGAGTTCCACGAGACGCCCGTCCACCCGGCGCTCACGGTCCCGCTTGCTGAGGTGCGGTGAACGGATACTGGCTGCGTAGCGGAGGTTCTCCTCGACAGTGAGGTGGTCGTCAAAAGCATCATCTTGCGGGATGAATGCGATGAATCGCTTAAAATCGTCTAGGTCGTCGTAGAGCGATTGGCCGTTGAGCAGAACGGTGCCGCGCGTGGGCGGGAGGCGTCCTGCGATGGCTCGAAGGAGTGTGCTTTTTCCCGAACCGCTGCCTCCCATCACACAGACAATATCGCCTCGATTGAGCGTGAAGGTGATACCGTCGAGCGCCTTTACCTTATCGCCGAAATGGCACGTGAGGTCGTGCAATTCGATGCTGGAAACGATATTGCGCTCCTCTTCGATGATGCGCTCGCTGAAGTCGCACCGCAGCCCTTGCCCTGCGTCGATACGGATGATGTCGCCATCTTTCAGGTCGCACTTTCCGCCGACTGGCACGATGCGTTCCCCCACGGTGATGTCTCGGTAGGCTTCGATAACTTCGAGTTGGCCGACCCGATTTTCGTAGTCGCACAAGATCTTCAGCAGCACCGCGCCGGACGTCCCAGGGGATAGCAGGATGTCATCGACTTGCAGCCGCTGTGTTTGGTTCGAAACGTGATAGACGCTCTTGTAGCTCTTGAGCTGAAATCGCCCGCCCAGAGCCCGCGCTCGACGGCGGAGATCGGAAAGGACCAACTCTGAGTCGTTGTGGAAAATGATGCGATCTTCGAGATTGCCGTTCAGCAGTGTACCTTGGCGCAGCGCGACGTTGTTAAACATCGCATCCATGTTTTTCAACGCGCGGACTTGAACCTTCAGTCCGAATCGCACCTCCAAAATACTGTCGCGACTCCGAGCCCGAGCGATCTGCACTTCGTCGCTATCGTTCAACTCAAGATAGACCTGCGTGACGGCGATGTTCTTCTTCGCGTTAAAGTAATACGAGAGGTCCTGGAAGGTGAGCACTTGCTCGTCGAGGATGACACGCTGACCTGCATAGATTCGGCAAAATGAGCCTGGCTCCAGCGGTCTGCCGCGCACGAAAACAGGATGACGGCTGTTGTTTTTCAGCAGGATCAGGTCGTGGTATCGAAACGCAAGCAGGCGGTCGTTTTCGTGCAGTCCTTTGAGCGTCACATCAGCACTCGCATCGCGCCCAAAGCTGAGGATTTCCAGCGGTGAATTGCTCGAAGCTGCAGGCGCAACCTCGCCCGTGCCGGAAAGATTGAGTTGATGGACGATGTGCTGCGTCTCTGCCGCCGTCCCGAGCTTCTCGGTGAACGCCTGAAATGCATCCATCTGCGCCTGCTGCTTCCCAGCGCGAGCGATGATGTCGTAAAGTTGCACACCCAGCATGACCTTACGCTCTGGCTGCAACTCGTTGCGCAGTCGCTCCGCCATCGCCGACAAATCCTGCTGCTGGCCGAGGGCTTCGCGAAACTGGCGTGTGAGATCGGAATAAACGGTCTCAGGATAATCGTTGCGCAGAAAGCCGAGCGCGGAATCCACCTCCTTCTCCATGACCACGCCATCCTGCTTTGAAAACCCAGCCAACACTTGCACGAGTAGCGGCAGAAAACTCTTCGCCTCCGATTGGCCCGGACGCCCCAGCAACCGCCGCCAACCTCGCAACGCGACACGCCCACTGCGCCGTGAGATTTCCGCGATCCGACTTGGGATAGTTGGCGGCACAGTGCTCATGGCAGACGGGATCTACGGCACGTGCCTTTCATCCGGCAAGTCGTCCTATTCGATTTTCCGGAACACCGGACATCTCGCCCGACTAGACTCATGCAGGCGATGTCACTTGCTCCGCAAAAGCGGTCCATCGCATTAGGCCTTTCCGCCGTATGAGACGTAGTCGTCGAGGTCTAGGAGGTCGCTCCAGTAGATAATATCGGTTCGATTCGGCCCACACTCCGCGAGATATTTTTCAAAAAACTCGCGGTCGCCTCCGTCGGGCTTTCGCTTATCGTTCGCATCGCTCCACACTTCGATTTCAGCTTGGGTGAGTTTGTTGCTTTGGTGCGCCTCAATCCACGCCAGCACATCTCCATCGCCGAGCCCTTTGGCAACTTCCGCTTTGAGCGCCACGGGATCGATACCCATAAACTTCAGCACGCGTTGGTCGTTCGGACATGCGTAGTGGAACGAACTTGCGGTGCCATTAAGCTCCGCGCGGCATTTGTCGAGCATCCGTGGCAATAGCGCGTACCCACCGAGGCGGGCTTTGGCGCTGCGTGGTGGACGTTGGTTGAGGTCGGTGGTTGGGATCATATTATTCTCCTGAGACGACGGTGTAGTTCTCGTCGCTTTCTTCGTCGGCGACGACAGGCGCGATGCCGATGAGCTTCTCCGCGCCTTTCAGATTGATGAGGATGACGCCCATCGTGTTGCGCCCGGTTTCGCGGACTTCTTTGACCCGCGTGCGAACCATTTGGCCTTTGTTGGTGATGAGCATCAGTTCGTCATTTTCGTGCACGGTGAGCGCGCCGACTACGATGCCGGTTTTATCTCCGGTCTTCATCGTGATGATGCCTTTGCCGCCACGCGATTGGACGCGGTAATCCTCAAACGGGGTCCGCTTGCCGATGCCGTTCGCCCCTGCGACGAGGAGCGTGCACGCGTTATCCACGATGGCGGCTGCGACGACGCAATCACCCTTGTCGGGCCGGATGCCCCACACGCCGATGCTATTGCGGCCCTGATCCCGCATCTCTTCTTCGTTGAAGCGGATACTCATTCCTTCCTTCGTAATGAGCACCATTTCGTTCGTGCCGTTCGTCAGTTTGCAATCAATGAGGACGTCTTCCTTCTCGATGTTGATCGCGATGATGCCGCCTTTCCGAATGTTTTTGAACTCGCTGAGGTTCGTCTTTTTCACGATACCGCTCTGCGTGGCGAAACAAATGAACAGGTTCTCCGACCACGTTTCCTCATCAGTCTTTTGCCCCTGAATGCGAATCGTCGCCGCGATTTTTTCATCCTGCCGAAGTTCCAGCAGGTTCGCGATGCTCCTTCCTTTCGAGGCACGCGAGCCTTCAGGAATCTCATACACGCGCTCCACATAGCAGCGACCACTCTTGGTGAAAAAGACGAGGTAGTCGTGCGTGGTGGCGGTGAAGAGATGCTCCACGAAATCGTCGTCATCCTCCTCGGTCGCACCGTCGCGGGTGACCATTCCTTTCACGCCTTTTCCGCCGCGACGCTGTGCGCGGTAGGCGGAGACTGCGGTGCGCTTGATGAAGCCCGCATGCGTGATCGTGATGATGCAGCCTTCGTTCGCGATGAGGTCTTCGATGTTGATCTCGCCTTCATCCGGCACGATCTGCGTTTTACGCGGATTGCCGTATTTGTCTTTGATGACGCGAAGTTCCTTCTTAATGATCGTCATGACGCGCGACTCTCTCGCGAGGATGTCGAGCAGGTCTTTGATCGTCTCGATGAGCGCGTCGTATTCCGTCTTGATCGCTTCGCGCTCCAGACCAGTCAACTGGTAGAGGCGGAGGTCGAGAATGGCGTTGGTCTGGCGCTCGTTGAACTTGTATTCACCGGCGGTCAGCTTGCCTTCGTCGCGGATGAGAATGCCGATTTGTTCGACGCTCTTCCTCGTCCACGAGAGCGCCATGAGCTTGGTGCGCGCATCGTCGCGGTCGCGGGAATCGCGGATGATTTTGATGAAATCATCAAGGTTGTTGAGCGCGATGAGCAGCGCTTCGAGGCGCTCGGCGAGATGCTCTGCTTCGCGAAGGAGGAAGCGTGTGCGGCGCAGAACGACTTCGCGGCGATGTTCGATAAAGCAGGTAATCGCGTCCTTGAGCGTGAGCAGCTTCGGCTTGCCGTGATCGATGGCGAGCATCGATGCGGAGAACGAAGACTCCAGCGCGGTGTGTTTGAAGAGATTGTTGATGACCACCTTCGGATTTGCATCACGCTTGAGGTCGATGACGACGCGCGTGTTTTCGTCCGACTCATCGCGGATGGCGCTGATGTCGGTGATGATCTTCTCGTTCACCAAATCCGCAATGCGCGATACGAGCGTGGCGCGGTTCACGTTATACGGAATCTCCGAAATGATGAGCTGCTCGCGCCCGCCTTTTAGCTCTGCGACGCCGATTTTTCCACGCACACGCACCGAGCCTTTGCCGGTGTGGAAATACGACTTGATGCCGGTCGAACCAAGAATCTCGCACCCCGTCGGGAAGTCCGGCCCTTTTACATACGCCATGAGCCCGTCGATGGTGATTTCCGGGTCGTCAATCTGCGCACACACACCGTCGATGACTTCCGTGAGGTTGTGCGGCGGCATGTTCGTGGCCATGCCGACCGCGATGCCGGTGCCGCCATTTACGAGCAGATTTGGGAACGCCGCCGGGAGCACCGTCGGCTCCTGCCGCGTCTCGTCGTAGTTCGGGACGAAGTTGACGGTGTCCTTCTCCATGTCGTCCATCAGCGCTGCGCCGAGGTGCTGCAAGCGCGCCTCGGTGTAACGCATGGACGCTGGTGGGTCGCCTTCGACGCTGCCGAAATTCCCCTGTCCCTCGATGAGCATCTCGCGCATCGCCCAAGGCTGGGCCATGTGGACGAGCGTCGGGTAAATCGCCTGGTCGCCGTGCGGATGGTAATTACCCATCGTCTCACCGACGATCTTCGCGCATTTCAGCGGCTTGCGAGTCGGCCCCACGCCCAGCTCCGACATCGCGAAAAGGATGCGGCGTTGGGAAGGCTTCAGCCCATCGCGCGCATCCGGCAGCGCACGGGAAATAATGACCGACATCGAGTAGTCGAGAAACGACTTCGACATCTCGTCGGCAACATTGATTGGAATTACTTTTTCGTTTTGGTGATACATGCGATCGGAGATCTATTCGGCTTCATTCGGGACGGGCTCTTGGAGCCTTTCGTCCCTTTCTTTTAATTAAACGTCGAGGCGTGCGTTGAGAGCGTTGTCCTCGATGAACTGCCTGCGCGGCTCAACGATGTCGCCCATGAGGATGGTGAACATTTTGTCGGCTTCGACGGCGTTATCTTCGTTGAGATCCACTTTCATCATCCGGCGTTTTTCCGGGTTCATGGTGGTCTCGAAGAGCTCTTTGGCATTCATCTCGCCCAGTCCTTTGAACCGGCTGATCGAGAGGCCGCGTTTGCCGATTTCCAAAACCTTGTTGAGGATTTCTGGGATGGCGAAGAGCTGGTGCTTGATGGCTTTCTCGCCTTCGCCTTCGGTGAGCTCGAAGATCGGTTTGTCGCTGTTGCTGTATTGCTCGATTTTGAGTCCCTTCTTCGCGAGTTCGCTGATGAACTTTTCGATGGCGGGCGTCTCGTAGAGTTCCACGAGGCGGGCGCGGCGGCGTGGGCCTTCTTCCTTTTTTGCACGCTTCGCGGTGGGCGCGGCGGCTTCGGCGGGGACGACGGGTGTGCCGTCGGGATTCGTGAGGTCGAGGATCGGCTCGGGTTCGGGCTCGAAGAGTCCGAGTTCCGGATCGCTCTCGTGGAATGCGCGCACGGCTGCATGGTCGGTGAAGAACTGTGTGGTGTCCACGTTGCCTTCGCGGATGCGGACGAGATACTCGGGCAGTTTTCCGGTGGCGTTGCGGGCGTTGAGGTATTCCTCGAAGTCGGCTCCGTGGCGGCGCATGGCGTCGGCAAAACGGGAGAGCCGGTCGAGCAAGGTGAGCAGCTCTTTCAGCGCGGCGACGGGCACTTCGCGTCCGTCGGCGAGGTTTTTCAGTTTCACTTCCTCGGCTCCGAGCTGGATGAGCATTTTGTTCAGCGCTGCGTCGTCGTCCACGTACTGTTCGCGCTTTTTGCGGGTAATCTTATAGAGCGGCGGGCAGGCGATGTAGATTTTTCCGGCGCGCACGAGCTCGGGCATCTGGCGATAGAAGAACGTGAGCAGCAGCGTGCGAATGTGCGAACCGTCAACGTCAGCATCGGTCATGATGATGATGCGGCCGTAACGGAGCTTCTCCATTTTGAACGTCCATTCCTGATCGCCGGATCCTGTGTTGCTTCCGATGCCGGTGCCGATGGCGGTGATGAGCGTCTGGATTTCCGTGTTTTGCAGCACTTTGTCCAATCGCGCCTTCTCGACGTTGATGATCTTTCCTTTGATGGGCAGGATCGCCTGATAACGCCGGTCGCGCCCCTGCTTAGCGGAGCCTCCTGCGGAGTCACCCTCGACCACGTAGAGCTCGGTGAGCTCCGGATCGCGCTCGGAGCAGTCGGCGAGTTTGCCGGGCAGTCCGCCGCCGGTTAGCGCCGATTTGCGTACGGTCTCGCGGGCCTTGCGCGCAGCCTCGCGGGCGCGGGCGGCCATGAGGCATTTGTCGATGATGCGCTTGGCGATGTTCGGGTTCTGGTCGAAATGCAGCATCAGCCCCTCGTAAGTCGCCGAGCCCACGATGCTCTCCACCTCGGGCGAGATGAGCTTCACCTTCGTCTGGCTCTCGAACTTCGGGTCGGGATGCTTGATGGAAACAACCGCCGCGATGCCTTCCAGCACGTCGGGCCCCGAGATCGCCGGGTCTTTGTCTTTCAGCAAATTGTTGCTCTTCGCGTATTGATTCACCGCGCGAGTGAGCGAGCCACGGAAGCCGCTGCTGTGCGTTCCGCCGTCCGCATTCGGAATGGCGTTCGTGAAACACAGGAGTTGGTCGTTGTACGTATCGACGTAAACGAGCACGATCTCCGCGAGAATCTTGTCGCGCCCGCCTTTGATGATGATCGGCTTTGGGATCACTTTGTCCTTATTCTCCGCGAGCGACTCCACGAATTCCTCGATGCCGCGAACGTGCTGAATCATCTCCGGCTTCATCCCCTCCACGCGTTCGTCGATGAAGTTAAAAATGAGCGGAGCGTTGATGTACGCAAGCTCGTGCAGACGATGGCGGATGCGCTCCGTCTTGTATTCCGTCGTCTCTTTGAAGATCTGCGCGTCCGGCATGAACGTGATTTTTGTCCCCGTAGTCTTCTTGCTCTTCAGCTCGCCGACCACCTCCAGTTTCTTCGTCGTCTTCCCACGCTCAAAACCGATCGCGTGAACCTTCCCATCACGATAGACCTCCACTTTGAACCACTCCGAAACCGCGTTCACACACTTCGCGCCGACGCCGTGCGTCCCACCGGAATACTCATAATTCCCCTGCCCATATTTGCCGCCCGTGTGCAATACCGTGAGCGCGACCTCCACGCCTGGAAGCCCGGAATCCTTATTGATATCCACGGGGATTCCACGCCCGTTGTCCTTGATGGAAATCGACCCGTCCGTGTGAATCGCCACGTCGATATGCGTGCAATGGCCGGCCAAAAACTCGTCCACGGAATTATCGAGCACCTCATTGATGCAATGATGCAGCGCCCGCTCATCCGTACCGCCGATGTACATGCCGGGCTTCTCGCGCACTGCTTCGAGTCCTTTCATGGTACGCAGGTCGTTTGCGCCGTAGTCTTTCTCTACCTTTTTGATGGTGTGGTCGGTCGTTTGTTCGGACATAAAATAGTTGGGTAAAATGAAGTGGCGGCGAGTGTAGCGGGGGGGGCACGGTGGCTCAACTCCTATTTTAGACTAAAAAACACATTCTATTGTGGCGGAGACCCACTCTGCCGGGCAAAGAGCCGCTACTAATCGACAATTACAACTTCCCTACGTGCAGGAACTATAACGCCCAATCCGGCGCCGGTGCGGAGAACTCGACGGGCTCCCCCGTCAGCGGATGCCTGAACGCGATGTGCGCGGCGTGGAGGCAGAGCGGCGACTGGCCGATGGCGAGCGTCTGCTGCGTGCCGAGCTTGCCGCCGGGCAGATACGCAGCATCGCCGCAGATGGGGAACCCGAGGTGCCAAAGATGGACGCGGATCTGGTTCGTGCGGCCCGTGAGCGGGCGGGCCTCGATAAGCGCCGTGCCGTCGGGCAAGCGGCATTTTACCGTGAACTCCGTCTTCGCTGGCAGCCCGTCCTTTTCATCCACCGTCCGCGAGCCTAGCGGGCCGGGCTCATCGGTAATCGGCGCATCGCACACAAACTCGTCCGCCGCCGGGTGCCCTTGGACACGGGCGATGTAGGTCTTGCGAACTTCACCGCGCGTGAACTGCGGCTGGAGCAGGCTGGCAAAATGGCGCGTGCGCGTGAACAGGACGATGCCCGTGGTGTTCGCATCGAGCCGGTGGCCGGGGTTCGGTTTCTGCGGCGCATAGACTTCGTTGAGCAAGTGCTGGAGCGTGTTCCGGAAGAAGCGCCCGCCCGCGTGCATGGGCAGCGGGGCGGGTTTGTTCAGCACGATGAGCGCTTCGTCTTCGTAGAGGATGGTCACGTCGGCGCTGACGTCGGGTTCGATGACTTGCTCCACTTTATGCACGAACCGCTCGCCTGCACGGACGATGCGCTCGGGCTTCACGGGCTCGTGCGTATCTAGATCAAGCACGCGCTCGACGGCAAACCGCGCCGCCCATTGCTCCTCGCTCATCGCTTTCACGCAGTGCGAAAGCGCCGCGAGCAGCGTGAAGCCGTCGCAATCGCGCGGGATATTCACGGGCTTGAAATTATCGTGCGGCACACTGCCGGGCAGCGGGGAAAATGCGCGGGCGATAGCGGCCATGCGCCCGGCGATGGCGATGGCGCGCTGCTGCTCCGGCGTCTGGAAGCAATACGGGCACGACTTGCCGGGCACGTAGCGCGAGTCCGCTTGCTCCTCGGCACTCAGCGGCGATTGGCAGGCGAAGCAGCGCGTGGAGTCCGTCTCGCTCAAGCTCGGGTCCACGCCGACGCGCTGGTCGAAAACGAAGCACTCCCCGTCGTAGTGCGCCCCGCCGCATTCCTCGAAGTATTTGAGGATGCCGCCGTCGAGCTGGTAGATATTTTTGAAGCCCTCGCGCTCCATAAACGGCCCCGCTTTTTCGCACCGGATGCCGCCCGTACAGAACATCACGATCGGCGTCTCCTTCAGCTCGGCGGGCAATTTCGCCACCGCCTCGGGGAACTCGCGGAACGTGTCCACGCCGATGGGCAGAGCGTTGCGGAAGGTGCCGAGCCGCACTTCGTAGTCGTTGCGCGTGTCGAGAAGCGTGACGGCGCGGCCCTCGTCGAGCCACCGCTTCAGCTCCTTCGCTGCGAGCTTCGGCGAAGTGCGCTTGCCCGGCTCTATGCCCTCCACGCCGAAAGCGATGATCTCCTTTTTGAGCCGCACGAGCATCCGATTGAACGGCTGGTGCTCCGTCTCGCTGACCTTCGGCTCCAGCGTTTCGAGGCCCGGAATGCTGCGCAACTCAGCGAGCAGCGCATCCACATCCGCCGCCAGCCCCGCGACGAACAAGTTGATCCCCTCCGGGCTCAACAAGATCGTCCCCCGCAGCCCGCGCGCCTTGCAGAGTTCCTGAAGCCGGGCACGCATCGGCCTCAGCTCCGTCAGCGTAGCAAATTTGTAGGCAGCGATATTTTGGATATTCGGCATTCGCGCAGAGTCTTCGCAAAAGGCGCGAGGGAAATCACCGATAAAATATGGGCCATCGCCTCCTCGATTTCAGCGAGCATGCTCACGCTGGGAAATTGCCCGAGGTCGTGCGGAGCGGCAACTCACGGGTTACTGTCTCTTTTCTTGCTCTGAATCTGTCCGGACTCCGCTCCCATCGCGAAAGTCACTCCAACCGCCTGAGCCGCATTCGATGGCGAAAACGGCGCTTCGCGCAAAGCGCCCATCTTTTGGGGGCGTCCACCCGACTACAAAACCATGCCGCCGTCGCCCGAACTCCTGCCCGCGCTCGCGGTGCGCGATTGCGACTGGAAGCCGCTTATGAAGCCATCGGTAACGGACGGGAAGAAATCGCAGTCTGACTCGAACTGATGCGTCGGCGCGATTAGCGGCGATTGGCGTGAGTAGTTACACACTAAGGAAGGCAGGCGGTAGCACATTACGTTGATTCGATCATGACCTTACACCATCGCTGTTATTCACCGTCCGTTGCGGCGCTGCTTCTCGCCGTCAGCGTCGGACTGGCTGATGCTGCGGAGCCATTTGAAGGTTTCTTGGAGGCGCATTGCATCCGCTGCCACGGGCCGGAAAAGGAGAAGGGCGATTTACGCATCGACCGGCTTTCTCGCGATTTTAAATTGGGCGCGGATACGCATCATTGGGCGGAGATGATGGAGCAGGTCAATTCAGGCGAAATGCCGCCGAAGAAGGAGAAGCGACCGACGCAGGATGAGATGGCGGCGTTTGTGACGAGTCTCGATTCGCGCATCAAAGAGGGCCGGGCGGCGCGAAAGGCGGCGCGTCCGGCGGTGGCGCATTATCGGCTGAGCCGAAGGGAGTATCAAAACACAGTCTATGACTTGCTCGGCGTGCGCTATGATCCCGCGAAGCCGGGGGAGCTGAACGAGGACACGCTGTGGCATGGGTTTGAGCGCATCGGCTCGGAGCTTTCGCTCTCGCCGTCGCATGTGGACCGCTATTACCGCGCGGCGGAGCTGGTGCTGGATCGCGCATTTCCTGCCGCGTCGAGCGAGGCTCGGAAAGTGCGCAAGACGGCGGTGGAACTGCGTTACGGCGACGGAAAGTCGCAGCAGGCGGCGCTGGATCGCTTTGGCATCAAGCGGCCTCTCCGGTATCTCCTGTTTCCCGGCAGCAACCAGAATGCGTTTTCGTCCGGCTGGTTTGGAAAGAATGGGCCGGAGCACAGCGGGCTCTACAAAGTCCGCCTCCAGGCGAGTGGTATCCGTCCTCCCGGTGGCCAACCGGCGCACTTGAGCATCGGCAAGCGCACGGGCGAGGAGACGGTGGATGGGCTCGTCGAGTTTGACCTCACGGGACCGGAGGACAAGCCGCAGGTGTATGAGTTTTCGGTGTTTCTCGAGATGCCCGCGACGCTGGAGTTTTGCGTGGTGGCCACGGACGTGGTGGACCGAAGGCAAGGCGCGGCTTTTCGCAGCGCGCTGAGCAGCAGGAATGGTTACCTTTTCACGCACAGCAGCGAGACGCAGTTGCTCAATCCGAACGCGCCGCAGATGTTTGACGACAAGGGCAACGGACTTTTTTCCACGGTGCTGCTGGATTGGATCGAGTGGGAGGGGCCGCTGGTGTCCGAGGAGGAAAAATCGCGGCGCAAGGATCTGGTGCCTGCCGACGATGCCACGCCCGAGGTGGTGGCGGAGTATCTGCAACGCTTCGCCGAACGCGCTTGGCGGCGTCCGGTGAAAACGGACGAGCTGGAGCAGTATTTGCAATCCTACCGCACCGAGCGCGAGGCGGGCGAAAAGCTTGCGGATGCTTATCGCGTTGCGTTGCAGGGCGTGCTGACTTCCCGGCATTTCATCTACCTTGTCGAGGGCGACACGGTGGCCCGCGAGCGGCTCACGGACTCGGAACTCGCCTCGCGACTTTCGTTTTTTCTGTGGAGTTCGATGCCCGATGACGGGCTTTTCGGCGCAGCCAAAGGGGGCTCGCTGAACGGCGATGGGCTCGCGAAAGAAGTGGACCGCATGCTCGCTGACGGCAAGGCCAGCCGTTTCATCGATGACTTTGCGCGGCAGTGGCTGCAACTGCACCGCGTGGGCATGTTCCCGCCGGACAAGAAACTCTATCCCACTTACGACGCATGGCTGGAGAAAAGCATGCGCTCCGAGCCGGTGGAGTTCTTCCGCGAGATGTTCGGCAAGAACCTGCCCATCGACGGTTTCATCGATTCCGACTGGACCGTTGCGAATGCGCGGCTCTGCGATTTCTACGGACTGCCGGAGCCGAAAGAGGGCGACTTTCAACGCGTCTCGCTCAAGCCCGAGCATCGCCGCGGCGGCCTGCTCACCATGGGCGCCGTGCTCGGCCTCACCTCCGACGGCACGCGGCAACGCCCGGTGCATCGCGGTGTGTGGCTCAGCGAAGTGGTCCTCGGAAAGACGCCGCCGCCGCCGCCCGCCAATGTCCCCGCCATCGAACCCAATCCCCCGAAAAGCCCCAAAGCAACGATCCGCGAGAAACTTGAGGCACACGCCAAAGACGCGAACTGCGCAGCCTGCCACGCTCGAATCGACCCGCTCGGTCTCGCCTGGGACAACTACGACGCCATAGGCCAGTGGCGCACTCACGAAAAAGTCGCCGCAGGCCTCGGAGCGGACCCCGTGGTGAACCCTACCGGTGAAATGCCCGATGGCCGCGCGTTCAAAGACGCAAACGAGTTCAAACGCCTGTTGCTCGAAGACCGCGACAAAGTCGCCCGCGCATTCATCGAACACCTCTGCACCTACGCCCTCCGCCGCGCCCTCGCCTTCGACGATCAGGACGACATCAACGTCATCCAAGCCGAAGCGAAGAAAAACCAATACCGAATCAAGGACATCATCCGCGCCATTAGTCTTTCCGAACTCATGCGTAAACGGTGAAGGTCACCAGCAGATTCAGGGAGGCCAGCAGATTATTTTTTAAGAATGACAACCGAACCAAATACCGAATTTGCTGGCCTCCCTGAATCTGCTGGTGACCCAATCACCCATGCCTTCATCGGTCATGCGATGAAAGTGCACTCAGCGGTCGGGCCAGGTTTGAATGAGGAGATTTACCATCAAGAGCTTGTCGCGACTCTCACGGCGGCTGGTATTTCGCATCTTTCCAAACCACGGCGGGAGTTGGTTTATCGCGGGATTGTTGCGGACGCCTTTGAGCCAGACTTTGTTGTCGCGGACCATTTCATCCCGGAGTTGAAATGTCTTTTCGGAGCATTTACTGCGGAACATCTGGTTCAGTTGTTCTGCTACAACAAGTTCTGGCGGCTTCGCACCAGTCTGCTGGTGGACTTCGGCAAGCAAAGCCTGATTTGGAAGCGGCTTCTATATCGTTCTCACACAGCGAGTTTCCCAGCGACCGAGCTTCCGGGATTCGTCTCCAAGCCCGCACTGGCGATTGCCATTGTCCAAGCGGTTAGCGAATGCCTGAACGAAATCGGACTCGGCTATCGGGCGAGCACATGGAAAGGCCTCGTTAGGGCCGCGATCCAATCCTCCGGTTCCAACGTCCAACTCAATCCAACCGCCACCGTGCTAAAATATCCGGGCGTCGGAATGTCCAGTCTCGTCATCGACGACACCTGCGCCGTTTCTGTCACAGCGCTCACGGACGGCATCACCGCGACCGATCGCGCCACACTTCAAACCCATCTCCGCTGGCTCAACCTCGACTGGGGCATTATCTTCCATTTTGGCAAAACCGCCGCCGAAATCACCTTCATCCAACATCCAAAAAAGTAATCTGCTGGCCTCCCTGAATCTGCTGGAAATTAAAAGAAACATCTATGAACTACCTATCCCAATCCTGGCTGATCAACCGCCGTCACGCCCTCCGCGCGCTCGGCAGCTTCATTTCCCTTCCGCTGCTTGAATGCATGATGCCTCTCCGCGCCGCAAAAAATGCTACCACCACGCCGAAGCGCAGCGCTTTCATCTACCTCGCGAACGGCGTTCATTCGCTCAACTACCAGATCACGACTGAGGGCAAAGATTACCAGTTTTCCAGGGCGCTGAAGCCGCTGGAGAAGCACCGCGAGAACATCACGCCGATCAGCGGGCTGCATCACCCGGGAGCGATCAGCCATCATCACAACTGCATCAACGTTTTCCTGACCGGCGGGAAGCTCGGCCCATCGGACCGCAACACCATTTCCGTGGACCAAAAGATGGCCGAACTCACCGCGCAACAGACACGAATCGCTTCGATGGAAGTCGCCCTCACCGGGGCTTCGCTCGCGTGGACCGCGGACGGCGTGCAATTACCTTCGCTGCGTCGTTGCAGTGAGATTTTTGCATCGCTCTTCGAGGAACCGAAAGGCGGCAAAACAGTCCAACGCCGCGCTCTCCGCCGCAAGGGCAGTGTGCTCGACGCCAACCTTGCGGAAGTGCGTCAGCTCGAGAAAAAGATGGGCTCGGAGGACAAAGGACGCCTCACCCAATATCTCACTTCCGTCCGCGAAGCGGAGATCCGCACGCGGCGGGCCGATACATGGCTCGACACACCGCTGCCCGCCGTTTCCGACGCCGACCGCAAGCGCACCAACCGCGACATCGCCGCCACCATGGCTGGGGATTATTTCCGCACCGTTTATGACCTTATGGTGCTCGCTTTCCAGACCGACGTGACTCGCGTGGCCACCTTCAGCCTCGGCGGCGAAGGGGATGCTTTCGCCATTCCTGAAATCGGCATCACCGAGTCGCGCCATCAGCTCAGCCACCACGGCGGCGATGCTGGCTACATGGAGAAACTCACCAACTACGACACCTTCGCCATCGAGCAATTCGCCTACTTCCTTACCCGCCTCGCGGAGACCAAGGACCTCGGAGGCAAGCCGCTCCTCGGCTCGACGATGGCGCTCTTCGGCAGCGGCATGTCCTACGGCCACAGCCACGGCAACGCCAATCTCCCGCTAGTTCTCGCCGGCGGATCCGACCTCGGCATAAAGCACGGCAGCCATCTCGACTTCAACAAATCAGCCAAAGACTTCAAAGGCTACGCGCTCGGCGCGGACGGAGCGCTCACCAGCGCGCATTACCAGCTTTGCAGCCGCCCCGCGAATACCGACGCCCACATGAGCAACCTCCTTCTTCTAATGGCCCATCGCATGGGCGTGGAGACGGACAAGTTTGGCGACAGCAACAAGGTGGTCACGCTGTGACTTAGTTTGCCACGGCTTGTGATTTCCAGCAGATTCAAGGAGGCCAGCAGATTGCCTCTTCAGAATGTAGTTCAAACCCATCCCCGATCTGCTGGCCTCCCTGAATCTGCTGGAGACAAAAATGAAGAACATAAAATCATGATTAAAAAACTGCGCCTGATGGTCTTTTGTCTGGGCCTCTCCTTGCTCACGATCGCCGCAAGCGCCGCCGAAGCCCCCTTCCGCCCGGAAGCCGGGAAGTTCCCGCCTTTGGAAAAAGCCCACTCCTACCAAGGCGAACTCGTTTTCGTGGACCATGCCAACCGCCGCGGCAGCGTCCGCGTGCGGGGCAATGGCCAGTATTTCCGAAACGACCCGCACCCATTCGCCATGCTGCCCTATGGCATCGTGCGGTATCACGGCGCACCGGCGGACCTCCGCGACATCCCGCTCGGCACCGTGCTGCACGTCCGCGCCTTTCTCCCGCCGGACCCGAAGATTTCCGCCGTGCCCGTTCTGCCGGTGGACAACAAGAAGAACGACGCAAATCACAATCGCGGCGCCGGCATCGCGCCCGCCGAAAATCACGTCCTTCTGCTCGAAGACGAGCCCAGCCACTGCCTGCGCGAGGGATTCGTTTGGAAGCTCAAAGAAGTGGATCTCAAAAACAACGAGGGCCTGATCGTCGCCACCCGAGAACCCAAATCCGGCGGGGACAGCAAGGCCAGCGAGGAGAAAATGACCTTCGATGCCGCCACCCGCATCTGGCGCGGCCGCGAAAGCCTCAGCATCGAGGAGCTCATAGCCGAAGGCGCATGGCCCGCCGACGGAAAAAAGTCTCTCGGTGGACAATCCGTCCTGCTTGGCATCACGTGGAAACCCACGCCAGACGCCATCTTCACCCGGTTCCACATCTCCGACATCTGGCTGGACGACGCCGCGATGCAACGCGCCTCACATCACCAGACGGCGGTGCACAAGGCCTTCATCCGCAGCCGCTGGATGGGTGCCTCAATTGACGCCGTCGAGTATGGCAAATTTGGCCGCGCCACCGTCACCGCGACCTTATTTGGCGGCATGGACGCCAAGCTCTACGCCGATTTCAAAAAAGGCAGCCCAGCCATGATGAACGCCGTCGCGAACACCTTGAAGCACACCCACGGCGCATACGGTCCCGAGCACATGGCCTCGCGAGGCTCCATCCTCGACGTCACGAAAATACCCGGAGACGCGCCGCTAGGCAGCAGCGGCATCCAGATCCGTTTCGAGACCGACCTCATCATCGAAGGCATCCGCCCCGGCCGGACGGTCCGAGTCCGCCCCGGCAACTGGCCGAACGTCCAAGTGCCCCGCGAAGAATACCTCACCGACGACGGTCTCGAAGAGCGCTTCCCGAGCCCGGCCATCTTCCCGAAATACTGACCGGCGTGCATTAAGAACAGGCCATGCGACCCATAACCCCATTCTTCTGTCTCTCAGCCGCCGTAGCCGCCAGTTTCGAAAAGGAAATCCGCCCACTGTTGCAAAAGCACTGCATCGAGTGCCACGGCGCGAAAAAGCAGAAGGGCGAATTGCGGCTGGATGCGAAGGCGTTTGCTTTTAAAGGCGGGCACGACGGTCCGGCGATTGTTGCGGGGAAAGCAGACGCGTCGCCGATGTTTCGGCGCATCACGAGCACCGACGATGACGAGCGGATGCCGCCCGAGGGCGAGGCTCTGACGCCCGCGCAGGTCGCGACGGTGAAAGCGTGGATCGAGAGCGGCGCGGTGTGGCCGGAGAGCGAGGCCGACAAAGCGGCGGCTACGGACAAGCGTGGCGGGCATTGGTCGGTGCAGCCGCTCAAAGTGGCTTCGGCTTTAGCCGAACCTTTCGGGTTCAAGCCTGAGCAACTTTCCATCGACGCTTTCATCAATGCGTCGCTCTCCGCAAAAGGATTGGCGATGTCGCCGGAAGCAGATCGTCGCACGCTCATTCGACGCCTCTCTTTCGATTTTACCGGACTGCCACCAGCGCCGGAACGCGTGGCGCAACAACCTCCTCTACGACTGGAGGCTCAAATCGCACGAGGCGCAGGGCGGCAGCGCAGGAGCGCGAGCCGTAGGGGAGCGCGCACAGAGGGACAGACGAACAGTTTTCCAGCGAACGCTCCTTGTCGTTCAGGCACACGAGTTTCCTCGTGACTGCTTCCCCCTCTCGACCAAGAACTCAAATCACGCCCGCTTCCGGCGCCGGGCGACCAAGGCAGTAACCCCGGCAAGAATGAACAGTGAAGAAGCCGGTTCGGGGACACCGACGACTTGAACGCCGCTGATTTCCGCGCGGAAGTTCTCCGAGTCCGCAGTGAGCGTGAAACTGTCTCCAGTGAGTCCGCTGAAGAGCACGTAGTTGGCTCCCGCCGTCCGCGTTCCTGCGGTGGTGCCGGTGCCCTGGACGAAGGTGCCGTTGAAGGTCGTCGTGTCAGAGATATAATACGTCGTCGAGCCGATCGTGTAGTTCGTCTGCACGGTGCCGTCGGCAGTCTCCCCATCGAAATAGACGTAAACATCGTAGAGGCTCCCAATGGCCGCGTTCAGCTAGGAAACCGTCACGGTTGGATCAACAGGCGAACCAAATCCGGATGCCCGGCCATCCAGATGGGATTTCATCATGGTGAAGTTTCCGGGGCTCACCGCGAGGGGGCCAACATGATATGTGCCGTTGCTATTCCATGTCACCGAAGCGGAGGTGGAAGCACCGGTGTTGTCAAGAAGACTGCCAAAGGTGCCGGACTGGCCGGTTAGATTGTTCCAGTGGTCCAGGGCGACGACGCCCGCGACATCCAACGCTGCCATCATGTAGGTCACGGCCGGGTCTGTCCCCCCTGCCAGAATGTCAGGACCGCTGGCGAAATTGAAGCTGATGCCCGCCGCGTCTGCCTGTCCAGCCGGGACAAGGAGGGCGATGATTGCCGAAGCTGTGGTCACCGAAAGGATACTGGGAAAGAATTTGGCTTTCATACGCCGCGAGGCTGAAACACCAATCGAAGTTCGGCAAGAGAAAATATTCCGTTCGCACGATATATTTTATGGGATCCCGGCCGGGGGGAGTCGTTACGGTCCGGGCTGGAGCGTCGCATGGAGCCGGAAGAAGCGGCGCGTGGTGTTTGCGTCCGTGCCGTCGAAATGCCCGATGATCCCCGATGATCGTGACGGCGACCGCGCCCAGCATCGTATCGTGTCTGGCTAGCTAGGACGCTGTGAGCGCTGCGGCGTTTGCGGTAGCTTCAACCACCTCTCCCATTTGAACCGCAGCTACCGCCGCATTTACGGCCGCACGCCAAGCGAAGAGCGCCGCTCCGGCAAAGCCGCGCATTGAACCAAGCGTGTCCCTCAGCGCGAGCTCGCCTTCAACCTCACGAAGAATGTGCTGCTACCCGCGGGCGGCGTGAGACGCCATGTCTGCGTGAGCAAGGCCCCGCCTTGCGAACTCGCGAGCAGTGTGGCGGAGGCGGGCGCAAATGCGGCGAGATTCGGCGACGTTTCGAGCGTGAGTGTGATGTCGTCGGCGGCGAGTCGCTGGGTGAAGGTGACCGCGAGGGTGCCGCCAGCCTCGGGCAGAAGCAGGAGCATGTTCGTGTTGGGCTGAGTGTCGCTCGTGCCGAGGGCGTATTCCAAAAACGCGGTGAGACCGTCGAAGTCCGCGTCGGCGTTGGGATTTCCGACGAAAGTCGCGGCGTCGCTGGCACCGGGATTTCCGCCGACGGCGACGCTGGCGCGCCAGCTCGAGGCGAGGCTGCCGTTCAGCGCGAGCTGCGGGGCGATGGAGATGAGTGAGTAGCCAGCGCCGTCGGCGTTCGCGGGCCACGGCAGTGCGTCGTCGTAGGTGAAGCTCTGGATGACGGCGCCGGTTGCATCCACGAGCGTGACGGTTTCGCCGCTGTTGCTGAGACTGTCAGCCGGGCCGTAAGCTCCAGCTAGGCGCTGAGCGGATCCGTAGCGGGTCTGGAAGGCGGCGACGTGGCGGACGACGAGGATGGTCTCGCCTGCGGCGAGCGTGGTGTTGGAAGGGAAGATGAAATCGACCCCAGCGGTGAAGGCGCAGCCGCTGATGTCGAGCGTCTGCGCGCCGAGGTTGCGCAGCTCGATGAACTCGAAGTCGTCCTTGTCCGTGCTCACGTTCAGCTCCGCGCCGACGGGCGGTGTGGGGTGGTAGTGGAGTTCTGTGATGCGGAGGAAATCCCGGGGCAGCGGTGCGTTCAGTGTGCTGGTGATCGTGATGGTGTCGGTCCCGACCTGGGTGCCCTGATGATCAAAAGCGCGGAGCGTGATCGCGTTCGCGCCGTTCAGCAGGGCGAGGCTGATCCGCCATGTGTTTTCGCCGGTCCACTCAGTGTCGAGGACTGCACCGGTGTCGGCCCGGCGGATTTCGCGCACGTCGATCCAGCCGCTTCCATCAAGCGCGACCTGCGTGGAATTAACGGTGAAATTCGCGCCGCCATTGGTCGTAATGGCGAACGGCACGGCGGCGGGAAGTTGCGAGAGCACG
>CAMDQC010000045.1 GCA_945905735.1 Prosthecobacter debontii | reverse complement strand
TTCACCGAGCGGGCGGCAGTGCGGATACGGCGCTGACGTTCCAAAACTACTCCCGCGAACAGAACATCATTTCGCAGTTTGCGACGGTCAATTTCTCCGCCACGAATGACAACTCGACGCCGCAATACGTCTTGCTCGGGCAGGGTGTTTTTGGACCGAAGTTTTTGCTAAACGGCACGACTCCCGTCCCGCTTCGCAACGAGCTGCTGAATACGACCGTCGGGACGGCATCCGTCGGCTGGGCGACGGTCACTGGCCCTGCAAGTGGGACCGCCAGCGTGACGCCGACGGTGGATTTTGCGACACACACGGTGGACGGCGTAGCGCCCGTAAGCACCGTCGCGTGGAGTGCCGCGCTCACTGCGGTGGATAACGCCCGCGTGACCAGCACCCAGGCCACTCCCAGCGGCGCGGCGTCGTTCGACGTGAACTCGGTGAAGCTCGCTCCCACTGGTTCCGGGCAATCGTTGAACATCGCTGGCAGCGGCCACCTCAATACGACGGCCATCCTGCTTTCCGGCAACAACGACTTCACGATCCGCTCCACGGGCGGCGGCGGGATCAGCGGCACGGCGACGCGCTTTTTCCATGTGGATAAAGCGACGCTCAGCGTGGAAGCCAGCGTCGCAGCCAGCACGCAAGCGCTCGTGAAATCCGGCCAAGGCGTGCTCGTCCTCAGCAACGTCGCGAACGTCGGCCTCGTCGGAACTACTGCGATCAACGGTGGCGTCCTCCGCGCGACGCCCGACAGCAGCTTGCCCGGTGGCGAAATCCGCTTCCGGGGCGGCGTCCTCGAAATCCAAGGCGGCGGCACATTCGCAAGAAACACCGGAGCAGGCGCTGGCAAGGTGAACTGGAGCGGCACCATCCTACCCGCAACTTCCGACCCTGACGATCGCGGCAGCGGCGGCTTCGCTGCCCTCGGGGCCAACGTCACCGTCACGCTCAACAGCGGCAGTGCTATCTTTTGGGAAGACCTCGGGTTCGTTCGCTCCGGCCATTCCCTCACCCTGAACTCGCCGACTGGCACAGCGATGGTTGATTTTACCAACCCCATCAACCTCACCTCGCTGGCGAATACGAACGACATCTCCTCGCTCAACTACAACGCTCGCGAGATCCATGTGCAGGAAAATGCGAACTCCAGCACCGACTGGGCGCGCGTCTCCGGCGTTATCTCCGGCACCGTCCAAAATGACCTGCTGAAAACCGGCCTAGGCACGCTCGAATTGACCGCCACGAACACCTTCCTCGGCCACACACAGATCATGGAAGGCCGTCTCCTCGTCACCGGCAGCACGCCTCCTGGCGGCACTTCGATCGTCAGCGGCAACGCCACGCTCGCAGGTGCAGGGTCGGTCGGCACCATTCTCCTCAATGGCGGCAGCGTAGAGCCCGGAAATAACGGCGTCGGCACGCTCACAGCCGCTGCACTTTACTGGCGCACCGGCAACATGCGTATGGACCTCGGCACGGGCAATCAGTCCGACACGCTCGCGCTCGGCAGCGGCAAATTTCATAAAGACCCGCAAGGCGGAGCGCCTTACGAGTTCGACTTCGGCGGCACTGGCGAAGGCGGGCGCACCTACACTTTTGCGAACTTCGGCAGCACGTCCTTCGTCGCGGGCGACTTCGCGTTTGCGAACCTCCGCACCGGCCTCGACGGGACGTTCTCCATGTCGGGCACCGCGCTCACTTTCACCACGAATCTCCCCACCGCGACCATCCCCACGCCGCTGGCCGATCAGCGCATCAATATCGGCACAACGGCGGCCTTCACCGTCGTCACCGGCATCCCCGGCGCATACACTTACCAGTGGTTCAAAAACGACGCGATCCTGGATGGCGAGACTGCTGCGACGCTCTCATTTGCCACCCTCAACGCGGGCAACGCGGGCAGCTACTACGTCGTCGTCTCCAACGGCACCACCCCAGTCACCAGCAACGTAGCCACGCTCACCGTGAACGAGGCCCCCGTCGCCACACCGCAGAGCGTAGAAGCCACCGAAGACATCGCCAAAGCAATCGTCCTCGCCGGCACCGACGTGAACCCCGGCGACACCCTCACCTACACCATCGTCACCTCGCCCGCGCACGGCACGCTCTCCGGCACATTGCCAAACATCACCTACACCCCCGCGCAGAACTACAACGGCACCGACTCCTTTACCTTCAAATCGCGCGACGGTCTGCTCGACTCCACGCCAGCCACCGTATCCATCAACCTCGCGCCCGTGAACGACAACCCTGTCGTCGTCACGGACATCGTCGTCGCCGGAGTCGAGACGAACATCGTCAGCAACGACACCGACGTAGAAGGCAACACCCTCAGCCTCACCAGTGTGCAGAACGGCGCGTTCGGCACCGTGGCCCAAAACGGCAACAGCGTCACCTACACCATCGGCTCAGGCTTCACCCTCTCCGACACCTTCACCTACACCATCTCGGATGGCAACGGCGGCACGGCCCAAGGCACCGCCACCGTCCGCCTTGCCCACCCCATCTCCTTCGGCCTTGCGGCGAAAAATGGCACGGTCAGCGGCGAGCCCGATGGCACCCTCCTCGCCACCGTAGGCCAGCCCGGCGTCAGCGCCGATGGCCGCGTCGCATTTGTCGGGACGGAGATCACGCCCGACCGCAAAAAAGTCGGTGCCCTGTTCTTCGGCAACCCGCCCGTGCCGGTCATCCGCCTCGGAGTCACCACTGCACCGGGAAGCACGCTCACCTTTGGAAAAATCGGCGCCCTCGCAGTGAATGCAGGCGGCGACATCGGGTTCAAAGGCGGCCTCAATAAAGCGCCCGCAGGCACCGCCGACGGCATCTGGGTGCGCTCCAGCGGTGGCGATATTCGGCGCGTCGCGCAGGGCAAAATGGCCGTCCCACCGCTTCTCTTCCCCAATATCGCGAGCCCCGTCAGCGGCATTACTTTCGTATCGTTCGGAGACATCGCGCTCCCCGATGATGGACGCCTCATTTTCGTCGCAAAATTCAAAGGTGGCCCCAGCGGATTTGACTCCGGAATCTGGCGCGAAACCGCCATGGGCGGCATCGAGCCCGTCATCTACGAAGGTGCCACTCTCCCCAACACCACCCCCAACATCGGCGGCGTCAGTCGCGTCGTCAAAACCCTCGCCATCTTCGGCCCATCGGAGAAGACGACACTCGGCCAGCGCCGTGGCTTTAACAACAGCGGTGCAGTCGTCGCGCGAATCGGATTTGTAGATAAGTCGTCGGCGATCATGCGCTTCAACAGCGACGGGTCGAAGTCCGTGCTCCTCCGCACGGGCTTCAGCCTTTCTCAGCTTGCAGGCTCGCAGATCAAATCCTTCGGACTCCCGGTCCTCGCCGACGATGGTGGCGTCAGCGTCCTCGCCCAACTCATCCCGAATACCGGCAACGCCTCCGCAACCAGCGACATCGTCCTCATTCGCCTCAGCGCCGCTGGGACGATCTCCAGAGTCATGCAGGAATCCAACCCTGCGCCGAACATCGCGAACTCCTACTTCACCAAGTTCTCCGACCCCGTGAGCGGCGACGCCAACCGCGTCGGCTTCATCGGCACTCTCAAAGCAAATCTCGGCGGAGTCGCCGCCACAAACGACGTCGGCATCTGGCGACACAACGCCGCTGGGACCGTCATCGAGCCACTTGCCCGCGAAGGCACCCTCGCGCCCGATGTAGCCAACGCGAACTTCGCAACCTTCAAGTCCCTCGCATGGGCCAACGACGGAGCCGCATTCGTCGCCACCCTCAAAGGCACAGTAAAAGGAGCAATCTCCAAAGCCAACGACACCGGCCTGTGGGTCGAAGACTCCACCGGCCTTCTGCAACTCGCATTCCGCAACGGGCAAAGCGTCTCGTTCGTCGGCGGCGATAAAACTGTGAAGACCTTCACCGTCCTCGGCCCCGTCCTCGGAGCCATCGGCCAAGGCGGCTCCACGAACTTCATCGGCGGCTTCGCCATCCTCGCGACCTTCACCGACAAAACGACCGGAGTGGTAACCGCCTGGGTCCCGTAGAAAAGCGGTAGGCGTAAACGCCGCTTTTGAAACCGCAGATACGCGCAAATCAACGCAGATAAGCGAGAGCTGGAGATTTTCGTGCGGACGAGAAACGCCGGTCCCCGCAGAGCATTCGCGAGCAACAATATCTGCGGAAATTCGCGTTCATCTGCGGTCTATTCGTGGCGTTCGGGTTAATTTGTTGTGATTCGGGTGAACAGTTCCCTTCTTCTCTCGTCAAACTCACTGCGCCATGCCACCTTGCACTCGTCACAACTGATCAACCGCCCATGAACATCCTACTCATCGAAGACGAAAAGAAGATCGCACAGTTCGTAACCAAAGCTCTCACCGAGGTCGGCCACGAGGTCGTATCCATCCTCCGTGGGGACGAAGGTCTCACCGCTGCGACTACAAAACCGTACGACATCATCATCCTCGACCTCGCGCTTCCCGGCGTGGATGGCATCGAGATTCTCCGAGCCGTCCGGGAGCGCAGCATTTCCACGCCCGTGCTCATTTTAACGGCGCGCGGCAGCAAGGATGACCGCATCCAAGGGCTCGACGAGGGCGCAGACGACTACCTGCCAAAGCCCTTCGCCATGGAAGAACTCATCGCCCGCGTCCACGCACTCACACGCCGCGTAGGCGCGCAAAAGTCGCCCATTCTCCGCATGGCGGACCTCGTCCTGAACGAAACGACGCGCGACGTTTTTCGCAGTGGCACGAAGCTCTACCTCTCCATCCGCGAATACGGACTGCTCAACTTCCTCATGCACAATCCAGGGCGCGCGTTCACCCGCACCGAGCTCTGCGAACACGTTTGGAAGAGCGCCCTCGATGACGAGACGAACGCCGTGGACGTCTATATCCAGCGGCTCCGGCGGAAGGTGGACGAGGACTTCCCCGTGAAGCTCATCCAGACCATCCGCAACATCGGCTACATGATGCAGGAGACCTCCGTGGAAGCGCCCGTCGCCACGGCGGCATGAAGTTCGCCCGGTTGCGGTGGCGATCCTGGCCACTCCGGGCAAAAGTCGCCCTCGCCTGTGCTCTCGTCGCTGGCGGCACCATCGCCGTCGCATTCGTAAGCATGTTCCTTTTCCTTCAGGCGGAAATGCTCGATGTCGTCCATCAGCGCATGGACCGTGAAGGCCGAGAGACCCTCTGGGAGCTCGACCGCAAAGCCCTCCGGCGCAGCGACGGCGGCATCACCGTCACCGCCGAGATGCTCCCCGACTCCGTGGCAAATCGCCTCCTCGAAGTCTTCGACGCCGAAGGCCACCTCGCCTACCGCTCCCCCCAGCTTCACGAATACTCGCTCGACGCCGTCGCTCCCGTAGAAGGCCGGTTTGCCGACTTTACGCTGAACGGGCGCAACCTCCGCCTCGGCCACTACAGAAGCCCCCTCATGAAACTCATCATCGCCACGCCACTCGGCACCTACGATGCCACCATGAAGCGTATCTTCTGGTCCGCCGCCATCGCCCTCCCCAGCATCATCCTCCTCAGCCTCGCAGGCGGCATATGGGTCGCCCGCCGCGCGCTCGTCCCCGTCCAAGAAATCATTGATGCCGCCCAAAGCATCACCGCCGAAGAATTCGAGCGCCGCATTCCCATCCCCACCTCGGAAGACGAACTCCGCGCCCTCACCGAAGTCCTCAACCGCACATTCGACCGCCTCGAATCCGCCTACAAACTCGCCATCCGCTTCTCCGCAGACGCCTCCCACCAGCTCAAAACCCCCGTCACCGTCATGCGCATGACCATCGAAGACCTCCTCAAAACCCAAGGGCTCACCGAAGCCCACAGCGTCGGCCTCAACGACCTCCTCCACCAAACCCGCCGCCTCTCCTCCCTCGCCGAGGCCCTCATGCTCCTCGCCCGCGCAGACGCCGGAGCCCTCGAAATCCGCACCGTCGAGACCGACATCCGCAGTCTCATCGAAGGCTGCGTCGAAGACGGCGAACTCCTCGCAGAACGCCGAGGCGTCACCGTCCAATTCGAGTGCCCCGAGACCCTCCTCGCCGTCGCAGACCCCTCCCGCGTCGAGCAAGTCCTGCTCAACCTCATCGAGAACGCCGTAAAGTACAACTACAACGGCGGCATGATCTACCTCCGCGCATTCCGCTACGGCAAATGGGCGCGCATCATCGTCTCCAATACCGGCAACCCCATCCACCCCGACCGCCAGCCCTTCATCTTCGACCGCTTCTCGCGCGGCGACGGCAACGAGGATGTTGCCGGACACGGCCTGGGCCTCGCCATCGCCCGCGAACTTGCCGCCGCCATGTTTGGCGACCTCGCCCTCCTCCGCTCCGACGAAGAATGGACCGAGTTTGAATTCATCCTCCCTGCCGTCCGAGGCGCTGGTGCCCTTCAGAAAAAGCGCACCATGCCGCTCAACTTCCTCGCCCCACCACCCCGGCGTTGACACCCCCCGCCGCCCCCAGATACCCACCGCCACACACATGAGCGACACCGACACAGCCCGCAACCGCCTCCTCGAACTCCTAAAACGCGACTCCGTCTTCCACGGCGACTTCACCCTCGCCTCCGGCGCAAAAAGCAACCTCTACGTGGACTGCCGCATCACCACCATGAACCCCGAAGCCGCCACCCTCCTCGGCCAGCTCCTCTACGCCCACATCCGCACCGCCCTCGGCCCCCTCAAGCCCACCGCCGTCGGCGGCCTCACCATGGGAGCAGACCCCGTCGCCATGGCTATCGGCATCGCCTCGTGGAAAGTGGACGGCCCCGCCGGGCTCAAGGTTTTCTGCGTCCGCAAACAAGCCAAAGACCACGGCCAAGGCCGCCGCGTCGAAGGCAACTTCCAAAAAGGCGACCACGTCGTCGTCGTGGACGACGTCATCACCAGCGGAAAATCCACCCTCCAAGCCATCGAAGCCATCCAAGCCGAAGGCGGCATCATCGACCTCGTCGCATGCCTCGTGGATCGCGAATCCGGCGGACGCGAAAAATTTACCGCTCTCGGCCTTCCCTTCATCTCCCTCTTCTCAAAAGCCGAAGTCTTCGGCAGCTAAACCCATCAGCCTGAAATAAAGAGCCGTTCCGAAACGGAGCGATTGGCGCGGGGTAGGGTGGGCGTCCCGCCCGCCGCGCTGCGCGTCCCGCGTAGCGCATCGCACGTCGAGAGGCGTCCCCTGCGGGCGAACGTCCTTCGTGTGTGCGAAAGGTTCAGGCGGGCGAGACGCCCACCCTACCCGCCGCCTCTCGCTCGGCTCGCTAACGTCTCCTTATTTCGGGCAGATGGTATCAGTCCCCGTAGCCGTGCGGGTGCTTGAGGTGCCAAGCCCAGGCGGGGGCGATGATTTTGTCGATGGCTTGGTATTGGGGTGCCCAGCCGAGTTCGGCGCGGACTTTGTCGCTGCCTGCGATGAGGCGCGGTGGGTCGCCGGGGCGGCGCGGTTTTTCGATGACGGGAATTTTTTTCCCAGTGATGGCCTCGCAGGCGGCGATGACTTCGCGGACGCTGGTGCCCCCGCCGGTGCCGAGGTTGTATTTCGCGCTTTGCGGGGCGGTGAGGGCGAGCATGTGGGCTTGGGCGAGGTCGAGGATGTGGATGTAGTCGCGGATGCAGGTGCCGTCCGGCGTCGGGTAGTCGGTGCCGTAAATCTCGACGTGCTCTTTTTGCCCGAGGGCGACTTTCAGCACGTTCGGGATGAGGTGGGTCTCGATGCGGTGGTCTTCGCCGTAGGTGGCGCTGGCTCCGGCGGCGTTGAAGTAGCGGAGGGCGACGTATTTCAGCTCGTGGATTTCGGAATACCAGCGGAGGACTTGCTCGAACATGAGCTTGCTCTCGCCGTAAGGATTGATGGGTTTTTGAGGGAGTGTCTCATCGATCGGCATCCGCTCGGGGATGCCGAAAGTGGCGCATGTGCTGGAGAAAACGAAGCGCTTGCAGCCGACGGCGTGCATGGCGTCGAGGAGGTTGATGCCGCCATAGACGTTGTTGCGGAAATACTTCGAGGGGTTCGTCATGCTTTCGCCTACGAGGGCGTTGGCGGCGAAGTGCATGACGGCTTCGGGGCCTGTTTTTTCCAGAGCGTCCTCAATGTCGCACCGCTGCTGGAGGTCGCCGACGATGAGCGTGGCGCGTGGGTCCACGGCGAGACGGTGGCCTTCGGTGAGGTTGTCAAAGACGGTCACGGTGTGGCCGACGTTGATGAGTTGTTCGACGCAGATGCTGCCGATGTATCCGGCTCCGCCGGTGACTAGGATGTTCATTGTTCGGGCGATGTAGCGAACGGCGTGCCGGAGGCAAGCGCTAGAGTTCGAAGGATGCGCCGGGGATGGGGAGGACGATTTCTGTCCCGGGCAGTTCGGCGCGGATGGTGCCGGTGAGCCAGCCGATCGCGCCGGGGTCGCCGTGGACGAGGATGAGCTTCTTGGGTTTCACCTTTTTGATGTAGTCCACGATGGTCTCGCGGGCGGCGTGGGCGCTGAAAGTGAAGGTGCCGACTTCGCATTGGATGGGCTCCGGGGCATGCTCGGGCGCGAGGGAGATGATGTCGCCGGTCTTGGCGGCGCGGAGTTTGCCGGCAGGCGATTCCGGGTCGGCGTAGCCGATGAAGAAGATGGCGTTTTCCGGCTGGCTGAAGAATTTGCGGGCGACGGTGTTGGAGAGCGTTTTCTCCATCATCATGCCGCTGCTGAGCGCGAAGATGCGGCGTGGGCGGACTTGGATCTCATGGGCGTTTGCCCCGCCGATGACGAATGGGGCGAGGTCGTCCATGAGGCAGAGGTCGGGGACTTGGCGCGGCGTTCTGCTGGCGAGTTTGTCGTAGGCTTCGGTGAGTTTTGCACCGAGGCCACCGATGTAGATGGGGCAATTGGGAAGCTTCCCGGCGCGGCGGAGGGCGTGGACCATCGCGAGAAACTCCTGCGTTTTGCCGAGCGCAAAAAGCGGGACGAGGACGCAGCCTCCGCGCTCGAAGACGCGGCGGATGTCGGCGGCGAGGCGGTCCATTTCTCCCTCGCGGGTGAAGCCTGCGGGCGAGGGACTGTCGCCGCGCGTGCTCTCCATGATCATGACGTCGCAAGGCTCGTCGGCAAAGTCGGGGAAGGTGGCGGCGCGGGAGATGTTCTGGTCGGTAAACTGCACGTCGCCGCTGTAAAAGATCGTTTTCCCTTCGGCGCGAATGACGGTGCCGACGGAGCCGAGGATGTGGCCGGCGTCGAAGAACTCCATGGTAAAGGGGCAGTTTTCCGTCGGGCTGACGCGCTCGCCCGCAAGGTCGAAGCGAGTGTGGAGTGGGAGGGTTTTCCAGCGGCGCATTCCGCCATCAATTTCACGATGAGTGAAGAGCGGGTAGCCGGGGGTGTCGTGTTCGTTTTTCTCGGCGAGCATGACGTTCACGGAGTTGTGCAGCATGGTCTCGCCGATGTTGCGCGTGGCCTCGGTCATGAGCACGGGGGCGTCGGGATGGCGGCGCATGGCGACGGGGAGGGAGCCGATGTGGTCTTGGTGGGCGTGGGACATGAGGATGGCGTCCACGGTGCCGTCTTTGACGAGTTCAAAGCGTGGGAGCCCTTCGGTGCCTTCACGTTTTGGGTGATAGCCGGTGTCGAGGAGGAGGCGTTTGCCAGCGGCTTCGAGAAGGTAACAGTTGGCGCCGATTTCGATGGCTCCGGTGAGATTGGTAAGTTTCATGTGTTTTTTAAAATAGGATGGCGCGCAGTTTTTTGGGGATGGCAAAGCGGAGGAGCAGGAGAAGGTCGGCGAGGCCGAAGGCGAGGATGCCGGGCAGGAGGGTGAGCTTGGAGCCCACGCACCATACGGCGATGCCGAGGTAGATGCCGAGGAAGCCGAGGCACGCGAGCAGGGCCATCCACCAGTTCAGTCGCTGGAACCACATGCTCGCGATGGCGAGGGCGATGACGAGCGCCCAGTCGAACCACGCGCCGACGCGGTGGACCCATGCCTTTGCATTCACGGTGGCGAGGGCGGCGGCGAAGACTTCGCCTGCGGGAATCTTCGCGCCGTTTTGCAAGGCGAGGCCCGGTGCGCCGGGGTCGGTGCGAGCGAGAAAGAGCGCTTTGTTTTTGAACATGCCGGGCGAAAGTTGCGGCTCGGCCCCGGAGTCGAGCTGCTGCCGGGTGAGGATGAACTCGTCGAACGCCGCGCGGCGGAACGGGGCGCGGAGATTGACGGTCATGCGCCCGCTGTCGTCGATGGGGATGCGGACATTTTCGCCCACGGCGATGTGGGAGCCGAGGACGACTTCGACTTCATCGGGCGTGATTTTTTCCCACAAGATGAGCGTCTGCAAAACGAGCGTCGGGACGACTTGCCCGCGATAGCGCAGGACGAGCGGGCACCGGGCACCGGGCGGCGTGACTTCGGGCAGGTTCACCCAGCCGGGCGAAGACGAGAGGCGGTATTCTTCTCGCGCCCACGCCTCCACGACGGTGAACTCGGGCACCGCGCTGATGTCGCCCTTTACCCGTCGCACGGTCGTGGTGGCCTGCACCTCGGGCATGGACTGTGCGTCTTGCGACCAGCCGAGCCGCCCGCCGAGGACGAGCTTTGGCGCGCGGTGGATGTGGTCGAGCAGCATCTTTTCGTAGAGTGGCTGTCGCTCGCGCCCTGCGAAAACGCCACGCTCGAAATCCAACGCCGAGTCCACGATGATCACCGGCGGCTCGAAAGGCATCCCGGCGTGGAAGAAGAGCGAGAAATCATCCGGTCCCCACGGCCACGGGTGCTTTTGCAAAGTGTCGCTGTTGATTTCCACAAGTGTCACCGGCCCAGGCGTAGTGGAGGGCGTCACGCGCTGCTGGAGCCACTCGTGCCACACGCGCTCCCACCGCGCGAGGGGGCCGATCGCAGCTTCACGAATGAGCGTGAGCCCTGCGAGGATGACGAAGATAGAATAGACGGGCGCCAGTCGGCGAAGCATGCGCACGCAGCGTTACGGAAGCCGCGTGTGGAACACAATGCCGATTTGCCCGGTGACAACGCGGCGGCATCCGGCTGGAGTCGTTTCTATGGCTCGCTTCCTTTCCATCATTCTCTTCCTTGTCTGCGCGTCTGCGTCTGCCGAGGGACTATTACCGGTACCCGAAAAGACGGTTGTGCTCACGTTCGACGACGGAGTGCTTTCCCACTCCACAGTCGTCGCGCCGTTGCTGAAAAAGTATGGCTTTCCGGCAACGTTCTTTGTCTGCGAGTTCCAGCCGGATTTCGACGACAAATCGAAATACATGAGCTGGGAACAGATGGCGCAGTTGCACGCAGACGGCTTCGAGGTGGCCAGCCACACGCGCTCGCACAAGCATGTGAATGTAATGGCCCCCGGCGAGTTCGACCAAGAGCTCGCGTACGTGGAGCGCAAGTGCGCCGCGCTCGACGTGCCGAAGCCCAAGGCGTTTGCGTATCCGGCCTACGTCCACACACCGGTGGCGCTGCGGACCCTCCGCGAGCGCGGCTATAAATTTGCACGCATCGGTGACTCGCGGGCGTATGACCCGGCAGTGGATGACCCACTTTTGATCCCCAGTTTCTCCACCACGGGAACGAATGAAAATGCGGCCCAGCGCGTCTTGGCTGCGCTGCGGCTGGCAACGGGCGGGAAGATCGTCGTGCTGACGATTCACGGCGTGCCGGATGACGCGCATCCGCAGGTGACGACTTCGCCGGAGCTCTTCGAGCGCTATTTGAAATTCCTCGCGGAGGAAAAATACACCGTCCTCGCGATGCGCGATCTCGCCAAGTATGCGCGCCCTGCTCCGCACACCGCGAATACGGCGATGGAGCGTTACGCGCCGCAGTTGGAGAAAGTGGCGGATGCAGACGCATGGCGTGCCTATTTCACCCGCTCGGACGCATGGCGCGCTCGCCACGTCGCGGCGTTGGAGGCGGAGTTGAAGGCTGCCGGCCTCGAACTGCCAAAGCGTGCGCCCTCGGGCGGGGCCCGTTACGTCACCCCGGAGAAAACTCGGCTCGCGAAGAGCATGATGAGCTTCCAGCTCCCGTGCGGCGGATGGTCAAAATCCGTCAACTTCGACAAGGGGCCGCGCGAGCCTGGGATGCAGTGGACCTCGCAAGAGAGCCCGTGGCATTACGCGGGGACGTTCGACAATCGCGCGACGACGGACGAGCTCCAGTTCCTCGCCAGCGCCTACAACGCGGAGCCCTCGCAGGAAATTCTGAGCGCCATTGAACGTGGCGTGGATTACTTGCTGGAGGCGCAGTATCCGAATGGCGGCTGGCCGCAAAACTATCCGCTGGAAGGTGGCTACCACGACTTCATCACGCTCAACGATTCCGCGATGCTCCATGTGCTTGAGTTGCTCGACCGCGTTGTGCGGAGCAACGGCGGGTTTGGGTTTTTTCAGAACGAAGCGCGCCGCGAACGCGCCCGCGCTGCCGTGGAGCGCGGCAACGAATGTCTGCTGCGGATGCAAGTCCGCTCGACGGTGTGGTGCGCGCAGCACGAGCCGCTGTCGCTCGCGCCAGCCCACGCCCGGCTTTTTGAGCCCGCGTCGTTGAGCGGCGGCGAGAGCGTGGAAGTGGTGCGCTATTTAATGCGCCTGCCGAAGACGCCCGAGCGCAGCAAGGCCATCGAGGCCGCAGTCGCATGGTTCGCGGGGGCGCAGACTTTCCAAGCGAAGGACGAACGCCAGTGGGCGCGGTTCTACGATCTGAAGACGCAGCAACCCATCTTCGTCGGCAAGACCGATGGCCGCACTTACGAGACGTATGAAGCGATGCGCGCACATAATCCCGGCGGCTACGATTACCTCGTGACGCGCCCCGAAGACCTCATCGGCAAATGGGTTGGCCGTTGGCGACTGGGGAGGTGAATCAGTCGAGGTAGATAAATTCGTTCGCCCCGAGCAATGCGCGGCTGAGGCTTTGCCACGCTTTTTCCCGCGCAGGGAAACGAGCGAGGTAGTCGGCTGCGATTTGCACCTCATCGGGCTGCGGCGGGCGGGCGTAGAGGGCCTGAAATGCAGCAGCGATGCGCTGCGGCTCGTCGCCGGGACTGGCGGCGATGCGCCCGCCAAACTCGGCAGCGCGTTCGTGGATGAAGGCGTCATTCATGATGAAGAGCGACTGGAGCGGCGTGGTGCTTTCTTGGCGGATGGCGGTGCTGCTATTAGGGTCTGCGCCGTCGAACAGCGCGAGGAACGGGTGCTTTCGGAGACGCTGCTGCATTTGATACACGGTGCGTTTCTTCGTGTCGTAGTTCGCGAAAAATTGGACGTGCTGCGTGAAGCCCCAAGTGTGGACGGGCGGGAACGGATGCGCGCCGCCGGGCGAAAGATCGAGCGTGCCGCTGACAAAGAGGAGCGAATCGCGGATGGCCTCGGCGTCGAGTCTGCGACGCTCGGCGCGGCTCCAGAGCTTGTTCTCCGGGTCGGTGGTGTCGGGGTTGTGCGCGGCGAGTTGCCATGTGCGGGAGAGAAGGATGGTGCGGTGCATGGCTTTGACGGACCAGCCGCTCGCCATGAATTTGCGAGCGAGAAAATCGAGCAACTCGGGGTGTGTGGGCGCTTGCCCGCGTGTGCCAAACTCGTTGGGCGTCCCCACGAGGCCGCGCCCGAAGTGATGCTGCCAAAGCCGGTTCACCAGCACGCGAGCGGTGAGGGGATTGCTCGCATCGGCCAGCGCATTCGCGAGGGCGAGCCGCCCGCTGCCTTGCTCTGCGAGCGAAGCGCCGCCGAGGATGGTGGGGAAGTGGCGCGGCACGGGATCGCCGAGCCGCTTCGGGTCGCCACGCACTTGGAGGCGAGCGTCTGCGGCCGTGCCTTCGCCGACGGCGTAGGCGGTTTCGTAGGGCGGCGTGTCCTTGAGGATGCGGCGCTGCTCGCGCAATGCACCGGCGGCTTTCGCAGCGGCATCAATCTTCCCTTTTCGCTCGGGCGACTCCGGCTCTTTCTCGGCGGCGACTTTGGCTGCGTCGTGGGTCTTTGCTTCGGTTTCCAGCGCGGCGATTTTCTCCTGCCACGCTTTGTTGGCGGCTTCGATGTCAGACTTTGGGAGAAGCGGCACAAGGTTCTCCGGGCGCGCTCGCCCTTCGCCGCCGGGGAATGAAAATACGCTGCTGCTGAAGACGCCGTAGAGCGCGTAGTAGTCGGTATTGGCGATGGGGTCGAACTTGTGGTCGTGGCACCGCGCGCAGCTCAGCGACAGGCCGAGGAAGGCGCGCCCGGTGTTCTCGATGGCATCCTCAATGGTGAGATGCGGCTCGCCTGGCCCGCCGGAAAAATGCCGCGCGCTGGCGATGAATCCCGTCGCGATGATCTGCGGCTCCGGCATCAAATCCCCCGCGATCTGCTCGCGCACAAAACGGTCGAACGGCTTGTCGTCATTGAACGCAGCGATCACGTAGTCGCGGTATTTATAGACCTGCGGAACGGGATAGTCCGACGCATTGCCGCACGTATCCGCATAGCGCGCCACGTCGAGCCAGTGCCGCCCCCAGCGTTCGCCGTAGCGAGGCGAAGCGAGCAGCCGCTCCACCACGTTTGCGAACGCATCCGGCGAGGCGTCGGCGAGGAAAGCGGACACTTCCTCCGGCGTCGGCGGTAGGCCGGTTAAATCGAACGTTGCCCGGCGAATGAGCGTCCGTCGGTCGGCATCCGGCGCGGGCTTCACCCCCGCAGCGTCCATCTTCGCCAGCGTGAACGCGTCCACCTCATTGCGCGGCCATGCGGCATCGCGCACCGCTGGCACCGCCGACTCGCGCACGGGCTGAAACGCCCAATGCTGCCGCCCTTTCTCGAAATCGATCCCGCTCTTTTTCACCGCCGCCACCTGCGCCCCGGCGCGTGGGTCCGGCGCTCCCATTTTGACCCACTCGATGAGGTCGTTCACCTCCTCGGGCTTGAGCTGCACCTTCGGCGGCATCTGCAAATCCTTGTTCCAATACCGCACCGCCGTGATGAGCAGGCTATCGTCCGGCTTCCCCGGCACAATCGCCGTCCCCGACTCGCCGCCCTTCACCCAGCCTTCGCGCAGCGCGAGATTCAGCCCGCCCTTCGTCTTCCCCTCATCGGGATTGTGGCACTCGTAGCAGTGCTCCGCAAAAATGGGCCGTATCCGCTTCTCGAAAAAAGCCAACCCTTCCTCCGGCGTCGCGGCGTGCGAGAGCGGCGAGAGGTAAAAAGCGACGGCAGCAGTGGAAATGGCGCGGAGTGAAAACACTGCCGGGATAACCAACCCCGCCGTGGTTTGTTTGCCGCGATCCGCCGTGCGCTACTTGCCGCCGAGATTGAAGAAATCCACCGGCGGGCGTACGGCCGGGGCTGGTTCTACCGGCGGAACGACCTTTTTCGTTTCAGGAGTGGGCGGCATCGCTTTCTTCTCGGGCTCTATGGGCAGTTTCTTCGGCTCCACTTCCGCCAGCTTTCGCGGAGCCTCGTCTTCCTCGCCGCGTTGCCGTTTTCCGAGCGTCGATTCTTTTACCAGAGCTGCGAAATTCGGCGCCGTGGCGAACCGATAGGTTTCCTTCCCTTCGTGGAGAATGACGAATTGATACTCGAGTCTCTCCTTGGCGATTCCCTCGAAGCTGCGGATGCCGACGGAGTTGAAATCTCCGAACATCAACTCGGTCGTTTCAGAATTCTTGAGTGCCTTGAGCGGCTCAGACCCTTGGTATCGCATCATCTCCCCTGAGTTTCTGCGAACGAGGATCGTCCAGCGCACCTCACCGGCTGGCAAAGGCCTCAAGCGAACATTTTTCACCTCTGCTTTCAGTCCCTGCACGATCTTGATCGTCTCGGCACGCGGACCGCGTGACGAATTACGATCCACCGTCTTTCGCGTGATTGAAACCGCGAGGCCGTTTTGCTCGTCCGCGCGCGCACAGGTGATCGTGCAAATAAGGAGGAACGCTAGTAGGCAGTAGAACGGTGCTTTCATAATTCGTTGATACCCCATTTTGAAGAAATCCATAGCAACGCACTAGCAACTTCTTCGGTTCCCCCATAGAACGGGGCGCGTGAGAATCTTTGTCCACGTTCCAAGTCAAACACTCGACATCCTCGACGCCAGCGGGGCTCTCCTGCGGCGCTACGCATGTTCTACGTCGAGCTTCGGTTTGGGCTCGGAGCCTGGCTCGAACAAGACGCCAACGGGCAAGTTCCGCATCGCGGAAAAGCACGGCGACGCTGCCCCGGCGGGCATGATTTTTAAGAGCCGTGTGCCCACCGGAAAGTTTGGCAGCGAGAAAGACGACGCCGACCACGTTCAGACGCGTATCCTGTGGCTGGATGGGCTCGATCCCGAGAACGCGAACACGAAATCGCGCTACATCTATATCCACGGCACGAACGCCGAATCCCTGCTCGGCACTCCTGCCAGCCACGGTTGCGTCCGTATGGGAAACGACGACATCATCGAACTCTACGACGCCGTCCCGGTCGGCACGCTCGTCGAGATTTCCGCCGACGCTGAGCCCAAGCGTAAACGGAGGGTAAAGCGCCGATGATCTCTAGCTCCGCCATGCGAATCCTCATCCTATTGTTCTGCGCGCTTTTTACCGGATGTTCCGTCGTCGAGCGCGTTGGCGTAAAAGCCCTCTACCGTCGCGCACCGTTACCCGAAGCTCAAATCGCCCGCGACCTCCCCTACGTTCCCGGCTCCCACGATCCCAAGCACCGCCTCGATCTTTTCCGCCCGGCGGGCAAAGGCTGGCCCGTTTTCATTTTCATCCACGGCGGCAGTTGGGACTCCGGCGATAAATCGCTCACGGCTGGTGGCGAAGACATCTATGGCAACATCGGGCGCTTCTACGCCGCCCGCGGCATCGGCGTTGCCGTCATCAATTACCGGCTCCTCCCCGGCGTCACTTGGCGCGAACAACTCCGCGACGCTACCCGCGCCCTCGCCTGGGTGCAGAAATCGATCGCCGCATACGGAGGCGACCCTGCCCGAGTCTTCATCGGCGGGCACTCCGCCGGGGCCCAGCTCGCCGCCAACGTCGCGCTCCGCCCCCGCTCTGGACTCCCGATCGCAGGAGCCATCTGCATCAGCGGTGCTGGCTACGATATGACCGATGCCGAGACCTATCGCCTCGGCAACCTCCCCGCTTTTTACGCCCAGCGCTTCGCGGAAAAAGGAGCGAACCCTGACTGGCGACGCACCGCCTCACCCGCCACCTACGCTACCCGGCACGCGCCGCCCTTTCTCCTCCTCTACGCGGAAGGCGACAGCGCTCCCCTCCGCAGGCAATCCCAGCATTTTCACACACTCCTCGATGCGCGCGGCGTAAAAAACCACCTCATCACCGTCCCCGGCGAGAGCCACACTCGCATGGTCCTCGCCCTTACCCGCGCCGATAAATTGCCCGCCGCCGAGATCGCCAAGTTCGTCCAAAGCAAAGCCCCTGCAACGGTCGCGCCGTAGGGAATCTCTCGACACCCTCTCTCCCCGCCCCGACACTCTGCCGAATGTCACGCACTGTAGCCATCGTTGGACGCCCAAATGTCGGGAAGTCCGCTCTTTTTAACCGTCTTGCCGGGCGCAAAATCGCCATCGTCCACGATCAACCCGGCGTCACCCGCGACCGCATCCGTGCGGAATGCCGCCTCGGCAAAGCGCCTTTCGCCATCTTCGACACGGGCGGTATCGGGGCGGATGTGGACGCTTCTTTCAAAGAGCAGGTGCAGACGGAGGCGGACATCGCCATCGCGACGAGTGACGTGCTGTTGCTCGTCGTGGACGGGCAGGACGGCTTGACCGCCGTGGACGAGATGCTCGCGAAGCAGCTTCGCAAAGCGCGTAAGCCGATCGTCATCGCGGTGAATAAGATCGACCACGCAAAGCACGGGTCGCTCGCCGGGGAGTTCGAGGAGTTGGGCTTTGAGTGCATCCTCAGCATCAGTGCTGAGCACAACCACGGCATCGGCCAGCTCATCGAGGAACTGGAGAGCCGGTTGCCGGAATTTGTCGATGGGCCGAAGGAAGAACCGCCTTTGAAGATCACCATCATCGGCAGGCCAAACGTCGGCAAATCTTCGCTCACCAATGCCATCCTCGGCGCGGACCGCACGATGGTCTCGCCTATCAGCGGAACGACGCGGGATGCCGTGGACGTGGAGTACACCCGCCGTGGGAAGAACTACGTCCTCATCGACACCGCCGGCATCCGCTCGCGCGGAAAGGTGAACAACTCCGTGGAAGTCTTCAGCGTCATGCGCAGCGAGACGAGTGTGAAGCGCGCGGACCTTTGCTGCATCGTGATCGACGCGGAGATGGGCGTGACTTCGCAGGACAAGAAGATCGCGAGCTTGATCCAGCAGGCGGGAAAGCCGTGCGTCATTGCCGTCAACAAGATGGACCTGATCAAGGACCGGCTGGACGGGAAAGATAAAGTGGAGCAGTTCATCCAGACCATCACGAGCGAGCTATTCTTCCTGCCCTACGCGCCCACCGTCTTGCTGAGCGCGAAGACCGGCGAGGACATCCGCCGCCTTTTCACGATGTTTGATAAAGTGCAAGAAGCCTCCCGCCAGCGCGTCGCCACGGGGCCGCTCAATCGCCTGATGGAAGCCGCATTTACCCAGCAGCCTGCCGCGATCCGGAAAGGCAAACGCTTCAAAATCATCTACGCGACCATGCCGGAGAAGCCGCAGACTTGCGCCATCCCGGTGCCGGAGTTCGTCTTTTTCGTGAACAACTCGGCGTTGCTCGACGAGAGCTACCGCCGCTTTCTGGAGGCGAAGATTCGTGAGGTCGCGCCGTTCACCGGGCTGCCGATTTTCTTCCGCTTCCGTGGCCGGGAGAAGCGCGGGGCGAAGTAGAGAATCCAAGCCTATGCTCAGTAAACCGGACAGCGCACTCATCATCGTCGGCCACGGCTCCACGCTTAATCCCGACTCCAGCGCGCCCACGTTTGACCACGCGGAATCCATCATCCAGCGAGGCATTTTCGGCGAGGTGCATTGCGCCTTTTGGAAAGAAGAGCCGAGCCTCCGGCAAGTGCTCGACTGCGTGGAAAGCGAGGACGTTTACGTCGTGCCGAACTTCATCAGCGAAGGCTACTTCACCCGCACCGTCATCCCCCGCGAACTCGGGCTCGATGGGCCTGTGACGCGCATCGGCAGGCACACGGTGAAATACTGCGAGCCCGTCGGCAGCCACGAGAAAATGACCGAGCTGCTGCTCGCTCGCGCCGCCGCCATCGCCCCCGGCGTGCCGCCGGAAAAGACGACGCTTTTCATCGTAGGACACGGCACGAACTTGAACGACAACTCCGCCCTCGCCGCCAAGCGCGAGGTTGAGCGCATCGCGGCGATGGGGCGCTACGGCGAAGTGCTCAGCGCGTATATGGAAGAGCCGCCGCTCATCGCAGATTGGGCCACGCTGGCATCGCAGCTGAACGTCGTCGTCGTCCCGTTTTTCATCGCTGATGGGCTGCACAGCTATGAGGACATCCCCGTGCTACTCGGCATCGCCAGCGAGTCGCCGGGCGCGGCCAGCGCAGGCGGCGCGAGCGTCTTCGCGGGCAATCCGTATTCGCTGCGAGGGCGCACGCTTTTCTACGCCAGCTCCATCGGCACGGAGCACGGCTTTGCGGAAGTGATCCTCGACCAAGTCGCCGCGTTCGATTCCGTAAAATGAACACCCTCACAGCATTCACCCGCTGGCTGGAAAACGGCGGACGCACCATCGGGCAAATCGCCATCACCCGCAGCGGCGACGGCTGGGAACTCCGCCACGCCGACGATTCGAGCGATGGGGGCGAGCTGCAAACCTTCACCCGCTGGCAAGACGCGCGCACCCTCGCAACCCTCGACGACGCGGGCGCGTTCCGGCCCATCAAAACGACGAACGATCTCCGCCACGGCTGGCGGCTCGTCCTTTCCAGCGTCGCCGAAGTCGTCCGTGCGCTCGACTATTTCTACCCTGCGATGCTCGGCCTGTGGACCGCGGACGCGCGCGGCGAACTCACGCCCACCGACCTCCGCGACACGCTCGCCCGGCAGACGGGCATGTATCGCATCACGCAAAAACTCACCGACGATCAGGCGCAGGCGCTCATCGGGCGGCAGTGCTCGCGTTGCTTAAAGACGATGCTGTGGCGGATCGCACCCGCCCAACCGATCACCAGCCTCCCGCCGGAAAAACACCAGCGCGCCGCATTCCCCCTGCTCTGCCGCGAAGCGTGCAACTTGCTCGTCGGGCTGGCGCGCGGCGTCGTGAAAGAGGCTACATCGCCAGAAAGTTCGACAGCAGCCGCTTCCCCTCCAGCGTGAGGATGCTCTCCGGGTGGAACTGCACGCCGTGGATCGGCAGCTCGCGGTGCCGCAAGCCCATGATCTCGCCTTCTTTCGTCTCGGCGGTGATCTCCAAGCACGCGGGGAACGTCTCCCTTTTCACCAAGAGCGAGTGATAACGCGTGGCCTCAAACGGCGATGGCAGTCCGGCGAAAATACCCGTCCCGTTGTGCAAAATGGGCGACGTCTTCCCGTGCATCAGCCGCCCCGCGCGCACGACCTCGCCGCCGAAAACATACCCGATACTTTGGTGCCCCAGACACACGCCCAGCAGCGGCACCGACGGCCCAAACCGGCGAATCACATCGCACGAAATGCCCGCCTCGTTCGGCGTGCAAGGGCCGGGCGAAATGCAGATGCGCTCGGGCTTGAGCGTGGCGATGGCGTCGAGCGTGATTTCGTCGTTCCGCTTCACGAGCACCTCGGCCCCCAGCTCGCCGAAGTATTGGACGAGGTTGTAGGTGAAAGAGTCGTAGTTATCTATGACGAGCAGCATGGCCGGGAGTTGATTCCAGAGCCGCAGGAAAGGCAACGCTACGGTTTTGCGGGGTGTGAGTAAACGTGGAATGCAATGGGATCGGCACCAAAAGGGCGAAAGCCCACAAGGAGGGGGAACGTCCCGTTCCCCTGCGGCGCGAAGCGCCGCTCATAAACTGCGAGCCGCTCGGGAACCACTTCGTGGTTCAGGGGAACGGGACGTTCCCCCTCCTTGTGATAGCCCCGCTACGATTGCGCTTCACTTGCTGTTCCCCATTTAATCACGCCCGTTGGAGTGGGCGGTTTATTTTTTCTTACGCGCTGGCTTCTTCTCGTCTGATTGACCTAACCATCGGACTTTTTTCTGGAGTTCTGCCAAAGTATTGTGGTGACCAAACGGCAGCTTGAGTTCTTCACAAATCTTCCCGAGCGCCATGAAATCGGGGTCGGATTTATCGTCGGCGGGGTTGGAGCGGTTGCCGAGACAATCGAAGCAGATTTCCAGGAAGGCGACCGGCTTTTTCTCCGCGTTGTAGAAGACGAATGCGTTATGGGGGCTGTAACATGCCGCGAATGACCGCTCCTTGTAACGCCGCGCCTGCGCTGTGAGGAGGCGCTTGATTTGGTCGGCACTGAGCACGGCTCCTTCTTTGTCGATGACGCCCTCAACAAACGTGAAGTCGTCCCCAATGAGTCGCTGCGTTTCGATCTTCCCATCCCACGCAAATGCGCGGACCTCCGTGTATGGGACACCGGGCCACGGCTCACTTGCGAAGAGCGAGGCTGCGGCGAGGAGGAATGCGAGAAGTGTGTGTTTCATAAACTACGGCGTGGGTGCGGACTGGCGGTGATCGTTTGCATTTCAAAAGCTGACATCCTTCTGCCTGATTGCAGTTCTATTTTTATGCAAAACTTCTCCACACTCCGCTCTAGCCAAGCGCCCTCCCGTGAATATCCTCCGCGCCCTTTCTTTTTATGTATCGAACTACTTCTTGTCACAGCCTGCGCGCTGAATCTGTCGGTCAAACGGTCACTCTTGCGGGGTGGGTGAATACGAAGCGCGACCAGGGCGGCGTCATCTTTGTGGACCTGCGCGACCGCGAGGGGATGACGCAGATTGTCTTCCGCTCGGAGGATGGGCAGGCGGGGCTGGAGGCGAGTCACAAGCTGCGGGCGGAAGATGTGATTCAGGTGACGGGCACCGTCGCCGCGCGGCTGCCGGGGACGGAAAATGCGAAGCTGGCGACGGGGGCGATCGAGCTGATTGCATCGGAGCTGAAGGTGCTGAATAAGGCGGAGGTGCCGCCGTTTCCGCTCGATGACCCGAAGGTGAATGAGGATTTGCGCATGGAGTATCGGTATTTGGACCTGCGGACGGCGCATATGCAGCGCAATCTGAAGTTGCGTCATCGGGTGGTGAAGGCGACGCGGGACTTTCTGGATGAGGGCGGGTTTTTGGAAATCGAGACGCCCATTTTATCGAACCCGACGCCGGAGGGTGCGCGGGATTTCCTCGTGCCGTCGCGGTTGAATCCGGGGACGTTTTACGCGCTGCCGCAGGCGCCGCAGCAGTACAAGCAGTTGCTGCAAGTGGCGGGGCTGGAGAAGTATTTCCAAATCGCGCGGTGCTTCCGCGATGAAGATTTGCGGGCGGACCGTCAGCCGGAGTTCACGCAGATCGACATCGAGGCGTCGTTCGTGGGCGAGCAGGATATTCAGACGCTGGTGGAGGGGCTGTTGACGCGCATTTTCAAGGAGAGCGTGGGCGTGGACATCCCGACGCCTTTTCCGCGGATGCCGTATAGTGAGGCGATGACGCGCTTTGGCAGCGATAAGCCGGATACGCGGTTCGGCTTGGAGCTGACGGAGTTGACGGATGTTTTTGCGTCGTCGGCGTTTAAGGTGTTTGCATCGGTGGCGAGCGGCGGGGGGACGATTAAGGCGATCAATGCGAAGGGCGCGGCGGCGTTGCTTTCTAAAGAGCAGCTCAAGAAGTGGGAGGAGTGGGTGAAGGTGGAGTGCGGGGCGAAAGGGCTGGCGTATGTGAAGTGGACGGTCGGCGGCGAATGGGAGTCGCCTATCGTGAAATTCTTCAGCGACGCGGAGAAGGCGGCGCTGGCGGAACGCATGGATTTCCAAGCGGGCGACGTGCTCTTTTTCGGCGCAGATGCAAAGCTGGAGCCCGTGTGCGAAGTGCTGGGCCGCGTGCGAATGCGCTGTGCGGAGTTGCTCGGGCTCATCAAGGCGAATGCGGACAAGCTGAATTTTCTGTGGGTAGTGGATTTCCCGCTGCTGGCATTTTCGCCGGAGGACAATCACTGGGTCGCGGTGCATCATCCGTTCACGCGGCCAAAAACGGAAGACGTGCCGGCGATGGAAGCGGGCGATTACGCGAAGGTGCGCGCGGTAGCTTACGACGTGGTGCTGAACGGCGTGGAACTCGGCGGCGGCAGCATCCGGATTCACGAGCGGGATTTGCAGGCAAAGCTCTTTGAAGTGCTGGGCGTCAATGCCGAGCAGCAGCAGGTGAAGTTTGGCCACATATTGAAGGCGTTCAGCTTCGGCGCACCGCCGCACGGTGGGCTCGCACTGGGCCTCGACCGGCTCGTCATGCTCATCGCGGGGGCCGACAGCATCCGCGACGTCATCGCTTTTCCAAAAAACAACCGTGGCTGCGATCTGATGACGCAATCGCCGGTGGATGTGGACTTCAAGCTCCTGCGCGAAGTGTATATCCAAAGCACCGCGAAGAAATCGTAAGCCATGAAACAAATCGGCATCGGACTCGCGGGCTTCGGCACTGTCGGCGCGGGCGTCTTTAAACACCTCGACCGCAACCGCGCGCTCCTCTCCGAGCGGCTCGGCGTCGAACTCGTCGTGAAAAAGGCCGCCGTGCGCGATTTGAAAAAAGACCGCGGAGTGAACGCACCGGCGTCCCTTTTCACCACACGCTGGCAGGACGTCGTGGAAGACCCGGCTGTTCAAATCGTCGTCGAACTCATGGGCGGAATCGACGAAGCGCGCGCCCTCATCATCCGCGCGATTGAGCTCGGGAAAATCGTCGTTACCGGAAACAAGGCACTGCTCGCCGAGCACGGGAAGGAAATCTTCGACCTCGCCGCTTCCAAACAAGTCCCCGTCTTTTTCGAAGCCGCAGTCGCCGGCGGAATCCCCATCATCAAAGCCGTGCGCGAGAGCTTCGTGGGCAACCACATCAAGAGCATCCACGGCATCATCAACGGCACCACGAACTACATCCTCACGCGCATGACCGAGGCCGGGCTCGACTACGCAGCCGCGCTCGCCGAAGCGCAGGCGCAGGGCTACGCCGAGTCCGACCCGACGCTCGACGTCAACGGCTGGGACGCCGCGCACAAGGCCATCATCCTCGCCTCGCTCGCGTATGGGACTTGGATTTGCCCGAGCAAAGTCTTCGTCGAAGGCATCGAGCAAGTCACCGCCCGCGACATCTGCTTTGCCAAAAAACTCGGCTACCGCATCAAGCTCCTCGGCATCATTAAAGCCGACGCCGGCGCGGAAATCGAAGTCCGGGTCCACCCCACACTCGTCCCCGAGAAACACGTGCTCGCCAGCGTCAACGGCGTGTTCAATGCCCTCTGCGTTCACGGCGATGTCGTCGGGGAGACGCTGTTCTACGGACGCGGCGCAGGCCAGGACGCCACCGCCAGCGCCGTCATCGCAGACCTCGCCGAAGCCGCCGCCGCGCTCGACGTAAAGCGGCGCGACTGCGGCTTCATGCCCCACGGCCTCTACGGCGACTGCAAGCCGCTCGACCAAATCACCTGCCAGTATTACCTGCGCGTCCCCGTGGACGACAAACCCGGCGTCCTCGCCCAAGTCGCAGGAGTCCTCGGCAGTGCAAATGTCGGCATCAGCAGCATGATCCAGCCCGAGAGCGACGGCGAGCAAGCCGAGCTCATCCTCATGCTCCACGATGCCACCCACGCCCAAGTCCGCGAAGCCATCACCCGCATCCACGCCCTCGAATGCGTCATCGGCGAGCCACGGCTGCTAAGGGTGGAGAATTTCGGTTAGCGGATTTTGGACTTTGGTCCACTGCATATCGCGTCGAAGGGCTATTCGTACCGCACAGGTTGTGGTTGCCTCTATTACCAATTGATTACCAAAATCCACCAAATTGGTAATAATGCGTTGCGGCAGATCGGGAAGTGTGGAATCTCAAAGGTGAATGAAAATTCCTGAGACACCGCCATCGCTGCGAGACCTCCTTGCGAAACAAGACTTCGAAAGAATGCCGGAGCTTTTTGCCGGTGTTGCGCAAGACTTGAACCGGTATCTCCATTGGGATGAACTCAAGTATCGAAAGGCCCCAAACGATTGGAGCCGAGAAACGTGGTGGTTGGCGCTGAAGCTCAAAAGAATCAATAGCCAGAAACACCTCGCCGTGCTGAAGGACAAGCAGGGCAAACCTTTTGCCTACGGTCTGCCTGACGTTTTGCTGGAGTTGATTCACCGAATCGACCGCGAAGGCGGGACCATGCTCGGAGTGTCCACGCAAGTAACCAACGCCGCCGAACGTGATCGGTACCTCGTGCGCTCTTTGATGGAGGAAGCCATTTCCTCAAGTCAGTTAGAAGGTGCGGCAACGACGAGAGAAGCGGCAAAACGGATGCTGGCAGACGGGCGCCCGCCAAGAGACAAGAGCGAGCGGATGATCCTGAATAATTTCCTGACAATGAAGCGGATTATTGAGTGGAAGGACCATAAATTGACACCGGAACTCCTACTCGAAATCCACCGCCAACTTTCCGAGGACGCATTGGACGTGCCGGACGGAGCTGGGCGATTCCGACGCGATGATGAGAGTATTGATGTATCCGACATGGAGGGCACCGTGTTCCACATTCCGCCGCCTGCAAGCGAACTCGATGGGCGGATCGCAGCGATGTGCGCGTTTGCAAACGGAGAGACGCCTGCGGATTTTATGCACCCAGTAGTCCGGGGAATCATCCTGCATTTTTGGCTGGCATATGATCACCCATTCGCCGACGGCAACGGGCGGACGGCTCGCGCTTTGTTTTACTGGCAGATGCTCCGGCAGGGCTATTGGCTTTTCGAGTTCGTTTCGATTTCGCAATTCTTGCGTAAGTCACCAACGAAGTATGGCTTGGCGTTTCTCCATACCGAAACCGACGGAAACGACCTTACGTATTTCATCATTCATCAGGTAGAAGTGATTCGGCAGTCGTTAGCGGAGTTGCATGACTATGTTGCGAAGAAATCGGAAGAAGTCGCGGCTTGCACTCATCTGCTTCACCAGTTTTCCGGACTCAATCACCGGCAACTGGCAATCCTCGCCCACGCGATAAAGAACCCCGGCTACCCATACAGCGTCGGAGGTCACCAAATGAGTCACAACACCGCATACGACACAGCACGAAACGACCTGCTCTCACTTGCAGATCTCGGCCTGCTGGAACATCGAAAGGTAGGAAAAGCACATTCGTTCATCGCGCCGAAAAACTTACGGGAGCGACTTGCAAAGACGTAGGATGTTAGCGCGAAGCGCCCGACCTTTTCACGGTGGCTGTGCGGGGTGGTGTCAGGCTGATAGTTTGCTTCCACGCCCACGCCCTAGAATGCGTCATCGGCGAGCCGCGGTTGCTGCGGGTGGAACATTTCGGGTAGAATCTACTTCGCAGGCGCAGGCTTTACATCAGCGGGCTTTACCTCGGCGGGCTTGGCCTCTTTCGGCGCTTCGTCGGGTTTGTCGGATTGGTCGGGCTTTAGGAAAATGCGGCCTTCTTTGTAGTTGATGACGCCGTCGAGCTGCCGGAGGAAATCGGCCCCGAAGATCGCATCGTGGTTGCTCTTGCCGCCGTAGGATGGGCGGTCTTTTTCCAAGTCGGCGGCCATGAGGACGCGGTTCGTGATTACGGCGTCGCCCATCTTCATCATCGCCACTTTGGCGTCTGCGGCTGGGGCGTCGCCGCCGATGCCTGAGATGACGCGGTTCATCGGGCCGATCTCGATTCCCGCGCTTTTCGCAAAGGGGATGTGGAAGACGCCGCCGTGCGCGCCGGTATCGATGAGGAAGGTGGCTTTCAGCGTGTTCACCATGCCGTCCACGAGGATGTGGTTGCCGTCGAGCCGGTATTCAAAGGACTGGTAGCTGCGGAGTTCGAGCAGCTCTTTAGTAGTCAGCGTGCGCCATTCGGGATTCTTGGAGAGCTGGTCGCGGAGCTTATCCCACTTGGCGACGACATCTTTGTCGGCGTCGGCGAGACGGTCTATGGCGAGCGGGGAGACTTGCCCATTTTGCAGGCGGAAAAAAGCCTGCGTCTCGTTCTTGTCGTGCAGCGCGGCGACGAACTGTTTGTTGTCCGAAGTGGTCCATCGTTTGAACTCGGCCATCGCCGGGTTGGGCACCGGGCCCGCAGGTTTCACCACGGCGGACTTGACGTTCTCGGGCTTCAAAAACATGCGGCCTTCGCGGTAGCTGATGACGGCATCCAGCTCGCGGAGGTAGTCTGCGCCGAAGATTGCGTCGAACTGCTGCCCGCCGCCCACGCGACTCATGTCGGTGGCGAGGACGCGGCGGTTTTCGATGATGGCGTCGCCGAGCTTTAGCTGGGTGAACTTGCTCACCGCCGCCATCGCCTTGCCACCCACGCCGAAGATTTCTTGGTCCATCGGCCCGATTTCGAGCCCCGCAGTCTTGGCGGCTTCGAGATGGATGAGCGACGTTTGCGCGCCCGTATCCACCATCATTTTCAGCTTCTTGCCGTTCATCTCGCCGTCCACGAAAATGTGGTTCCCCTGAATCTCAAACTCGAACGACTGGTAGCCGCGAAGCTCCAGCAGCTCTTTCACCGTGAGCTTCGCAAAGGCGACGTTGTTCAGCAGCTCGTCCTTAAACTTCGTCCACTTCCGCACGAACTGCTGGTCCGGCAGGCTGAGTTCGCGGATGAGCAAATTCGCGGGCTGCCCGTTTTGCAGCCGCAGCGAGACGCCCGCATCCGTCTTCGCCGTCACCGCAGCATAAAACGTCTTCCCATCGCGCGTCTGGAATCTGCGAAATGCCGCCGCCTGCTGCGCCTCGGCTGGAGTGATGGTGAATGCGCCGAACGCGAGCGCTGCGAGAATAGTGGCCTGGAGTTTCATAGTTTAGATGGCGAACCGTGTAGTGACGCGCCGCAGCGTGTGCAAGCACTCGGGGAAAAATGTTGGACAGCCGCCGGGCGCAGTCATTTACTCCGCCCACTTATGAAAAAAGCTCCCGGACTGTTACTCGCACTCGTCACCATTCTCAGCACCGCACACGCGCTGGAACCACGCACGTGGGTCGTCATGGATGGCCGCACCATCGAAGGCACACTCGTCAAAACCGTCGGCAACGCCGTCGTCATCCTCGACAAAGACTCGCGCCAAGTGCAGCTCGACAAAACATGGCTCAGCATCGGCGACAACGACTACGTCAAAGAATTCGCCCCCGACGCAAAAGCCGGCTTCGCCACCACACAAGCCATCGCGCTTCCCGTCCCCGCCAAGCTCGCCAAAGTGGACCAAAAGACCTTCAAAAAAGCCGGCACCCTCGCCATCCCCGCCGCCACCTTCGACATCCTCGAAACCGCCCACTTCAAAATCATGCACATGAAAGGTGCCGCTGCCGACGACATGGGCGAACTCGCCGAGCGCATGTGGGTGGACGCCGCCTGCTTCCACGCCACCTTCATGCAGAAGTTCCGCACCGATAAAATGGGCATCTTCATCGCCCCCGACGACACCACCTACGACGCCATCGGTGCCTGGTACGCCGAACTCCTCGCCAAAGCGGGCAGCGACGAAAACGCAAATCGCGTCCGAGCCACCTGGCCCAAAAGCGCCGCCGGAGCCATGACGCTCCCCGTAGAAATCGCCCGCGACAACGGCCTCCTCCAACACGCCCGCGTCTTCCGCGGCTACCGCAAAACCTCCGCGGACGGCAAACGCACCGAGGCCATCAAAGGCGTATGGGTGCCCTTCTTCGTCCACTGCCTCGCCGGCGACCTCCTCGACGTCCAAGCAGGCGGCGTCACCAGCTTCGGCGCAAAAGGCTGGTTCTCCGTCTCCACCGGCCACAGCTACTACAAAGAAATCGGCCTCACCGGAAAATCCGAGACCAACCTCCTCAGCTCCCGCAGCATCTCCGGCAACGACGTGAACACCTCCGGCGGCTTCAAAGACAGTCGCAACTGGGCCAGCGAACTCAAAAAACTCATCCGCAAAGGCGACGTAAAACCCACCCTCGAACTCCTCTACGCAATGGAAGCCGCCTCCGCAGACGAAAAAGGAATCGCCCTCACCTACGGCTTCTCCCGCTACCTGCAAAGCACCCTCCCCCGCCTCTCCGCCTACAACAAACTCGCCCAACGCATCAGCACCTCCCACCAAATGCCCGACCCCGAAAGCCTCGCCAAACTCTACGGCTTCGACACCGCCGCCGCCATGGAGGCCGACTTGCTAAAATACCTCACGAGCGCGGAGTTTCGCTAACGTCTACTTCACCACGCGGTCACACCTGGCGCTCAGACTTGTGAGTCATGCTTGGGCCGCAATGGGCTATTTTGTGCGGTCTTGGTAGGTGGGCTTTTTCGGCGCAACGACGGGGGCTTTTTCTAGGATGGCTTTTATCTCGGTGATGGAGCGTTCGAGCTGAGGGTCGGTGCCTTTTGCCAATAGTGCGGGGTCGTCTATTACGGCGATGTCGGGATCGACGCCGTGGCCTTCGATGATCCATTTTCCGGCGTTGTCGTAGATGCTGAAGGTGGGGACGGTGACGGTGCCGCCGTCGATGAGGGGGGGGCAGCCGGTCATGCCGATGAGGCCGCCCCAGGTGCGGGTGCCGATGACGGGGCCGAGTTTTTTTTGCTGGAAGAGCCAGGGGAAGCAGTCGCCGCCGGAGCCGCTCCAGCGGTTTGCGAGCATGACTTTGGCTTGGGGGACGGGGACGAATGGGGTGGTCCAGTCTTGGCCGTCGCGGACGCCCCAGTGGGCGGTGATGGGGCGGTTGAGGAGTTCGATGAAGCGGTCGGGGATTTGGCCGCCGGCGTTCCAGCGTTCGTCGATGATGAGGCCTTGTTTGTGGGTTTGTGCGCGCCATTGGCGGTAGAGTTCGGTCTGGCCGTCGATGCCGGTGTTTTTGACGTAGATGTAGCCGACTTTTCCGCCGGTGGCTTCTTCGACGCGGTGGCGGTTGTGCTCGATCCATGCGTAGTGGCGGAGGGGGGCTTCGGTGCCGATGGTTTGGATGAGGATTTCTTTTGCGCCGTCGAGGGTGGGCTTGTCGTTGATGCTGAGGATGACGGCTTTGTCGGCGAGGCCTTGGAATGCGGCGTAGAGTTCTTGGGCGGGGTCTATTTTGCGCCCGTTGACGGCGAGGAGGTAGTCGCCTTCTTTGATGGTGATGCCGGGGCCGCGCAGGGGGGAGCGGACGCCGGTATCCCAGGGGGCGACGTCGAGGATTTTGCTGATGCGGTAGGCGCTGTCTTTGAGTTCGTAGTCGCAGCCGAGGTAGCCGACGGAGCGGGAGAGGCCGCCGTCGATGTCGCCGCCGCTGCGGTAGGCGTGGGAGCTGTTGAGTTCGCCGAGGAGTTCGCCGAGGACGTAGTTGACGTCGTGGCGGGTGACGCAACTGGCGATCATTTTGCCGTAGCGTTCGCGCATTTGTTGCCATGCGACCATGTGGAGGTGTGGGTCGTAGAAGAAGTCGCGCTCGATGCGCCATGCGTCGTCGAACATTTGCTTCCACTCGGTGATGGGATCGACGGTCATTTCGAGGGTGGCGTTTATGCCTTTGCCGACGCCTGCGCCTGCGCCGGTGCCGGTGATGCTCCATGTGCCGCCGCGTGCGACGAGGAGTTTTTTGCCGTCGCCGGATATTTCGTAGCCGCCGATGTCGTCGATGATTTGGCCCTCGGAGCGGGAGTCGAGGTCATAGACGCTGAGGGGGGCGGTGCGTCCGCTTCCGCCTTTGCGCGGTGGCCAGCGGAAGAGGACTTTGCCGGGGAGCGCAGAAAGCTGGTCGATGCTGCCGCTGCCGACGGGGAGGACGATGGCGCGGGCCTCGAAGCCATCGAGATCGATCTTGAGGTCTTTGGATTCGGGCTTTTTCTCCTCGGGCTTTGCGGCGGCGACGGGGGTCTCGGGCTTTTTCTCGTCGGGCTTCTTTTCCTCGGCGGCGGCGACTTTCTTCGGCTCTTCGGGTTTCTTTTCTGGGTCGGTGGATTTTGGTGCGTCTTTCTTGGGCTCGTCTTTCTTGAAGGGTTCTTCGTCGTTCTTGGGCGCGAGCGGGGAGGGCATGTCTTTGCGGAGGGGGACGCAGATGATGTTGTGTGAATTGACGTAGGCCCAGGTGTTGTCGAAGTCGCTGTAGTGCGCTTGGAAGGTGCGCTTGCTGCGGTAAAAGAGGTAGTTGCCGGCGGGGTCGAAGACGGGGAGGTCGTCGTCGTAGAAGGCGCTCGTCACCACGTTGGCTTTCTTCGCTTTTACGTCGTAGAGGACGATGGTGGACTGCTGCGCTGTGGTGTCGCCAGAGTAGGCGACCCAGCGGCTGTCGCTGCTCCAGCTCACGCGGAAGCGGTCGAGGTCGCCGTGATACATCCATTTTTGCTGGGCGACTTGCGTGGTCGTTTGCGCGTCGGTGTCGTGGAGCCAAATCTTCATGGCGCTGTCGATGAACACGAGCTTCTTGGAGTCGGGCGACCAATACGGCTGGTAGCGCCAGCCGGGGCCCATCGTGGTGAGTTGCTTCTCTGCGCCCTTGCCGTCTGCGGGGAGGAGGGTGAGTTCGTATTCGCCGCTGCGGTCGGAGAAATACGCGATCCATTTTCCATCCGGCGACCACGCGGGGTAACGCTCGGCGATGCCCTGCGTCTCGGTGATGTTGCGGATGACGCCGTTCTCCGCCGGGGCCGAGAAGATGTCGCCGCGAGCCTCAAAGAGCACGCGCTTTCCCTGCGGGGAAATGGCGGCGTTGGCCACGCGAGTGCTGACGTTTTCGAGGCGCGGGCGGAGCGTGGCTTTGTCGGTGATGACGTCCACTTTCACCTCGCGGGTCTTCTCGGTGGCGAGGTCGAGCAGGACGAGGGCGCCGCCGTTCTCGAAGACGATCTCCTTTGGCCCGATGCTGGGGAAGCGCACGTCGTAGTCTTTATAAGTGGTGACTTGGCGGAGCGTCTTCGCGGCGGTGTCGTAGCACCAAAGGTTCGCGCGTTTGGCGGCGTCGCGGTCGGAGAGGAAGTAGAGTTTCGTCGCGCTGGCCCACATCGGCGCGGAGTCGCAGGCGTCGTTGGCGGTGACGTTTTCGGCGGTGCCCGTTTCCAAATTGAAGAGCCAAACATCCGGGGCCATGCCGCCGCGATACCGCTTCCACGAGGCGCGGTCGGTGTCGGTCATCGTGTAGGCGACGGTCTTGCCGTCCGGCGAAATCGCCGCGAGCTCCCCATACGGAATCGCGAGGCGCTTGGCCTCTCCTCCTTGCGCGTCAATTTTGAAAAACTGCCCCACGCGCTCGGTGAAGCTCTCGCGGTGCGAGGCGAAGAGGAGCGACTTCCCATCCGGCCACCAAGCAATCATGCGCTCCGCCCCGCCATGATACGTCACGCGGCGCGGCTCGCCGCCGGAGATGGGCATGACGTAAATATCCTCGTTGCCCTCGTAGTTCCCCGAGAACGCCACTTCGCGCCCGCTCGGCGAAAAGCGCGGCCAAGACTCCGCGCCACGCGGTGAGGAGAGCCGCTGCGCCGTCCCGCCTTCCTTCGGGGCGACCCAGATGTCGCCCGCATAGACGAAGGCGATATTTTTTTCCGAGACAGCGGGCATCCGCATCAGCCCAGCATCGAGGGTCTCATCCGCGTGAGCGGAAAAAGCGGACGCAACAGCGAGAAAGAGGACCGGAAGAGATTTCATGCGCGCGGAGGGAACACGTTCTGTGCCGACGCGGCAACGGGAAAGCGGCGTGTCTGCTGCGTGGATGCGTCCTTTGAATGGGGGCGTGCTACCAATAAGAGTGCGCTTCGCGTGATGTGGTTCACGCGGGGGGCCGCGTGAGCTAGTGCGCCTGCACATAACCAAAGAAAGAAGGTGAAAGACCTGACCACAGAAAGACATGAAAACTGGAGAAGCCGGAGACAACTGCGGA
>CAMDQC010000044.1 GCA_945905735.1 Prosthecobacter debontii | reverse complement strand
ACACCAATCTCCTTGACCAGAAACGACCACCATTCCATCACTTCTTTACGTCTCTCCGCCATAGCTTAATTTCCATTAACTCTGGCCGAAGAACGGGGTCCACCTCAAGCCTCGGCACGAAAGTCGGCTGCGTCTTGCTCATCCTCGGCGTGATGCACTTCCTGAACATCTACGTCTTTAACACGATGCGGAAAAACGCCGTCATCCGCCATGCACCACCGCCCGTGGGCCCCGACGCCTACGTCGCCCGGCACTAAACCACTCCAAACCACCGCGACCGCTCCCCTGCGGTCGCGGTGAAGTGCCATGAAAACACTCACCATTCTCTACGACGCCAAGTGCGCGATGTGTCGCAGCATCCGCGTCTGGCTCTCGCAACAGGCGGCCTACGTCCCGCTCATTTTCGTCCCATTGCAAGACGAGCATCTCGAAGATCGTTTCCCCGGAATCGGCGCGCTGAAGCCGGGGGAAGAACTCATCGCGATTGCCGATACCGGCGAAGTCTGGCGCGGCGTGAACGGCTGGATCATGACTCTCTGGGCGCTGCGCGAATATCGCAACTGGTCGCTGCGAATGTCGCATCCACTGCTCAAGCCATTCGCTCGCAGCATCTGCCACGGCGTCTCGCAAAACCGCCTCACCATCTCGCGGTGGCTCTTTGGGCACAGCCCGGAAACAGCCGCCCGCCTGCTCGCGCAGCCCCCGTGTGAAGACGGGACGTGTGCGCGTTAGCTCACGCGATCCGCTTTACCGTCGCTACGGGCGCGGGGCAAGTGTGCCATTCGTGCGGGATGTCGCGCATGAGAATCGCGTGATCAAAGACGACGCTGCCCGCCGGGAAAACGCTCGTGTCGGCGAAGAATCGCGAGCGGCATATCTCGACCTCGAAAGGGCGGACGGACCATTCGCGAGTGACGAGCTTCATTCCGTCAATGTCGCCCTTTTTGCCGAGCGAAAAGCCGAGACATCCCGCCTCGAAAAAGCGCGAGCTTTCCTCCAGTGAACGAAAGATGGAGCTGCCGGGCAGCGCGGCGCTCTCGTGTCCGCGTAGCTCGACGAGCGCCGCTCCGTTGTCTGGCCGGGCGCGGAGGCCGATGTGGCCGCCCGCATCGCGCACGGCAAAATCCGCGTAGTGTTGCTCGCCGGGAAAGAGTCGTCCGCCCGCGTAGTGGTTGAGCAGCGAGTTCGTGTCGCGGCGGAAAACGAACACGCCTTCGCGGACGTTCACTCCTTCATCCCACTCGACCGCGATGCGGTGCGCAGCGTTCTCGCTGGTGACTCCGATGAACGCCGGAAAGCCGACAGGCCGCATCTTTTCCAGTCGGATGAGGCAGATGCCGACGACTGCAAACCCCGCGTGTAGCTTGGGCCGAAAAGGCGCAGGCAGCAGCGTCCGCACGACGGCGGGAGCGACGCGGTAGTTGACGAGGATGCGGCGTTTGATGACTCCGGTGATGTGCATGTGCGGAGAATATACCCTCACCAATCAACAATCGAAATTCATCAATCGACATTTTGAACGGCAGAAATTGCTGATTGATGAACTCTGATTGTTGATTGTTGAAGTCATGGACTTACGCGGCTGAACGCAATTTCTTTTCCGCTGTCTGGATGCTGCTCACGAAAATAGCGATGAGTTCGTTGCATTCTTGAAGAATCGAACCGAGACGATCTGCCGAGCAAAGCTGCTTCCGAACGATGATTTTCAGCCAGATGAGTGTTTCACGGAGTTCCTTGAGGCATACCTTCATCTTGTGGATGAAATCCTTTTGAGACTCAGCACTTTGCGCTTCCCCATAGTTGGGCGCAGGCGAAGTGCCCGAACGAACCAACTGACCGGCAATGTGGTTCCCAGCTCTAGTATCGGGTAGGGACTCGACGACATTGATTGCGCGCACGGCAAACTCCACCAAACGATCTTCGAGATTGAACGCCTTCTCATTCATCAGATTCCAATACTTCACCAATCAGCAATCGAAATTCATCAATCGACAATTTGGACGGCAGAAATTGCTGATTGATGAACTCTGATTGTTGATTGTTGAAGTGAAAGACTACGTCTCCAGTTTCGTCCACGCCGCGTTGGCTTTGGACGATTTTACGACGGCTTCGATGAAGGCCATGCCGCGTACGCCGTCTTCGATTTTTGGGTAATCGTTCGCGGGGTCATCCTTGGCGAGCTTCTTGCCGTCGAGTCGGGCGCGGACGGCACCGGCGAAGGCGCGGTACACGTTGGCGAAGGCTTCGAGGTAGCCTTCGGGGTGCGAGGGCGGGGTGCGCGTGGCGGAGGCTGCGGCTTTGCCGAGGTAGCCGTTGCCGGTGCGGAAGATTTGCGTCGGCTGGTCGAGCCATTTGACGAGGAGCGTGTTGGGCTCGTTCTGGTGCCATTCGAGTCCGCCCTTTTCGCCATAGACGCGGATGTTGAGGTTGTTCTCCTCGCCGACGGAAATCTGCGAGCTGTGAAGCACGCCTTTCGCGCCGCCTTTGAAGCGGAGGAGAAGGTTGCCGTCGTCGTCGAGCTTGCGGCCTTTCACGAAGGCGGTGAGGTCGGCGGCGAGTTCGGAAATGGGGAGACCGGTGATGTATTCGGCGAGGTTCTCGGCGTGGGTGCCGATGTCGCCGATGCAGCCTGCCGCGCCGCTGCGCTTAGGGTCGGTGCGCCATGCAGCCTGCTTTTGGTCGGAGGCTTCGAGGCGCGTGGCGAGCCAGCCTTGCGGGTATTCGACGACGACTTTGCGAATTTTGCCGAGCTTGCCAGCGGCGACCATTGCGCGGGCTTCTTTCACGAGTGGGTAGCCGGTGTAGTTGTGGGTGAGGCCGTAGAGGAGGCCGCTCTTTTTGACGATGGCGGCGAGCTTTTTCGCCTCGTCGAGGCTGAAGGTGGCGGGCTTGTCGCTGAGGACGTGGAGGCCGTTTTCGAGCGCCATTTTCGCAGGCGGGAAATGCATGAAGTTTGGCGTGACGATGCACATGAAGTCCATGCGCTCGCCGAGCGGGAGCTTGGCCTCGGCGCGGATCATTTCCTCGTAGGTGCCGTAGCAGCGGTTTGCCGGGAGGAAAAAGTCTGCCCCGCTGTCTTTGCTGCGCTGCGGGTCGCTGCTGAAAGCGCCGCAGACCAGCTCGATCTGTCCGTCCATCGCCGCCGCGATGCGATGAAGTGCCCCGATGAATGCGCCGCGTCCGCCGCCCACCATGCCGTAACGAATTTTTCTGCTCATATAGAACGTGCGGTGTAGGAAGTCCGCCCACCAGCGGCAAGGCGAATGTCGTTTTCAGCGCACCATTTTCCGCATACAGACAGCAAAATGAATGATTGGCGCAAAAGAACCGAAATGAAGCCCCGCGAGTTGATGAAAGTCGCCGCCGCGATCCTTGGGCTGCTTTTTGGTATCCTATTTCTCATCTGGCTGCTCGCGCGCTTGGCGCGGTAAATCAGCCCAATTTCCCGTGAAGTAAGTCGCAGAGATGTGCGGAGAGGGCTGCATTGGGGATGCGCTCGAAGACTTCGCTGAGGAATCCAAACGTGACCAACTGCTGCGCGACGCGGCGAGGGATGCCGCGGCTTTGGAAATAGAACACTTGTTCTTCATCCAGCGCACCGCTCGTCGCACCGTGGGTGCAGCGCACGTCGTCGGCTTCGATTTCTAGGCCGGGGGCGCTGTTGGCTTCGGCTTCGTCGCTGAGGACGAGATTGCGGACTTTTTGGTAAGCGTCGGTTTTATGTGCGCCTTCATCCACGCGGATGAGGCCGGTGAAAATCGTGCGCGAGGTGTCGTTGAGCGCGTTTTTGTAAAGTAGGTCGCTGGTGGCGTTGGGGGCTTCGTGGATTTGCAGGGTGCGCTGGTCGAAAATCTGCGCGCCTTCTGCTGCGTTGACACTGAGCATGTCGCTACGTCCGCCGGGGCCGCGCAGGCGGGAGACGGCCTCGTCGCGGACGCGCCCGCCGCCAAGGTTTAGCCGAAGCGCAAGCACGCTGGCGTCGCGGGCGACGGTCGTGTTGTTCATGTGAAACGCCAGCATATTCCGGTTCCATTCCTGCACTGCGACGTAGGTGACTTTCGCGCCTGCCGCAGTGGCTATGTCGTTCACGCCGCAGACGAACCCGGGGCACTCGGAGGCATTGGCAAAGTAGTCCACGACGGTCACTTTCGCGTTTTCCTCCGCGACGATAAGCGTATGCGGAAAGAGGCTGGCATTCTCGCCGCTGAGCCAATGAAAGGTTTCGACGGGCAGTGCGATTTCCACTCCCCTCGGAACGTAAAGGAACATGCCGCTGCGCACTTGCGAAGCGTGCAACGCGGCAAACTTGCCGGAGCCGATGCGCGTTTCTTCACGCATGAAATACTTGGCGACCAACTCGGGATGTTCCGCAATCGCCTGGTCGAGTGGCAGCCAAAGCACGCCTTTCGCGGAAAGCGAGTCGCCGTGGAAATGCCGCGAGAGCAGTCGGTCGTTGGCAAAGGTCATCTGCCCGCTCGTGTGTTCGAGGCCGATGCTCATTTTAACAAGCATGGCTTGCGTGGCATCGCTCACCGCCTCAGCGCGGCCAAACCGCGAGATGTCGAGTGTCCGAGTATCGGCGAAACGCCACGCTTCATCCGTGCGCTTGGGCATCGGTAGGGAGATGAATTTCTCCCACGCCGCCTGCTGCGTTGCACGGAAGGACTCGGGATGGTTTGCGAAGTCGGGGCCAGTGGTATTCACGCTTTCGTTTGCTGGGTGTTCAGTTGTATCGAGCACGGTCATTTAGCCGACGCTCCCTTCCATTTCCATATCGATGAGCCGCTTCAATTCCACGCTGTATTCCATCGGAAATTGGCGCACCAAATCGTTCACAAAACCATTTACCGAAAGGCTCATCGCCTGTGCTTCGGTGAGGCCGCGTGACATCATGTAGAAGATTTGCTCCTGCGAAATTTGTGAGACGCTTGCTTCGTGTTGCGACGAGTTGCCAGTGCCGCGCACGGTGATGGCGGGGTACGTGTCGGTGCGCGATGTGGGGTTGATAAGAAGCGCGTCGCACTCGGTGTTGTTCTTGCAACCTTTGAGGTGTTTCGGGATGTGGACGAGCCCGCGATACGTCGAACGTCCGCTGCCGAGGCTGATGCTTTTGCTGACGATATTGGAAGTCGTCTCGTCGGCTGCGTGGATCATTTTTGCGCCGGTATCCTGATGTTGCCCGTCGCCTGCGAGCGCGATGGAGATGACCTCGCCGCGAGCCTTGCGGCCTTTCAGCACCACGCCGGGATACTTCATCGTGAGGCGTGAACCGATGTTGCAATCGATCCATTTTACCTCGGCCTCTTCGTGGGCGATCGCGCGCTTGGTCACGAGGTTGAAGACGTTGTTTGACCAGTTTTGCACGGTCACGTATTGGATTTTCGCGCCCTTCATGGCGACGAGTTCCACGACTGCGGAGTGTAGCGTCGCCGTCTCAAATTTCGGCGCTGTGCAGCCTTCCATATACATCACTTCGCTGCCCTCGTCGGCGATGATGAGCGTGCGCTCGAATTGCCCGAAGTTCTCCGCATTGATGCGGAAATACGCTTGCAGCGGGTGCTTCACTTTCACGCCCGGCGGGATGTAAATAAACGAGCCGCCGCTAAACACCGCGCTGTTGAGCGCACTGAATTTGTTGTCGCCTGTCGGTATAACTTTCCCGAACCACTTCTTGAAAAGTTCGGGATGTTTGATGAGCCCTTCCGTCGAACCGGTGAAGATGACGCCTTGGTCCGCGACTGCCGCCTTGATGTTGGAATACACCGCCTCCGAATCAAACTGCGCTTCCACGCCAGCCAAGAATTTGCGCTCCTGTTCGGGAATACCGAGCCGCTCGAAGGTCTTCTTCACATCATCCGGCACATCCTCCCACGAGCGCGTCGGGCGCTTCGCATTCGCCAAATAATAGCGGATGTTTTGAAAGACGATGTTCTCCAAGTCGTGCGACGCCCAATGCGTCGGCATCGGCTTCGCGAGAAAAGTATCGAGCGCCTTGTGGCGAAACTCGCGAATCCACTCCGGCTCATTTTTCACCGTGGCAATGTAATCAATCGTGTCGTGCGAGAGCCCCGTCCCCGCGTCAAATTCGTGCGATTCGGGATAAACGAAATCTCCGCGCGAGCGGTCGATGTCGAGTTGTGTGGCGGGGGCGTCGAGAAGTTCAGTGTTCATAAAGTTGGTGGTAAAAGTTGGGTAAGGAGTTTTTCAGTTTCGGTAAAAATGCGGGTCGTTTCTGCAAGGTCGGGTCCGTGTCAAATCCCGGATAACGCAGAGCCATGTATTCATTGGCGAGAAGGGCGGCGACTGGTGCGAACCACGCCGCGTTCACGCCGCGCGTATTGAGTTCCTTCAAAAGAGCACCGACATCGTGAGTCTTCGCGAGCTTCCAGCCCAGCGAGAGAAGGTGCCCTTTGAGAGTCTTCTCTGCTGCTTGCTCGCAGTGAAAAAGCGCATCCTCAGCGTCGGAGGCATCAAGTGCGCGTTTAGCTCGGACAACGTCCTTGCGAGCAATCGCATACCAGTCTGCCGGAGTATTTTCGTCGCCGCGTTTCATGCGACACGCACTCCTTTCCTTGCCACATCGGAATACACGCCTGCCGGATTCGCTCGCTCCGTTTCCCAGCGATTCGCTGGCAGGCTCAGCACGTCCAAAGGTTCGGAGCCCACTGCATCACGGATGGTCGTGTAGCATTCCAAATTGGGCCGATAAATTCCGTTGTTGTTCTCCAAAACAACGAGGAAATCGAAGTCACTATGCTCATTCGCCGTCCCCTCCGCCTGCGAGCCAAACAACCACACCTCGCGCACGGGCAGCTTCGCACGCAACGCTGCGACAGCGCGGGTGCAAAACTCGGCCACTTCGGGCGAGAGATTGGTTTTTGGATCGGCGGCGACGGCGTTCATAAAAATTAAGCAGCCGTCTCCTCCCGAATAAAATCATACCCGCGCTCTTCCAGCTCCAGCGCGAGTTCTTTGCCGCCGTGGCGGACGATTCGGCCGTTCACGAGGACGTGAACGATGTCGGGTACAATGTAGTCAAGGAGGCGCTGGTAGTGCGTGATGACGAGCATCCCGACTTCCGGCGAGCGGTAGCTGTTCACGCCGGCGGCGACGATGCGCAGGGCGTCGATGTCGAGGCCGCTGTCGGTTTCATCGAGGATGCAATACTTCGGCGCGAGCATCAGCATTTGCAGGATTTCGTTGCGCTTCTTTTCGCCGCCAGAGAAGCCCTCGTTGACTGAGCGGGCGGTGAATTTCCGATCCATCTCCAAGCCGTCCATCTTCGAGTAAAGATTCGCGTAATAGTCCGTCGCCTCCAGCTCTTCGCCCTCTGGCAGTCGGGCTTGCAGCGCGGCGCGGATGAAATTGGCATTCGAGACGCCGGGGATTTCCATCGGGTATTGCATCGCCAAAAAGAGGCCCGCTCGCGAGCGCACGTCGGGCTCCATGCCGATGACGCTCACGCCATCGAGCAGGATTTCGCCTTCGGTGATTTCGTAGTCGGGATGACCGCCAATCAATTTTGACAGCGTGCTCTTCCCGGAGCCGTTCGGGCCCATGATGGCGTGGACTTTCCCCTTCTCGACGACGAGGTCGAGCCCCTTGAGGATTTCGGTGCCATTGCTGGCGATGCGGGCGTGCAGATTGCGGATTTCTAGGCTCATAAAATTTTAGCGTTTGTTGGACTTCGCGGGCTTGGCCGAACACTTCGGGCAAGTGCCGCTGAAAGAAACTTCGTGGCTCGCAATCGCGAACTCGCCGGGGAATTCCCACACGTCCTCCGGCTTTTTGCGGCTGCGCAGCGGGAGGTCCGTTACGGCCTTGCACGCTTCGCAGAAAAAGTGCGCGTGCTCTTCCAGGTTCGGGCAATACCGAGCAGACTCGCGCTCATGCGCCACCGTCTTCACCAGTCCGCAACCGGTGAGCGTATCGAGGCAATTATACACCGTGGCCAGCGAGATGGTGGGCACCTTGGAGCGCACGCGGGTAAAGACTTCCACTGCCGTCGGGTGGTCGCGCTCGCCCATGATCACGTCATAGACTGCGCGTCGCTGGTCGGTCATGCGCAGGCCGCGCCCGTGAATCGTTTCGTCTGCCGTTTGTGTGTGGTTAGATGGCGTTGCCATATCGTGTAGGAGACACGGAGGACTCGTCCTTATCAAGAATTATTCCTATTTAGATTAGTCAAGTGGTGGGCATCGCTGATTACTCCTCGCTGCCTCATTTATCCGGTCGAACGTGCCGTAAACGTAGATGCTGAGCCGACGAATTCGCATAATTCGCCGCTCGCTTGCTGGAAGTTTGGCACCTACGGATTGGTTGTAATGTGGCCCAACGTCATCATCACCATCCTTCTCGCCGTCATCATCCTGTTGCAGCTCTTCGCGCTGTTTGGGCGCAAGCCCGATGACTCGCAAGCCTCAGCCATCGCCAGCAGCAGCGAGCGTGTGCTCGCGTCCATCGCCACGAATAGCGAGCGCGTGGAGCGCGGCGTGCGGGAGGAATTTGGGCGCAATCGGGAGGAAAGCGCACGTTCGTTGAAAGAGTTTGGCGATTCCGTCGAGCGGCGCGTCGCCGAACTCACGCAGTTGCAGCAAACGCAGCTCGCCAACTTCGCCCAACAGCTCGCCGGCCTAACCGTGGCCAACGCGGAGAAGCTGGAGGACATTCGCGTGACGGTGATGCGGCATCTCGGCGAGCTGAAAGTGGACGCCGCCCAGCAGCACAGCGCCGCACGCGAGGAGCTGGCGCGCTCGATGAAAGCAATGGGCGAGGCGCTCACCGGGAGGATGACTGAGATTGCGACTTTTCAGAAAGACCAGCTCGCGACCTTTACGACGAACTTTAACCTCCTCTCTCAAAGCAACGAAAAGAAGCTCGAAGCCATCCGCGAGACCGTCGAGCGGAAGCTCACCGAACTCCAGCACGACAATACTCAGAAGCTAGAGCAGATGCGCGCGACCGTGGACGAAAAGCTTCACGCAACGCTGGAGCAGCGGCTCGGCGAATCGTTCAAAATCGTCAGCGACCGGTTGGAGCAAGTTCACGCCGGGCTGGGCGAGATGCGCACCCTCGCGACGGGCGTGGGCGATTTGAAGAAGGTGCTCACGAACATCAAGACGCGTGGCGGCTGGGGCGAAGTGCAGCTCGGAAATCTGCTCGCCGAGATTTTCACCCCAGACCAATACGCGCAAAACGTCGCGCCAAATCCCGACAGCGGCGAGCGCGTGGAATACGCAGTCAAATTGCCGGGCCGCGATGAAAACGGTGCACCCGTGTGGCTGCCGATCGATGTGAAATTTCCGCAGGAGGAATACCAGCGGCTTGTGGACGCCGAGGAGCGCGGAGACGCGGAAGCGGCGGCTGTGGCATCTCAAGCTCTGGAAAACGGCGTGAAGAACGAGGCGAAGAAAATCAGCGCGAAGTATCTCAATCCGCCGCATACGACGGACTTCGCGATTCTGTTTCTGCCGACAGAAGGGCTCTTTGCCGAAGTGCTCCGACGGCCTGGTTTGTGCGATGGCATCCAGCGCGAGCAGCGCGTGATGATCAGCGGGCCGACGACGCTGGCGGCGATGCTCACGAGCTTGCAGATGGGCTTTCGCACGCTGGCTATCGAGAAGCGGTCGAGCGAAGTCTGGAATGTGCTCGGCGCAGTGAAGACGGAGTTTGGGAAATTCGGTGAAGCGCTCAAAAAGGTGCAGAAGAAACTACAAGAGGCGAGCCGGAGCATCGACGACGCCGAGACCCGCTCACGAGCCGTCGAGCGGAAGCTCCGCACAGCACAAGAACTCCCGTCGAGCGAGGCAGCCAAGCTCCTCGAACTTCCCGCGCTTTTACTAGAACCGGCGAGCGAGGAGCTGGAGCCTGCGGAGGACTGAGGATTGTGCCGTCATTATGCCCTCTTTGATCGCCGGAACGTGAATGAGTTTTGACAGTCAGAAACTCGCTCCGTAGGGTCGCGGCTCATTTCGTTGAATGGCTTCTATTTCTCCAATCACCCGGCAATCGATGGGCAGGACGTTTCTCGTCGCTGCTTTGACGCTTGGTGGTGTCGGGATGGCGCAGTTTGCGGCTGTGGGCGTGGCTTTTTACCGGTCTGTGGAGGAGGATGAGCGCTCGGTGCCGGCAAAAATCGACATTGAGAAGCTGATGGCGGAGAGCCCGCCTCCGATGGATGAGCCGCTCTCGGTAGAGAATCCGCTGGATGAAAATCCGGGGTTTGATGCATCGGGGCGTCCGCGCCCGATCATGGTAGCGGCGAATGTCGATGGGGCACCGCCGCCTAGCGAGCCTGCGCCGCCGACCCCGGATAAGCCTGAGCCTGCGCCGAGCGTGACTGGTGTGCCGCCTCGCCCGACGCCTGTTCCACTGAGCGCGCTGACGCCGAAGGTGGACCCGCGCCTGACGGAATTGGTGGAGCAGGGGAAGTTGCTGCGGACGAATGGCGATACGGCTGGGGCGCTGGTGAAGCTCCGAGAGGCAGGGGCGATTTCACCGGAGGACCCATTGCCGATTGCTGAGATGGCTTATACTTATGAAAAAATGTCGCTACCGGACAAGGCGGCGGCCGAGTGGCGGCGGATTTTGCAGATGGGGGACAGGGCCGGATTTTATTTTTCTGCGGCTAAGTCAAAGCTGGACATCGCTGTGACCACTGCCCGCGCGTCGGTGGGCGGGACGAGTGGTGGGGCGGGGGAGGGAGATGTGCGGTTTGCAAATGGGCGCGCGATGGCGGTCGGTCGGGTGACGATGGCGGAGGAGTCGGGGGGGAAGGGAAAACGGTTTACGCTTTCGATCCCGATTCATGCGAAGCAGGGGGCGGTGACTAATCCTCGGACGGAAGTGGTGACGCAGGTGCGATTTTTCGACCAGATTAATGCGAAGGACATCGTCCCGACGACGGCGAATGTGGCCTATCGCTTCACTGACACGCCGGCGGATTGGGAGGACGGCGGAATCGAGACGCTGCAAGTGGATTACGACCAGCCTCTTGTGGGGCGCGATGACCCGGCGGGCGAGGGCCGACGCTACCACGGCTATGTCGTGCGTATATATTTCAAGGGCCAGCTTCAGGCGGTTTTCGCCGAGCCTGCGAACCTTGTGCAAAAATTTCCAGCACCTGAAAAAAATCCGTAATACTGAATGATGAGAATTATCCTCGTTGATGACGAATCAAGCGTCCTACCTGAACTAGTCGCCATTTTAAAAGCCATCCCAGGGCATGATGTCCGCGTCGCGACGAGCGCGCAGAAAGCCCATGAGCACGCCGCGACGCTGGGCGGTGTGGACCTTCTTATCACTGATGTGGTGATGGAGCCGACGGACGGTTTTACCCTTCGTGGGGAGCTTCAGGGCATGTATCCGAAGATGCGTGTCGTCTTCATGAGTCAGTATGATCTGTCCGATTATGCGGAGAACCTAGGCGGTGCGGATACGCTCGCGAAACCAGTGGATGCGGACGTCATGCGCGGTCTCGTAGAAAAGGCGGCGGCGGATTTGGTTGCCAGCGCGATGCCGCCGAAACCCGTGGCAGTGGCGCAAGCGCAGCCTGTGGCGTCGGGAGTGAGGCAGCCGACGGCAGTGCCGCAAGCGCAGCCTGTGGCGTCGGGAGTGAAGCAGCCAGTTCAGGCGATCCCGGTATCAGGAGTGCGTGTCGCGCCCGTGCAAGCGATCCCGTCGCCGATGGCGACTGCCGCAGGAGGGGCTTCGCCCGCTGTTTCGAGTGCGCCAGTCGCTGTTCTGAGTGCGCCAGTCGCGGTCGCATCCGGCGATCCGTTGGTGGGCAAGGTGCTCGGAGATTATCGGGTGGAGCGTGTTCTTGGCTCGGGCGTTTGGGGAAAGGTCTATGTTGCGACGCAAACGAGCGTGAACCGGCTTGTAGGGCTGAAGGTGCTCGACGCGGAACGCTCCCACCAAGACGACGCTCGGTCGCAATTTCTCGCAGATGCTCGCGCAAAAGCGGCGGTTTCCCATCCTTTCATCGTCTCGGTATTCGAAGCCGATGACCGTCAAGGTGTCGTCTTCTACACACATGAGTATTTGGACGGCATGACGCTTGCCGACCTGGCAAAGCGTGGGCAAATGCTCGATGAAAAGAGGGCTCTCCACGCGATGAAGGTGGCCAGCGAGGGGCTCAATTACCTGTGGTCCCACGAGCTTGCGCACGGGGTGTTCGACGCTACCGCAATCCGTATCGGTAACGATGGCATCGCCCGTCTGGCGAATCTCGCGACCGCTGGTGCAGACCCTACAGTATCTATCCAAAATGAATTGGCTGTCCTTGCTGATGCGATCCGACAACTTTTGCCCGCCAATGCGATGTCGCAGGGGCTGTCCATGCTGTTGAAGCGGATGCAAGGCGGTGCAAATCCAGTCACCGGATGGACCGCCGTCGTCCAAGCCGTGAAGGCGCTGGAGCCCAAGGTCGTCCCCGTTGAAGCGGCGAAAATGAAAGCCGCAGACGCCGCCGCCATGCGTGCGGTGGAAGCTGCACGCACCGCGCAAAAACGAGCCGTCGTCATCAACATCATCACCCTCAGCGTGCTCGTCGTCTTGATCGGATGGGCTGTGTGGCAGTATGTCGTCTCCAACGAGCGCAAGCTCGACGCGCAAGTGCAGGTCCCTGCGGGCTCATATCTCGTGGGCGAGGCGGGTGAGTCCGTCCAACTGCCCGCATTTGAAATCGACAAGTTCGAAGTCTCCATCGGGCGTTACGCGAAGTTCATCGAATGGTGCGAAACGAGCGATAACGAGCACAAGTATGATCACCCCAACGCCCGCCGCGAAATTTCCCACGTGAGTGAGGACGTGAAGAAACTCATCCTCAACGCAAAGGTGCGCGATGGCCGAGTCTTCAAAGATAAAGCCAACGGGGAATTGGGAGCGCCAATCGATCTCAATAGCCCCATGATCGGAGTCACATGGTGGGACGCCTACGCTTTTGCGAAATGGGAGGGCAAGGAAGCGGAAGGTAGAAAAGTGACCGCTGGGGAAGAGCGCGATCTTCCGACTGAGGAGGAATGGGAGGCCGCCGCTCGGGGCAATAAAGGCTTCAAATTCCCATGGGGAGATTCTTTCGAGCCAAAGAAAACAAACTCTGGTGCTGACTATTTGCCGCTGCAACCCGGCACCAAAGGCGGCACCGATGGACACAACTACTGGGGCCCCGTCGATCAAATGTCATCGGATTCCAGCCCGCTCAAAGTCGAGGGAATGGGCGGCAACGTAGCGGAGTGGGTCTATAAAAAAGATGGCAGCAAGGAGATACCGCTGCTTAAAGGCGGCTCGTTCGCGACCGGCCCTACGGCGTTGTTCGACCGAGTATCGAAAATCCCCGCGGAAGACAGTTGGTTCGTCTATCCCACCAGCTTTAAAGCCTCTCGGGAAGGTCGCGGGGGTACGGGCGACATGTTTTTCGTGGAAGACGACATGAAGCCAAACGTGCGTGCCCTCTACATCGGCTTCCGCACGGTGAAGCGGGCTATACGATAGATTTTACTCCGCTCTCGGATCTCGCCCAAGGAGGCGGGCTAAGGCTTCGGCGGGGGCGCTGGCGCCGTCGAGGATGCTCTTGATTTGATCAATGATGGGCGTCTCGATGTTGTGGCGTCGGGCGCACTCGTAGGCGCTGTAAGTCGTGGGCACTCCTTCGGCGACCATCTGCATGGAGGCGACGATGGATGAGAGCTGTTCGCCGCGTCCGAGGCGTTCGCCGACGGAGCGGTTGCGGCTGTGTTGGCTGAAGCAGGTGACCATTAAATCGCCGACGCCGCTGAGGCCCATAAAGGTGGATTGCTTGCCACCAAGCGCGTTGCCAAGACGGCCGAGTTCTACGAGAGCGCGCGTGACAAGCGCGGCCTTCGCGTTGTCGCCGAGGCCGATGCCGTCGCACACGCCGGCGGCGAGGGCGTAGATGTTTTTCAGCGCACCGCCCAGCTCGATGCCGGCGACGTCGTCGTTCGTGTAGGCGCGGAAGAATGGGGAGGAAAATGCGCGCTGGAGCCGCTGGGCGAGGTCCGCATCATGGCAGCCGAGGACGACGCAAGTGGGGCGCTTGAGGGCGACTTCCTCCGCGTGGCTGGGGCCGCTGAGGACGGCGATGGCGTTCGATGGGAAATACTCGGCGAGGATTTCGCTCATCCTCATCCCACTGCCGCGCTCGACGCCTTTGGTGCAACTGAGCAGCGCGGTCCCGCGCCCGAGTTCCCCTGCGTAAAGGAGCGAGGCGACTTCGCGGACGGCCTTGGACGGAGTGACGATGAGAAGGAGGTCGCAGGCGAAAAGGTCGTCCAGTTTCGCCGTGAGTGTGAGCGTCTCGGGCAGCGCGATGCCGGGGAGATAGGCGGCATTTTCTCGTGTGGTCTGCATCGCGCCGATGTGCGTGGCGTCGTGCCCCCAGATGGTGACGGGGAGGCCGTTCCCATGCAGGACGAGCGCGAGCGCGGTGCCCCAGCTCCCAGCTCCGATGACGCCGATATTTTGAAAGCTCACGATGCACCGCCTTTCTTTTTGCCGAAGCGGCTCTCCGTCCCATCACGCAGCCGGGCGATGTTGCTGCGGTGGCGGACGATGACGAGCGAGCCCGCGACGAGCGCGAACCAAAAGGCCGGCCAGCCATACGCCCAGCCGCTGACATTCCCGATGCCCACGAGCGTCGGGAGCGCCGCCGCTGCGATGATGCTGGCGAGCGAGACGTAGCCGCTCACTTTAAAAATAACCGCCCACAGCGCGAAGACGATGAGCGTGGCCAGCGGCATCATCCCGAGCATCACGCCGAGTGAAGTAGCGACGCCTTTGCCGCCCTTGAACTTCAGCCAAACCGGGAAGCTATGGCCGAGGATACACCCGATGGCGCTGACGATGGGGAGCAGCACCCCATCCATCACAAAATACCGACTGAGCCACACCGCCCCGAAGCCCTTGAGCGCATCGAGGAGAAACACCGGCAGCCCGTAGCGCCAGCCGCAGACGCGCCAGACATTCGTCGCGCCGATGTTGCCGCTGCCTTGCTGGCGGATGTCGATGCCCTTGAGCCGGGCGGCGAGGAGCCCGAACGGCACGGAGCCCAATAGATAGCCCACGACGAGGCAGATAAAATACGGAAGCACGGTCGCGATGGGTTGCCGGTCCAGCCGCACAGTGTCAAGCGCCTCGTGCAAATCGGATTTTGCCCGATGCAAATCTTGCATCGCTGCAACGTTCCCGCTTAGCGTCCGCCCGCCATGAACCAACCTGACTGGAGCCGCATTGCGGCAGACCCCGGCTTTGCCGAACTCAAGCGCGCCAAACGCCGCTTCATCATCCCTGCGACCATCTTTTTCCTCGTCTATTATATGGCGCTTCCGGTGCTCGTCGGCTTCTGGCCCGAGATGATGAAAAAGCCCGTCCTCGGCAAGGTGAACTCCGCGTATCTCTTCGCGCTCTCGCAGTTCATCATGACGTGGACGCTGTGCTGGCTCTACGTCCGCGCCGCGCGGAAGTGGGACATCATGAATGCAGAACTTCTCAAACGACTCGGCTACTAAATGAACATCCTCGCATTCTCTTTCACCCCGGCGCTCGGGATGTTCCTCGCATTCGTCGGCGTCACGCTCGTCATCACGTATTTCAGTGCGCGCAAGGCCACAGGCAGTGCGGAGTATTTCGCCGCAGGCCGCAGTATCAAAGGCTGGCAAAACGGCCTCGCCGTCGCGGGCGACTACATGAGCGCGGCGAGCTTCCTCGGGATTTCGGGGATGATCTGCCTCAAGGGATTCGACGGATTCATGTACTCCGTCGGCTTCCTGGTGGCGTATCTCACCGTGCTCTTCATCGTCGCCGAGCCGCTCCGCAACGCTGGTAAATACACGATGGCCGACTTGCTCGCTTATCGCATGAGCCCGCGCCCGGTGCGTGCGCTCGCGGCGCTGAGCACGCTCACGGTGTCCACATTTTACATGATCGCGCAGATGGTCGGCGCGGGCGGAATCATCGAGCAACTCATCGGCGTTCCCTTTGCGCCAGCGGTGATTGGCGTCGGCGTTTTGATGCTCGTGTATGTCGTCTTCGGAGGGATGCTGGCGACGACTTGGGTGCAGATTATCAAAGCGGTCCTGCTCATGGGTGGCGCGTTTGCGCTGAGCTGGATGGTGCTGGCGAAATACAATTTCAGCCTCGGCACGTTCTTCGACGCCGTCTCCGTCGCAGACTACGCGGGCACGCAAACGCCGAAGAATCTGCTCGACCCCGGCGTGTCCTACGGCGCGACGACGACGAGTAAGATGGACTTCATATCCCTCGCACTCGGCCTTGTGCTCGGCACTGCTGGGCTGCCGCACATCCTCGTTCGTTTTTACACCGTGCCCGATGCGAAAACGGCGCGCGTCTCCGTCGTCTGGGCCACGGCGATCATCGGCGTATTCTATGTGCTCACGACGTTCTTCGGCTTTGGTGCAGCGACGTTGCTGAAGATCACCAGCGTCCCGGCGCAGGTCGGATTTGACTTCATCCCACTCGACGCAAAGGGGCTGCCGAACGGCAACATGGTCGCGCCCACGCTGGCCAAAGTGCTGGGCGGCGAGATGTTCTTTGCGTTCATCTCGGCGGTCGCATTTGCCACCATCCTCGCCGTCGTCGCCGGACTCACGATGAGCGCGAGCACGTCATTCGCGCACGACTTTTACACCAACGTGATCCACCACGGAAAAGAAACCGCCCCCGGCCAAGAAGTGAAGGTCGCCCGCATCACGGCGTTCTTCGTCGGCGCGGCGAGTATCGCGCTGGCGATCAAGCTCGGCTCCAGCGTGAACGCAGCAATGCTCGTCGGCCTCGCCTTCGCCGTCGCCGCGTCTGCAAACCTGCCGGTCATCGTCTTCTCGGTGTTTTGGAAGCGCTTCAATACCACGGGCGCAGTGTGCGGCCTCGGCTTTGGGCTCGCGTCTTCCATCACGCTCATCCTGCTCAGCAAAAACGGACTTTTCACCGCAGACACCGCGCCCTTCCCGCTCACACAACCCGGCCTCGTGAGCATCCCGCTCGGCTTCATCGCCGCATATCTCGGCACCGTCCTCACCAGCCGCGACCCGGATGCGGAGGCGAAGTTCGCCGAACTCAGTGTGCGCGCAGAGACGGGCCTTGGGGCGGAGAAAAGCGGCAGCGGGCACTGAGGGGGGAGAGCAGGGTGTGGTTAAAAGTGGAATCCAGAAGCAGGATGAACTTGAGGGCCGAAGGCTCGAAAATGTAATAGCCCAGGGAAAGCGACGTAGGAGCGCAGCCCTGGGTCGAATGCGGAGAGAGATGCGAGCCCTGAAAGGGCGTCATAGAACCGGGAGCGTGCGATCGTGTCGCCCTTTCAGGGCTGCATCCCTCATCCATCCAAACCCAGGGCTGCGCTCGTTCCTCGCTTTCCCTGGGCTATTACATTGCCGGGACTTCGGCCCTTCACTCATTCCACTTCTAATCATACCCGGGAGCGCAGGTCGCTTATCCAGAAACGAAAAAGGCCCGGCGCGGTGATTGCACACCACGCCGGGCCTTGATCAGTCTGCGGTCGGTTATTTAATTTCGCTGCGTGGGACGATTTTGATGCTCTCGACGTTCATGCGCTCGGCTGGGCGGTCATTCGCGCCAGTCTTGGTGGTGTTGATTTTCTCCAGCACCTCGTCGCCTTTGATGAGCTTGCCGTAGGCCGTGTATTGCCCGTTGAGAAAGGTCGCCTTGTCGTGGCAGATGAAGAACTGGCTGCCTGCGGAATCCGGGTCGTTGCTGCGAGCGGCGCTGAGCACGCCACGGACGTGGGATTTCGCGTTGAACTCGGCTTTGATTTTGTAGCCCGGATCGCCCGTGCCCCAGCGCCCGGCGTTTGCTTCATCCTTGGTCAGCGGGTCGCCGCCTTGGATCATGAAGCCTTTGATGACGCGGTGGAAGCAGGTGCCGTCGTAAAAGCCTTTCTTGGCGAGCGTCTTGAAGTTCTCGACGTGCTTCGGCGCGACATCGGGCCAGAATTCGAGGACCATCTCGCCCATATTGGTCTTGATGACGGCCACTTCCTCAACGGCTGCCGTGGCGGGTTTGGTTTCTTCTTTTTTCTCGTCCGCAGCCTGAGCTTGGAAGCCGAGAGCCGCAGCGAGAGCGAACATGGTGAAAAGGAATTTCTTCATAGGCCAGCGACAAAACCACGACGCCGGAAGTCTGTCACGCGGAGAAATGTGCACGGTCGGTATTCCGCGCTCTTTCCGTGCTCGCCTTTTTTCTGTGACTCACTTTCGATGCGCGCTTACCACACTTCCTGATATGCCTCGCGAACTCGACGAACACGACAAAATCATTCTCCGCGCCCTCGTGCGTGATCCTCGCAATAGCGACAATGCCATCGGCATCGCGACTGGCGTGAACGTCCGCACCGTCGCGCGCAAGCGGCAGAAGCTCGAAGAGGACGGAGTGCTCAGTTATTTCACCAATGTCGAACTGAACGCGAACGGCACTGGGCAGAACCTGATTCGCCAGCATTACACGATCAAATTTAAGCTCGGCGTGACGCTTGCGCGGATTCTCCAAGACATCCGCAACGAGCCGAAAGTGCGCAGCGTTTTCACCGAGAGCATCATCGAGAGCCATGTGGCGGAAATGGACGGGCACCTCGCGATGATCCTCATCATCGAGGCCGAGAGCGACCAAGCGCTCGTGCAGACGGTTCACGAAAAATTGATCCCCAGCCTCCGCCGCAATCATGGCCACGACTGCATCGAGGAAATCCGCACGATGCGCATCCTCGCGCCGGTGCGCGTGATGCGAAACTATGTCGTTCCCGTGAACATGAAAGACGGCTATCTCGTGAAAGAGTGGCCCGAAGACGCCATCTACGTCGGCAAATAAACCTCACGATTTTTCAACATGACCTTTAACGATATTCCCGGCGGCGTGACCGCTCCACAAGGCTTCCTCGCCGGCAGCGCCTATTGCGGCGTGAAGGCGACCAACAAAGACAGCGCGGACATCGCGCTCATCGTTTCGCAGCACAAGACGGTGGCGGCGGCCACCTTCACGACGAACAAAGTGAAAGCCGCGCCTGTCCGCGTCTCGCGCACGCATGTCGCCTCGCCGGATGTGCGCGCCATCATCGCGAATTGCGGCAATGCGAACGCCTGCACGGGAGTCCCCGGTATCGAGAACGCAAAGCGCATGTGCCAAGCCACCGCGACCGCGCTGGGACTGAAGGAGCGGCAGGTGCTCGTGTGCTCCACGGGCCGCATCGGTGTGCAACTTCCCATCGAGAAAATGGAGGCGACGATCCTGACGATGGAGAGCTGCCTGAGCCGCGAGGGCAGCAACGCAGCAGCGCGGGCCATCATGACGAGCGACACCTTTGCAAAAGAAGTCGCCGTGGAGCTGACGGTGGGCGGCAAGTCCGTGCGCGTCGGTGGCATCGCGAAAGGCGCGGGGATGATTGACCCGAACATGGCGACGATGCTCGCCTTCATCACCACCGATGCGGTGATTGATAAAACGACGCTGCAAAAAGCGGTGAGCGTAGCCGTGGAGCAATCGTTCAACCGCATCACCATAGACGGCGATATGAGCACGAACGACACGGTGCTCGCGCTGGCCAATGGAGCCGCCGGGAACAAGCCGCTGAAATACGGCACGAAGGCCTTCAAAGCATTCCAAACGGCGCTCGACCACGTCATGCGCGAGCTGGCTTGGCTCATCGTGCAGGACGGCGAAGGCGTGTCGAAATTTGTCGAAGTCCGCGTGGACGGTGCGGCTTCCCTCGCCGATGCGCGGCGTGCTGCGGAGGCTATCGCGAACAGCACGCTGGTGAAGTGTGCATGGTTTGGCGAAGACCCAAACTGGGGCCGCATCATGGACGCGCTCGGCTACTGCGACGCGAAGATGCGCGAGGAACAGGTGGACATTTTTTACGATGGAGTGAACGCCGTGAAGCACGGGATGCAGAGCAAGACGCCGTTTGAAAAACTGCGCGAAGTCGTGAAGCAAAAGCGCTTTACCATCTGCGTGGACCTCCACCAAGGCAGCGGCGAATACGTCGTCTATACCACCGACTTCACCATGGAATACGTGAAGCTGAACATGGGCGACGGCATCGGCGGATAGCGGCTTTCTGGGTTCTAACAAACGATTCAGTTGAACGTCGCGCCGGTTTCGTGGTCTGTCTGACTCATGCTCCATCGTATCACCGTCATGTTCATCATCGGCTTCTGGGTAGCCATGACCGGGCTGCTGGTGCTGCGTGAGATTTACCCCGATGCGACGCGACTGAATACGATCCCGGTGGCGCACGTCGGGCGGGTATTGTTTCAGCACGAGCATTCGTCCGATCTCGCCATTCGCGACAAGACGAAGGAGGTCGGATACGTCCACCTTCAGCCGCGCACAAACGCCGAGACTGGGGAGCGGAAGCTGGAGTTTCACGGCAACATCGGGCTGGCTGTTTTAGGCGTCGGCAAGCAGCGGATATCGTGGAAGGGCGACGTTGTTTTCGATAAAGCGTTCGGCGTTGCGGCGCTTAGTTTGACAATCAGCACGTATGAACCGGCGCAGCAGTTAAAGCTCGAACTTGACCCCGCTACGAACGTCGCAAAATACGAAATCTCCATCCAAGGGACAAAGCTCGAAGGCGGCTCATTCACGATGGATAATAAAGGCGTGGCCTCGCTGCTGGAGCGCGCCGGGATTCCAGCGGGGCTCTTTCAGCAACTCATTGCAAAGCAGTCTGCGATGCCCGAGCCGGAATTCAGCGCCCGGCAGTCCACGCTGACGATGAGCGGCGAGACGATCTCCACCTTTGTGGTGACGGCGACGGTGGGAGGCCAGACTTTGCTGGAAGGCCACATCACCCAGCTCGGCCAGATACTTAAAGCGCAAGCTCCTGCCCTCGGCTATAAACTGCTCCCGCATAACTCCAAGGACACGGAGTAGCGCTCTGTTAGTCGTGAGATGAAGGTAACCGCTTGAGCAATCGGGCGGTGACTTGTGACTTGTGGGTGGTGACTGGTCGCAAGCGTGGTGGCGTGGTTTTTCCGCTTGCGCCTAATCACTTCTCACCAGTCACAAATCACCGCCGACAAACACGCTGGATTACCATCACACGACGACTGGCAGAACACCAGCGCATCACCCAAAGCGGTCGTTCAGCCACGGGTCGCCGAGCATCGAATATCCGCGTTCCTCCCAATAGCCGGGCGCATCGCTGGCCCGAAAGTCGATCTGTTTCACCCACTTCGCCCCTTTCCATGCGTAAAGCTGCGGGATGATGACTCGGAGTGGCCCCCCGTGCTCCACGGAGAGCGGTTCACCGTCGAGTGTATGGGCGAGCATGGCATCGGGGTGGGTGAGTGCGTCCAAGGGCGTGTTCGTGGTGTAGCCGTCGTGGGCGCGGTAGAATGCAAACTTTGCCTCGTCGGTGGGGCGCACGAGGTCGAGCAATGCTGCGAGCGGGACGCCGTGCCAGCGGCAGTCGTAGCGGCTCCACGTCGTCACGCAGTGGAAATCGCTCGTCTTTTCCTGCTGTGAGAGCGCCATGAGTGCGGGCCAATCAAGCGTCACCGGATTCTCTACGAGGCCAGTGATTTCCAGCCGCCACTCGGCGCGGGGCACGACTGGGTGAATGCCGAGATCCAGCACTGGGAGCTTTTGCACGAGGTGCTGGCCGGGCGGCAGGCGGTCTTTGGAGCGGATGGAATCAGCCCGGGCCCCGCGAGCGGTCATCTTCTCGGCCCATGCGGATTTTCTTTCGGTGTAGGACTTCGGCATGGCGCTGGATTGGAGCGAGGAGAACGGGCTTCGGCGATGAGAAAAAGCGGTCCGACGTGGCCCAAGCCCTTGCGTAAACTTTTACAAATCTGACTAGCGCAACTCGCGTGGACTGTGCGACAACTCCGACGCTAAGTCACCCGACTTCCAGCCTATCTCTGATGATCGTTCAACATCGTCCACCATTACATCTTTCATACTGTCTCAACATCCATCCCGGCGAAACATGGGCGCAGAACCTCCAAGCCATCCGGGAAAAGGCAGCGATGGTCCGCCAAATGGTCGCGCCCGGTCAGTGGTTCGGCCTTGGCCTTCGGCTCAGCGCCCAAGCGGCTGCCGAGCTTTCGGAGAGCCCGGAGCTTCGCGCTGAGGCGCTGGATGTTTTCTCCGAGGCGCAGATGTATCCGTTTTCTGTGAACGCTTTTCCGTATGGGAAGTTCTACGGTGGCTCGGTGAAGGAGCACGTTTATTCGCCCGATTGGCGGATGCTCGACCGGCGAAACTACACATTCCAAGTCGCCGACGTGCTCGCATCGTGGCTGCCGGAAGGCGTGGATGGCTCGATCAGCACGGTGCCCGGCTCGTTTAAGGCGTGGATCAAAGACCCCGCTGGCGTTTCCGCGATGGCGGAGAATATCGGGGCCGTCGCGGCCTACCTCGCAGCGTTGCGGGAGGATACCGGGCGCGAGATTCACCTCGGGCTGGAGCCGGAGCCGTCGTGCTATTTGGAGACGACTGCGGAGACTATCGCGTTCTTCAAAAACGAGCTGTGGACCACCGGCGTGGAAGAGATTAAGCGCATCCGCAAATGCTACACGAAAGACGCCGAGGAAATCATCCGGCGGCACATCGGCGTGTGCTTTGATACGTGCCACGTCGCGCTGCAATTTGAAGACCCCGTCGAGGCGATTCGCTCCTACAAAGCGGAGGGCATCCGCATTTCCAAAGTGCAGCTCAGCGCCGCGCTCATGGTCGCCTGCGACCCGGATGGATGGGAGGCGCTGAAGCCGTTTGCCGAAGGCGTCTATCTCCACCAAGTGCGAGGTCGGACTTCCGCCGGGAACGTCCTCGCGTGGAACGATCTGCCCGATGCGCTCGCCGATATAGACGGGCAGGAAGGCGTGGAGGAGATTCGTGTGCATTTCCATGTGCCACTCTTTTTCAAAGAAGCTGGGAAGCTTGCCAGCACCGCCGCGACGTTGACCCCGGAGTTTTTCCACGAGCTACGCAGCGGAGTGACGAGCCATGTGGAAATCGAGACTTACACCTTCGACGTGCTACCCAAGGAGATCCATCCCGGCGATGTCGTGAAGAGCATCGCCCGCGAATTCGAGTGGGTGCAGGGGCATCTGTGAACCAGCCCGTTCACGAATGGCGGCACGGTGAGTTTTGGCTGACGGACGATCCTGCGCGGCTGGACTTCGATGCGACGTGTCGCCTGCTGTGGAGCACCTATTGGGCAGCGAAGCGGACGCCAGAAATCATCCGTGAAAGCCTGAATAACTCGCTGAACTTCGCGCTTTTCTCCGGCACGACGCAGATTGGCTTTGCGCGGATGGTCACGGACTTTGCGACCGTCGGCTATTTGTGCGATGTGGTTATTGCCGACGAGTTTCGCGGCTCAGGGCTAGGGAAATGGCTGCTCTCCACGATTCTCGCGCACCCCTCGCTGGCGGGTTGCCGTATTGATTTGTTCACCCGCGATGCGCAGGAGTTCTACCGGCAATACGGCTTTGGGCCGCACCCTTTCACCTCGATGGTGCGCTACCCGACGGGCGGCGCGGGCGGGAGGTAGTCGGGCTGTTTGCTGGCCGTTGTGCCGCTGTCGGCTTCGGTCTCGCGGCTGAACCGGAGGACGGCTTTCCGCGTGTGCGCGCCGTCGGCGGAGCGGACTACGATGGGTATCTCGAACTCGCCATCGGGTAAGCGCGTGTGGACGCGGAACGTGCCGTCGTGCCGCAAGTCCACTTTCGCGCCAGCGACTGTGAGCGTGGCATCGGGCGAGGTGCCGCCGTAGAAAATCAGCTCTGCGTTGACGTGGAGCGGAAGTTCAGGGGGCTGCCAGCTCGACAGCGTCTCGCCGGGGCTGGAAGTGCCCGCCGAGTCGAGTTGCGCCCAAAGTTCTTGCGGCAGTTCTTTTACAGGCGGGCGCGGGTTCATCTTGGCACGCGCACGGGCGGCGCGGCCTTCGGGTTTGCCGCCGGCGGCGACATCGGCGGCGAGCAGGCGGATGAACATGGCCTCTTGCTCCGCTGTCCAATCCGAGAACCGCTGCATACGAGCGAGAGCGGTTGCGGGGAGTTCGCGCTTCACGACCTTCCTGATGCTGCTGAGCGGAAGGTTCGCCGGGATTTTTACAAACTCGGCCTTGCCCGAGTCGGTAGCATCCGATGGCGGTGTGTATGCCGTGCCCGACTTCGCGATGAAGCACCACACGCCGCTGACTGAGTAAAAACCGAGTTCCGCCGTGTACTCGGAGTCCACGTGATTGACGGGGATGTGCATGTTGCCTTGGTCTGGCGGGATGTCGGCCTCCGTCTCTACGATTCCTTTTTCATCGATGATGCGGAGAGAAAACCGAGCGTGTGCCTCCGGGTGTTCGTCGGGGACGAATTGCCAATACGCAAACAGCCAGCGCGGATCGCGCGCCACGATCCATAGCCGCGCTTCCCCATACTCGAGCGGTCGAGGTCCGAGGTCGCCATGAAATGCCTTGGCGAGGGATTCGTGCCGAGGTGCGATGGATTCGCGGAGTGGTTCAACCGAGTTTGGCATGTCGCTCATGAGTGGAAAGAAACGGACGCGCGCTCGGAGCGCAACCATGAAAGAGATGGATTTTGCGTTACCATCGAGCGGAGGCTCATTGCAGCGGCACGGGCGTGAACTCCTTCAGCACGCTGAGGTCTGCGGGGTTGAGCAGTCGCACTTTTCCATCCTCGCCGGCGATGGCGATGGCGCTGCCGTCGGGCTTGTAGCGGAGGGCGTAGATGCCGCCGGGGAATTGCGCGGCGGCGAGTTGCTTGGTGTCGCTGATGTAGTGGGCTTCGAGGCGTTTCTTTTCGTCGGCGCTGCGGCCTCCTTCGTCCTTGCTCTCGATGGCGACAAACTCGGCGGGCATCTCGGTATTAAAGTCGTAGTTGTAGCGGTGGACGGCGCCCTTCCCATCGAGCGACGATGCGGCGGCGAACGACTTCCCATCGGGCGCGAACTGGACGGCGTAGATGCGGCCATCCATCGCGGGCCATTTGCGAATGCAGAGCGCGTTGTCGCCGATGTGGCGCTGCACTTTCCGCGTGATGCGATAGACGCTCGGCACGCCGTCGGAGCCGCCCATCGCAAACTCGTCGCGCTCGGGATGCCGGGCCAGCGAGTGGATGCCGCCGCGCAGTGCGCCGGGGGTGATGCTGGTGATGTTATCCACGAGGCGCTGCGTGGAGACTTCGATGAGCTTCGCCGCCATGTCGCGCCCGACGCTGACGAGGTTTCCCGCTTTGTGCGTAAAGGCCGTGTCGATCACCCAATCATCGTGCGAGATGTTCTGGAGCACTTGCTTGCCCGTCGCGCCCTCGATGGCGCGCACGGTTTTATCCGGCCCGCCGAAGCTGATGAGCTTGCCGTCGGGCGACCAGCTCACGCCGTAAATCGTATCGCCGCCCGACATCGTGCTGACGAGCAGTGCGCGCTTCTCCACGTCCCATACTTGCACCTCGCCAAACTCCGCAGGCTGCCCGCCCGCCGTGGCGAGCTGCTTCCCATCCGGCGAAAAGCGCACCGCCTGCACCCGCTCGCCGAGGCCGATGAGCCGGGCGACCAGCTCCGAGCCGTCGCTCTTCCAGAGCAGCACTTCGTGGAATCCCGCGACGGCCAGCAGCGCGCCGTCGGGCGAAAAATCGAGCGACGCGATGACCGGCGCGCGCTCATAGATGGGCGGGTGAGTGGCATCAATCTTCTGCCGCGCATTCTCCGGCGTGTCGTTCTTCGCGCCCTCGGCGATCCATTTGCGAATGCGCGCGATGTCCTTCTCGGCGAGCGGCGCTTTCTTCGGCGGCATCTCGGCGCTCCCGTCTTTCGGCGTGATTTGCGCGATGAGCAACGAGGCGTCCGGCTGGCCGGGGACGATGGCCTTTTTCCCCGTCTCCTTCGCGTCGTCGCCGCCCTCCAGCATCCGCGCAAAGTCCGTCATCAGGTAAGCGTTCTTCGCCTTCGCAGGCTGGTGGCAGCCGGTGCAGTTCGCCTGAAAGATCGGGCGGATGTGTTTGAAGAAACTCACCTGCGCGTTCGGGTCTTCCGCAGGCGCAGCACCGGGCGCTGCGAAAATGCGGGCCGCCCCTGCGAGCGTGAGAATAGTGGAGAGCCGGAGAAGTCGAGTCATGTGGCGTGTTCAACCCGCGCCCGCTGGAAGCATTAGCGTTCCGCGCGGCGTTGCATTTCTCCGCCGGACTCGCGATGGATACCGCCATGCCGACCAACGAAGACCTCGCGAAACTGCGCCGCGAATACAGCATGCGCGGACTGCTGGAACACGAACTCGCCGCCGACCCGTTGGCGCAGTTCCACGCTTGGCTGGATGAGGCGCTCGCCCACGGCCTCATCGAGCCCAACGCGATGACGCTCTCCACCACCGATGCGACCGGACAGCCGTGGAGCCGCACCGTTTTACTCAAAACGTGCGACTCGCGCGGCTTCGTCTTTTTTACCAACTACGACAGCCACAAAGGCGAGCAACTCGCCCACGACCCTCGCTGCGCGCTCACCTTCTGGTGGAACGCGCTGGAGCGTCAGGTGAACATCATCGGCACCGTGGAAAAGGTGTCGCGCCCGGAGACGGAGGCCTACTTCGCCCTGCGCCCCGCAAGCTCTTGCCTCGGCGCATGGGCCAGCCGGCAAAGCTCCGTGCTCCCCGACCGCGCAGCGCTCGAAGCCGCGATGGAAAAGGCGCGCGCCCTGCATGGCGAAAGCCCGCCCGCGCCGCCGCATTGGGGCGGCTACGTGGTGCGCCCGGCAGTCATCGAGTTTTGGCAAGGCCGCCAGAGCCGCCTGCATGATCGCCTACGCTACACGCGAACGGCGGACGACTGGCGCATCGAGCGCCTCGCGCCGTGAGGGCCGCGACGTGGCCCCCGGTTTAACCCGAACGCCGCTCTTGAACCGCAGATAAACGCACATCTCCGCAGATAACGGAGGATTGCGCGCCCTTTAGTCAGGAAAATAGAGCGACAATCCATTCGTGCCATCCATCTGCGTTGATTTGCGTTTATCTGCGGTTTCAATCGCGGCGTTCGGGTTTAAAGAAATCAGGCTGTGAACGTGAATCCGTTCACGAATGCTTGAGCGGCAAGGCGAGGGTGAACGTGGCACCGTGGCCCAAGCCATCGCTGTGGACGTTTAAGGAACCGCCCATTTCCTGCGCAGCCAGCGCGCCGATGTGGAGGCCAAAGCCGTGGCCTTCGGGCTTTGTGGTAAAGCCGTGATTAAAGATGCGGACGAGGTTCTCTGGCGGGATGCCGACACCGTTGTCGGTTACGGACACTTTCACGCTTCCGTTGTCGTTAAAGAGCCGCACGGTCAGTACCCGGTCCGGGCGTTCTGATGCATCGCACGCGTGCTTCGCGTTGCGAACGAGGTTGATGAGGATTTGCAGGACTTTGTGCTTATCCACCGTCACCCTTGGCATGGGCTCAAACTCGCGGACGACCTCGACGCGATGCCGCTTCAGCGACTCCGCGCTCATCCGCAGCGTGTCATTGATGAGCTCAGCAAGATCGAGTTTTTCTGAGAAGCCCGAGACTTTTCCGTAGCTCTGCTGCATGGCTACGATGTCTTTGATGTGATCGATGTTTTTCTGGAGATTGCCCAGTTCGGTGAGTGCAAAGGCTTGCTCACCTGCGAGGCGTAAGGCGAGCTGTTCGAGGAATTCCGGCAACTTGGCACCGCGTGGATCGCGGCTGAAAAAGCCCGGAAGGTCCTGCTCGTGCTCACGGAGCATCGCTGCGGCGCGCGTGAGGCTTGTCACCTTCGAGTGGCGCACTCCGTCGGACACGCAGGACGCGGACACGTTCACGCTGTTAAGCACGTTGCCGACATTGTGCAGGACGCCCGTGGCGACCTCGGCCATGCCGGCGCGGTGCGAGGCATCTACTAGTTCGCTGTGTAATTTGGCGAGGGCGGCCTCGGCCTGCTTGCGCTCGGTGATGTCACGGAAACTCCAGACCCGACCGTAGTGTTTCCCGTCTTTGCCGATCGCGGGGGACGAGTATCGGTCCATCACCGTGCCGTCTTTTAGCTCGATTTCGTCGCGTCCGATTTCATCCGGGTGAGCATACAGGTGGTTGACTCTTTCGAGGAACGCCTTTGGGTTTTTCGTCGCCTCGGTGACCCAGCGGATTTGCTCCCCGTCGTCTTCTTTTCCCGCAATGTGCGGAGGAATCTTGAACAACTCGGCCACTCGTTGGTTCTGGAGGATGTTGTGGCCCTCTTGGTCCACTACGATGATTCCATCAAGGGATGCGTTCACTTGGGCTTCCATGAGCGCGGTCTTGCTGCGCAAGTCTTCCTCCACCCGTTTGCGCTCTGTGATGTCTTGAATCTGCGCGACGAGGTAGCGCGGCTGACCATCATCATCCCGGACGAGCGAAACACTCGTCAAAGTGGTGACGGCGTGTCCGTGGTTGTGGACGTAGCGCTTCTCCATCAAAAAGTGCCCGATTTCTCCTGCGATCAGTTGCAGCACATGGGCCCGGCAGTCCTCCAGTTCATCGGGATGAGTGACGCTTTGGAAGTTGTGGGTGAGCAACTCGGCCTCTGTGTAGCCAAGCAAATCGCAGAGAGCCCGGTTGACTTTGAGCCACCGTCCGTCGGTCAATACAAGGGCGACGCCGATCGGGGCATGTTCAAAAGCACCGGAGAAACGTTCCTCGCTTTCGCGCAGCACCGTATAGGCGCGATGACGCACGATGACTTCTGCACGCAGCAAAGAGATGGCGATGCTCGACCCGAGCAGGACGATCTGCACGAGCGCCATCAATCCGAGCACACGCCATTTTGCCGCAGCGATGACGTGCGCAAAATTTGCAGCGTCGAAGTCCACACCCAGTACGCCTTCGACTGTTCCATCGGGCGAGCGCAGTGGCACGAATGCGCTGACCCACGTCCCCCATCGATCGGTGATGGGCTCGAACGCGAAAGTCGCCTCCCCGAGGAACGCGCGCTCCAAGGCGGCGTCCTCCTCCTCGTAAAATTCGCCGATGCCGGTGCGCAGCTCGCGCTCGCCCTCGTATTTGCCGTCGCGGTCGTAATCGGTCTCCGAATCTACGACGAAGCCGTTTTTCCCATCGGGCAGTTTGCGCAGTGTATAGATGTCGCTGACCGAGCGATTCAGTGTCAGCCAGTGCTTTTCCGTCTCGATGAGATCGAGATAGAGCGGGTCGTCCGCTGCTGCGTCGTTGGCGAGCCGCGAATGCCCGCGTTTTTCCATCTCGTCACCGTAGAGGCGGGCGAAATCTCCCGTCATGCGTTCGATGCGCGTCTGCTCGCGGCCTCCAGCCTTGTCCGACAGGAACCACGCCGCAGTGAGGACGCACACGCTGAGGATGCAAACGTACCACGGAACTTGTGTGCGTTTGGTATTCCACAGCCAGAAAGCGTGGATACCGGACGCCACTGCCACGCAAGCCGCGAAGGTGATAAACTCTGAGTGTTGAGACAGCAGTGAACGCATTTCTATCATTGGCCTTATAGCCGCCGCCGTGCCGCCGAGCCTCGTGGAAACCACTATTTTGCTCGGGATTCTCCCTCGGGCGGCCGTTGTTCGTCGTCGTTAAGGCTGCACAAGGTGGTTCCGCACGGCGTACCGCACCAATTCGCTGAACGCCTCAAAGCCGAGCTTGCGCATGACGGCTGCGCGGTGGGTTTCCACAGTTTTAACGCTGATCCCGAGCACGGCGGCGACATCCTTGTTGCTCTTGCCCTCTGCGAGAAGTTGCACGATCTCGCGCTCGCGGGGAGTGAGCCTGTCGGGCGCGGCTTGGTTGGGCTGCGTGGCCGCTTTGAGGTATTGATCAAAGACGATGCCGGTGGCGCGCGTGCCGAAAAATGGCTGGTGATTGCAGAGCGCCTTGATGGCTGGGATGAGCTGCTGGGCGGCTTCGCTCTTCATTACAAAACCACGGGCACCAGCGGCGAAGAGTTGGTGTACCAGCGCCTCGCTATCCTGCCCGCTGAAGACGAGCACCTCAGTCTCCGGTAAGTCGCGCTTGATCTGGCGCGTGACTTCCACACCGCCAAGCTCGGGCATGGAGACATCCACGATCACGATGTCGGGCTTCAGTTCGAGGGCCATACTCACCGCCTGTCGGCCTTGTACCGCCTCGCCGCAGACTTCCCAGCCCCACTCCGATTCGACCAGCGGACGGATTCCGCGACGGATGATCTCGTGGTCGTCGGCGATGAGTATCCTCGTTTTTTTCATACGAAAGAAGACTGTAATACCTCTTGGACGGCTCGCAGGAGCGTATCGGCGTTGTAGGGTTTGTTCAGGACGGTTTCGATCCTCATGGCTTTGAGTTCGGCGAGGTGCGCCTTCTTGCCGAGCCCGGTGGAGGCGATCACCGGGATGCTCGGCTTCATCGCGCGGAGTGCGCGGATCAGGGCGACGCCGCCCATGTGGGGCATCATCATGTCGGTGAGCACGAGAGCGATGCTGCTCGCATGTTGTGCAAATACGGCCAGAGCGTCCGCGCCATCGGAGGCCAGCATGACTCGGTAGCCGTGTGGCTCCAGCACGGTCTTTACTGCGCTGGCGACTGCGGACTCGTCATCCACCACGAGCACGAGTTCTCCGTGGCCGTTCGGCGGGCTGGCGGGTGGGGCGGCAGTCGCGGTGGCGTCCTGCGCCGGGGTGGCAGGGAGGTAAATCTGGAACGTCGTGCCCTTGCCGGGGGCGCTCGTCACGTTGATGTGGCCGTCGTGGTTCTTCACGATCCCCTGCACGCTGGAGAGGCCGAGGCCGGTGCCTTGGCCGACGCTTTTGGTGGTAAAGAACGGGTCGAAAATGCGCTCCAAGATCTCCGCCGGGATGCCGGTCCCGGTGTCGCTCACTTCGAGAATCACATGTGGGCCAGCGGTGATGTCCTGCACCATGCTGGTGTAGCTGCTATCCACCATGAGATTGCGCACATTCACGGACAGCACGCCGCCATCCGGCATCGCATCTCGCGCATTGATACAGAGGTTCAGCAGCACTTGGTGCATCTGCGTCGCATCGCCGACCACCGGCCAAAGCCCCGGCTCCACCTTGCTGTGAACGGCAATGTCCTTCGGGAAAGTCCCGTGCATGATCCCCACAATCTCCTGGAGCACCTTGCCGAGTTGGAGCGGGCGCTTCACCCCTTCGAGGCCACGGCCAAAGGTCAGCACCTGCTTCACGATCTGCGCGCCGCGCGCGGCGCTCGTCTCCACCGTCGCGATGATCCCCTCGCGCGCCTCCGCCGTCAGATCCGTGCGCAGCAGCGGCACCGACATCATGATCGGCGCGAGGATATTGTTCAGGTCGTGCGCGATGCCGGCGGCCAGCGTGCCGATACTTTCCATGCGCTGGGAGCGGAGGATTTGCTGCTCCAGCTTCCTGCGCTCCGTGATGTCGTGCGCCGTCCCGATCATGTTATACGGCACCCCCTCGTCATCGTAGAAAATATGCGCCAGCTCCTGCACGATGCGCTCCTCCCCATTGGGCCGGATGAGCCGGTGGACCATCGAATACGGCGTGCGGTCGCGGATCGCCACTGCCACCGCCTCCCGGATCGGCTCCTGGTCATCGGGATGCACCAGTCCGAAAAAGAACCACTGGCTAATCGCCACCGCCCCCGGCTCATACCCCGCGATGCGGAACATCTCGTCCGACCACCGCAACTCCCGCGCCCCCGTCAGCCCACACTCCCAACTCCCAAAGTGCCCGATCTGCTGCGCCGTCGCCATCATCGCCTGGCTCGCCCGCAGCTCCTCATCCACCTGCTTGAGCTCCCTGCGCAACCGCGCCTCATCCAGCGCGTGGCTCACCGCGGGCCCCAGGCGCACTAGCCGGTCCTTCAGCAAATAATCGCTCGCCCCCAGCCGCATCACCTCCACCGCGATGTCCTCCCCGATCGTCCCAGAGATGATGATGAACGGAATATCCAGCCCGCTCTCACTCAAAAGCTCCAGCACCCGTGGACCGCTAAACTGCGGCATCTGATAATCCGAAAGCACAATATCGATCCCCGAGTGCAGCCTCTCCACAAACTCCTCCTCCGACTCCACGCGCCCCCCCTCCGGCGCAAAGCCACTTCGGCGTAACTCCCGCACGATCAACGCCGCATCAGCAGCGGAATCCTCAGCAATCAACACACGGAGCGGAGTTATCATCTATACCTCCCTTTCAGCAATTGACGGGCCCTCAGTACCCAGAGTGAAAAAGAACGTCGCCCCGCGATCCACCGCCGCCTCCGCCCACACCCGCCCCCCGTGGCGATGGATGGTCCGCTGCACAATCGCCAGCCCCACCCCCGTCCCCTCATACTCCTCCGCTCCGTGCAGCCGATGGAACACCCCGAACAACTTCTCCACATACCGCATATCGAACCCCACCCCATTATCCCTCACAAAAAACACCGTCCCCTCCGCCCGCACCTCGCACCCCACCTCCACCAGCGCCCCCTCCCGCCGCCGCGTATATTTCAGCGCGTTCGAGAGCAAGTTCACCCACACCTGCCTCAACAGCGCCGCATCCCCCATACACTCCGGCAACTCCGCCACCCGCACCTCCACCGCTCGCCCCTCCAGCTCCCCCCGCAAATCCCCCCGCAAATCCCCCAGCGCCTTCTGCACCAGCAGCCGCGTATCCACCACCTTCCTCCGCAAAGTCGCAGTCCCCAGCCGCGAAAAAATCAACAAATCATCAATCAGCCGCCCCATCCTCCGCCCCTCATCCCGGATCAACCGCAAATACACCTGCCCACCCTCCGGCAACCCCGCCCCATAATCATCCAACACCGCCTGCGAAAGCCCGATCACCGCCCGCAGCGGAGCCCGCAAATCGTGCGAAACCGAATACGTGAACGCCTCCAGCTCATCATTCGCCGCCGCCAGCTCCGCCGTCCGCAGCCCCACCCGCTCCTCCAGCTCCCCGTGCAACTTCCGCAACTCCTCCTCCGCCCGCCGCCGCGCACTCACATCCCGCACATTGCACTGGATCACCCTCACCCCATTCACCAGATACACATTACTCACAAACTCCACCGCCACCCGCCGCCCATCCCGCGTCTCCATCGGCAAATCTTCATACCGGATATACCCCTTCTCCCGCAGCTCCGCAAAATTCGCCTCATTCGCCACCACATCCTTAAAAAACCCCAAATCCCAAATCGCCTTCCCCAAAAACTCCTCCCGCGAAAACCCCAAAAGCTTCACCAAGAACGGATTCACATCATCCACCATCCCCGTCTCCGCATCCAAAATCAAAATCCCATCCTGCGCCGTCTCAAACAGCCGGCGATACCGCAACTCCGACGCCACCAGCGCCGCCTGCACCCCCGCAAGGGGGCTAGAATCTGAACCTGAATCTTTCATAAACACTCCAATCTAGTAAGCGCGCCCAAAGAAGATCCCATCGGCGCTACTAACCAATCGCGCCTCCCACCGGACCTGCGTGTATCCATTTATGAAAAAAACATCACCACCCCTCGACAGCGAAAATGGCGCGCGATGATAGGTGAGTTAGGGAACGCCAAGTGCGACGCCGGACATCCGCTGCCTCAACTGGCAGTTGCCAGTTGGCACGCCGGACATCCGCTGCCTCAACTGGCAGTTGCCAGTTGGCACGCCGGACATCCGCCGCCTCAACTGGCAGTTGCCAGTTG
>CAMDQC010000043.1 GCA_945905735.1 Prosthecobacter debontii | reverse complement strand
GAAAAACCAGCCGCGGAGCGCAAAAACTCGGACAAACGACCACCTCACGAGCGCCTCCCGCCAAAAATCACGACTCGGCTCTGGATAACCCCCGAAAAATCTCGGGAAATGGAGCGTCAAGCAAGAGGGTGTGAGAAGTATGGGCTAGTTTCGACACTTCGTGTCCGAAAGAGCACACAGGGTACCCAAGGGATGGCTCCTTCTATTTTTCTTTAACCCGCTCGACTTCCCCCCCGTGGGCTTGTAGCCGCGCTGTCGCAATGAACCATTTTCGGCTTCTTTCTGTCCTTGTCACAATCGCCTTTGCAGCGTGCTCCACGGTGGATCGCGGCATGGAGCAAAGCGCGGAGACCATCGAGAACGCCGCAACGGGCGCTCTCTCCGGCCTCCGCGGCAAAGAGCAACGTGCTTGCGACACACGCGTCCAGAAGCTCCGCGAGCGCACCACTCCCCCGCCCTACTTTAGGCGGGCACCTTATACCTACTTCGTAGCCTTCGACTCTGCTGGCGAGATCACCAACGACGCGGAACTAATGCGGATGCGCACGGACATTCAGTCGCACCATCTCAGCCGCATCGTCGTCCTCAGCTACGGTTGGATGAACAAAGTCGAGGATGCGCACCGTACCTACGTGGGGATGCTCAACTCCTACCTCGAAGGCACACCCCACGCACTCGATGACACCGCCATCGTCTGTATCGTTTGGGACTCCATCGCCCGTCTCGAAAAGCCCGTGCGCGATCTCCTGCCCGCGGATTCCACGGTCAACGCGCTCATCTATCCTGTATCGCAAGTCCTCACCGTCGCGACCCTGTGGTCCAAAGCGGCGCAGGCCGACCGGATCGGCGCGCGCGGCCTTTACTCGCTCCTCCGTGTGGCGCAGGACGATGCGTGCGCGGTGAATGGAACGCTGCCAGATATTTTTCTCGTCGGGCACAGTCTCGGCAGCCGCATCGTCTGCTCCGCCGTCCACGCCAGCTTCCTGCGCAGGCCGCTTGAGGGCGTGCGCGGGATGATGCTACTCCAGCCCGCCCTCTCCCCCAATCGCGCCGACCTGCCCTCGCGGCCCGATTACCCCATCGTCATTACCCAGAGCCGCCACGATCACGCGAACAGCATGTTATTCCCCATCGCCAGCATCCCGTTCAACCTCTCGGCATCGCGCGTCGGCACGGCGCTTGGCAGCAGTGGGTTTGCGCCGCTCAACGACGCCGCGACGACCGTCAGCTCCGTCCTCCAAGGGCCGTATATGTTGCCATTCAGCCACGCGCTTTCCACTGCTACGCAAGCGCGCAAGCCCGGTGTGATGCTCACCGACACGATGGCGCATCTCCCCATTATCGAGGTCCCCATCATCCAGCTCGGCAAACGTCTCGGCTACCCAGATATCGGGAAAACTAAGGGGCTCTTCAATCTCGGCGTCGGGTTTGAATCCGCCGCTCGCTCGCCCAGCTCCGCGACGACCGTGGAGCGCTACTTCATCAGCAAAGGCCCAGTCCGATTTTTCAACCGCCCGGAACTCGCGAAAAATCGCGATTGGCTAGCGCGCGGCGTGAACTTCGTGGACTGCTCCGATGTCATCCGGCACAGCGGGCTCTTCGGCTTTGACTATGAAAAGCAAACGCTCGGCACGCAACTCGCCGCCGCCGCTGTGGGCTGGCTCGATGTGCTCGGCTCCCACACCGACTACCAGCGCCCCGAGATCTACGCCATGATCCGCCAACTGACCGCGCTAGGTCGCGCTAAATAACCATCCGGCAACACCGTCTCTCTTGACGGCTTCGGATTCCCCGCTACATCCGCCTCCCTGAAATGAACCATCGGTCCCAAATACTCGTCCTTCTAAGTGCAATAGCCGCTCTGCTAAGCGGATGCTCCAGCGATCCACGGCTCTCCGCTGACACCGTTTATCTGGGCGGACGCCGAGTGCCCACTCGGCCCAACGAGGACAAACGGATGAACTTCGACAACGTCTCCTATTGGGACGGCAATTCGGCCACCGGCCCCGCACGGATGCGAATCAGCCGGAGCGACCAAAAGGCATACTTTTACAAAGGTGAACAGCTCGTAGGCGTGTCCGTCATTTCTACTGGGCGCGAGGGATTCGATACCCCATCCGGCACTTTCAAAATCCAGCAAAAGAACAAAGACCACGTCTCCAACAAGTACGGCGACTACGTGGGCGCAGATGGTACCGTGGTGATGAAAGACATCGACCGCACGAAAGATAAAATGCCTCCCGGCGCACACTACGACGGTGCCAAGATGCCGTGGTTCATGCGCATCAATGGCGGCGTCGGGATGCACGCAGGGTTCCTTCCCGGGTACCCCGCCTCCCACGGCTGTATTCGGATGCCCGGTTTCATGGCGGAGGCTTTCTTTAACAACATCGACGTCGGCACGCCCGTCACCATCGAGTAAATCAAATGTTCACAGACCTACTCCGCTGCATCGCATTCCTTCGCCCGCTTTCCGATGGCGACTTGGAAGCCTTCTCAGCACTGCTTACCACGCGCGAGTATAAGTCCGGAGACCGCATCCTCGAAGAAGGCGTGGCACCCGACTCCTTCTACATCATCTGCGACGGCGTCGTCCACGTCCGCCGCCGCGCCAACACCCGGGAGATGCTCATGGGCCGCATCGGCGCAGGGGCCTTTTTCGGCGAAGTGAACCTTTTCGATCCAGGCGTGGCGACCGCCAGCATCGTAGCGATGAAAAAGGTCACGCTCGCCGTCATCACCTATGCCGACTTCCGGCAATTCATGGAAGCCAACCCCAAGGCCGGCTATCAAATCGCCAGTGGCCTCATGCGCGAACTCTCCCAACGCCTCCGCACCACCAACGCACGACTGGTGAACGCCATCTATTGGTCGCCACGAGAGGCGAGCGACACGTAGCAGATGAGTCTCTGCGTCTCAAAACCACCCGGCCAATCACTTTTTCGGTGGCAGCATGTGCTGTTTCACCTCACCGCCTAGGTCGGCCATCTCGGGGTCTTTGTGGACGAGTCGTGCGTCGAGGTGCTGAGCAAGTGCGACGACAAACGTATCTGCAAACGAGAGCTTATGCGCGACTTTGAGCTTCGCAGCAGCACTGCACAGCGCAGCGTCTGAGTGATGCCAAAAGATCGGAAGTGCCGTTATGTCCGCGATCCCCGAGTCTGCAGTGGCCTGATCGTTTTCCTGCGCGGTGATGTATTCAATTTCGGTGAGACTCACAAACGAGGCGTGGAGGTGTGTGGTGCCTTCGATGGCTCCGGCGATATGCCCCTCCACCTCGTCCGCTCCCGCCTCCTGCTCCATGAGGGTGAGGAACGCAGAGGTATCCAGCACGATGACCTCAGCCACGGGCTCGCTCCTTTGCCCGATCTGCCAAGAGCTTCGCTAAAAGCCCTTCGCCCTTGCTGGCACCACGTAGGCGCTTGAGGGCTGCCCATTGTGCGGCTTTCGCCAAGGCGAAGACTTCGGTATAGACCTCGCGTTGCTCGTCAGGCGGCAGAAGTTTAATCTCGTCCAAGATCGCGTGCGCTTTCGTGCTCATAGCGTGATGGCTACCGCCTTTTTCAGAGCATCGCAACACTCTATAGTGCCGCCTTCAAATCCGCCGCGAAATTATCCACATCCTCCGGCTGCGTGTCCCATGAGCACATGAGGCGGCTGCCGCCTGCGCCGATGAAGCTGTAGAAGAGCCAGCCCTTGGCTCGGAGCGCTTCCGCACCGACTGGCGGGAGTTCGGCGAAGACGGCGTTGGCTTGGCGGGGGAAGAGGATTTTCACGCCGGGTAAATCGCGAATGGCGGCTTCCATGCGGGCGGCCATGGCGTTGGCGTGCTGGGCGTGGCGGAGCCATGCGCCGTCGCGCAACATGCCCACCCAGCTCGCGCTGAGGAACCGCATTTTACTCGCGAGCTGCCCGGCTTGTTTGCAGCGCCACTCGAACTCGCGGGCGAGCTCGCGGTTGAAAAAGACGACGGCTTCCCCGACGGCGATGCCTTGCTTCGTCCCGCCAAAGCAAAGAATGTCCACGCCCGCTTGCCAGGTGATTTCTTTCGGCGTGCAGCCGAGGCTGGCGACGGCGTTGGCAAAGCGCGCGCCGTCCATGTGCAGGCGCAGTCCGAGCGATTTCGTCTTGGCCCAGATGGCTTTGAGCGCGTCGGGCGAATAGACGGTGCCGACTTCCGTGGATTGGGTGAGGCTCACGGCGCGGGGCTTTGGGAAATGGAGGTCGGTGCGCTTTTTCACCGTATGCTCGATGCCCTCGGGGGCGATTTGGCCATTCTCGCCTTTGAGGAGGAGGAGCTTCGTGCCGTTGCTGAAGAACTCGGGTGCGCCGCATTCGTCCGTCTCTACGTGGGCGAGTTCGTGGCAGAGGATGCTGTGGTAGCTCTGGCAGCACGTCGCGAGGGCGAGGGAGTTCGCCGAGGTGCCGTTGAAGACGAAGAAGACTTCGCAATCCGTCTCAAAAAGGTCGCGGATGAGCTTGGCTGCGCGGTCCGTCCACTCGTCATCGCCATAGGCTTTGGCATGGCCGTGGCGGGCTTCCTCAAGTGCGGCCCAGGCTTCTGGCGTGGACCCGGCGTAGTTGTCGCTGGCGAAGTGGCGGTTCATCGGGAAGGTGATGTCACAAGGCGAGGAGGGCTGGCGAGTGGAATGACGAATGACGAATGACGAACCCGGCGAACTTCGTCATTCGTCATTCGTCATTTCCCCCGTACAGCAAAACCGCCGCCTGCGGTTAGACAGGCGGCGGTTGCGAAATGGTGGCCGTTTTTTAGGCGAGCAACTCTTTGACGACGTGACCGTCGCGAACGATGTCGATCGGGCGGTTGCCGGGTGCCATGAGCCGCTTGTCGGAGTTGATGCCGAGGCAGCGATACACCGTGGCGGCCATGTTTTCGACCGTGAGTGGATCGTCGGCGGGCTCGGAGCCAGTTGGGTCCGACGAGCCATAGACGAGGCCCTTTTTGAATCCACCGCCTGCGAAGGCGACGGAGAATACTTTCGGCCAGTGGTCGCGGCCTGCGTCGCGGTTGATCTTCGGGGTGCGTCCGAATTCGGAGCTGACCATGACGAGCGTTTTGTCGAGCATCCCGCGACGTTCGAGGTCGGTGATGAGTGCTGCGAACGCTTGGTCGAACTTCGGCACTTGGTTTTCGATGCCCTTTGCGATGCCCGCGTGCATGTCCCAGCCGCCGTAAGTCAGCGAGACGAGGCGGACTCCGCTTTCCACGAGGCGGCGGGCCATGAGCATCCGCTGTCCGGCGTCGTTCTGGCCGTATTCGTTGCGGATGGCTTCGGGCTCGGCGGCGAGGTTAAACGCCTCCCGCGCTTGTTGCGAGGAGACGAGCGAGTAGGCGGATTGGTAGAAGCTGTCCATCGCGCTGAGCGAGTCGCTTTTCTCCAAGGTGCGGAAATGGTCGTCCACTGCGCTGAGCATGTTGCGGCGGCGGTCGAAGCGCGCCGGGGTGAGCCCGCTGTTCATGTTCAAATCGCGCACGGAAAATCCCTTATTCGCAGGGTCGCCGCCAAGGCTGAATGGGCCATATGCGCTGCTGAGGTAGCCGGTCGCCGCGAATTCGTTCGGGACGTTTGGCACGCAGACGTAAGGCGGAAGGTTGTTGCGGCTGCCGAGTTCGTGCGAGATGACGGAGCCGATGCTCGGATACTGAATCGCGGGCGATGGACGGTAGCCGGTGAACATGTTGTGCGTGCCGCGTTCGTGCGCCGCTTCGCCGTGTGTCATCGAGCGGACGACGGTGATTTTGTCCGCAATCTTCGCGGAGTGCTGCATGTATTGCGAAAATTTGATGCCGGGAATCGCAGTATCCACGGTGCCGAGCGGGCCACGGTATTCAATCGGCGCGAGTGGTTTTGGATCCCAAGTTTCCTGATGGGCGCAACCGCCGGGTAGGAAGATATGGATGAGCGACTGTGCGGTCGCTTCGATTTTATCCGTCTCCGCAGCTTGCAGCTTGAAGAGATCGCCCATGGTGAGGCCGAGGCCGCCGACGAGGCCGGCGTATAGGAAGTCACGGCGTCCTACTTTCTTAAAGTGGGCTGGGTCTTCGTTCCAAGTGATTGGTTTGATGTCGCTCATTGTCGTGTGTGTCTGTGGTTTGTTTTGTGTGGAATATCAGCGTGCAGAGATAGCTCCCCGACGCGCTTCGTCTGCCAATCGACCGTTCTCCGTCCGATCCTTTAGGGGAAATTACAGGTATTTCTTTGTAGTGAAAGCGAGGCCGAAATCGCCTCTCCAAAGAAGCCGCGCAATGTCCATTAAGGTTCTCCAACGATGCGGATACTTCCGGGGCATGTCTTTCATCTCATCTTTCGCCCGCGTGCTCGGGCTCACTTCGGCGCTCTGTCTTCTATCTACTGCACAAGAGCCCGTCGCCGTCGGCAAGGGCTCCTACGCGGCATTTCCGCCGCCCGGCAGCGCCTTCGACAAACAGAAAAACATCGACCGCGTGGAGGAAGTCGAGAAGCGCCAGCTCTATCTCGTAAAGGACGACGGCGGCCCGGTCCCCACGAACAAGTGGTACCAAAATCTCATCTTCCAGCAATACGGCACCGGCCTATGGAGCTACCCGCACAAGGTGGATGCGACCAAGGAGGGCATCGAGATTTTCTACCCCACAAAGCCCGCTGGCGATGGCTCGCGCATGGTCACCGACTTCCCGCTCGTCCTCACCGGCAAAGACTTCAAGCCCCTCGATTCGCGGGCGAAAGCGTGGACGGATTGGACCATCGCCTTCCGCATGTTCGAGAGCGATACGCGCTTCGTGGATGTCACGCTCGGCGAAGGGATGCCGTATGTCTGGAGCGAGTTCGTCGGCGTGCAACCGCTCATCGCCCTCGGCGGGAATCCCGGCAAAGGCTCGCGCGGAAAAAACGCCGCCACGTTCTTCGACCTCGCGGGAAAAGCGGCACAGCTCCCCGTGACGAGCGACACCCTCGGCATCACCTACGAAGGGCGCTCGTACGGTGTGTTCGTGCCCGATGGCACGAAGTTCGAGCAAGGAGCAGACGGCATCAGCGTCGCATTTTCCGGCAAGAGCAGCTACCTCGTCGTGTGCCCGCTCCCCGCCGAACGCGACCTCCCCATTTTCCACAAGCACGCCTTCGCCATCCCCCGCGACACCAAGCTCTCGTGGGCCTACGACCGCACCGCGGGCACCTGCTCGACGACTTGGAGAGTCACCACCGAGGCGCTCAAGGGCGTGGAAAAAAGCATCTTCCACGGCTGGCTCCCACACCACTGGCGCGAGAGCAAAAACAACCTCGCGTTCAACGGCATCGCCTACCCCACCATCCGTGGCCAGATGCGCTGCGCCGTCGGCAACGAGTTCACGCTCACCTACGCATACAACGGCATCCTCCCCAATTTCCCCGCCGCCAAAACCGGCCTCGATGCCGAGCGCATGAAGACGTATCTCGCCACCTACTTCGCCAAGGAAAAAGGCTTCGCACGCGACACCTACGCCGCTGGCAAAGACCTCACCCGTTTCGCTCAAGCCGCCTTCATCGCCGGGCAGACAAAGGATTCGTCGCTCGCTCCCATCCTCGCCAGCGTGCGCGCCGAGCTGGAGAACTGGTTCACTTTTACCCCCGGAGAAAAAGACCGCTTCTTCGCCTACTACCCGCGCCGCAAAGGGCTCATCGGCTTCAACTCCAGCTACGGCTCCGAGCACTTCACCGACAACCATTTCCACTACGGCTACTTCACTTTTGCCGCAGGCATGATGTGCCAGCTCGCCCCCGACTTCGCCGCTGCCTACGGCGAAATGGCCAAGACCATCACCAAGACTTACGCCAACTACGACCGCACCGACCGCCGCTTCCCCTTCTTCCGCGCGTTCGACATTTGGCGCGGCCACAGCTTTGCCGACGGCAACGGCTTCCCCGACGGCAACAACCAAGAATCCACCGGCGAATCCCTCAATAGCTGGGCCGGCATGATCCTCCTCGGCGAAGCACTCGGCGACGCCGACCTCACCGCCGCCGGAGTCATGGGCTACACCTTCGAGACGCGCGCCACGCTGGAGTATTGGTTCGACCCGCATGGCGACGTGTTCCCTCCCGAGTTCAAGCACGACGCCGTCGGCATGATCTGGTGCAACAGCATCGTCTGGGGTACCTGGTTCACCGCCAGCCCCGCGTGGATCTACGGCATCCAATGGCTCCCCTCCGCACCGTGGTCTGCATTCTACGACCGCGACCCCAAGCTCATCCAAAAAATCTACGCCGACATGAACCGCGAGTTCACAGCGTTCGAAGAAAAAGAAGCCGCCAAAAAGCCCGGCTACACCCCAAAACCCGCCGACATCGCCTCCCACGGCGGCGAACTCGGCAGCTACCACCTCGGCTTCATCATGCACGCCGACCCGCAATTCGCCCTCGAACAGCTCGACAAACTCTGGCCCCTCCCCGGCGACAAAATCGCCCACAATGCGTGGATGGCCAACATCTACTACGAGGCCGCCGCCCTCCGCGAACTCGGACGCGCCGACTTCACCATCCACGGCTCCTCCCCGACCTCCATGGCCTACACGAACGCAGCTAAAAAGACGCGCACCTTCATCGCCTGGAACCCCACCGCCAAGCCGCAGACCGTCACCTTTTATCAAGGCACAAAACCCCTCGTGAAACTCGAAGTCCCGCCGCACGGCATCGCCAGCAAACTTAACTGAAAAATTCTGTTAAATTCCTGTTGCGCAACCCCTTTAATCCGCTACCCCCTACAGAAACTCGCGACTTCATCATCAACCTCAAAACAGCAAACTCCACAGCGTAAACTCACTCCATGAAACACAAGAACCACTTCCTATCGTCGTCCCGCCGCACTCTTGGCCGGGATATTTTATTTAGCAGCATCGCCAGTCTTCTCGCCGTGCAGGCATTCGCGGCGGATACGATTATTACTTCCGGTGCCATGACAGGCGACGCGGACTCGGGCGTCAACTCGACGAAAACTTACACGGCGATTGCCAATGTTATCGGCGGCAATGTGACCGTGAATGGCGCGACTTTCATCGGCGGCGGGACTTCGGGGACGGGGTTTTCGCTGACTAATATGCCGAACCAGTTCCCGTCGGGCGGCGGTGGGCTTCACCAAACACTCGGCGGGGCGGCGATCGCAAATCTGTTCGATGGGTTCCAATTCGGCGGCAATCCGGGGACGCTGACGCTGAGCGACTTGACGGCTGGCGAGACGTATGTGGCGACGATTTATAATCAAGCGTGGACGCTGCCGGACAATCGCACAAATCTGATCACGTCGGGCGATGGTTCGAGCCTGCTCTTCAATCAAGACGCGCTGGCTGGTTCGACGCTGCGCTACACATTTGTGGCGACAGGTGCCACGGCGACGATGAACTTTGCGGTCGCGAATGGGACGACGGCGACCTTGCACGTTTACGGGCTGAGCAATGAGCAGGTGTTTAACAATACGTGGACGCCAGCGGTCGATAACACTTGGGAGACGGCGGGGAATTGGTCGGTCGCTTCGCCAAACGGTATCGGCAGCAACGCGTCGTTCAGCGCACAGGCGGGTGCGACGGCCGTTTCTATGACGGGGAATAAGACCGTGGGGCACGTGCAGTTTCTGGGCACGGGGAGCTATACCGTTTCGGGAATCGACACGCTGACTTTACAGGCGGACGCGGGCGGCGTTTCGGTGCTGAAGGCGAACGAAGGCGGTTCGCACACCATTTCCATGCCCGTCACGATCAACAGCCCGCTCGCTAAATACGGAGCGGGCACGGTGAAGCTCGCGGGACCGATCACGGGCTCGAACAAAGGCGTGACCATCGGCAGCGGCACGCTCGCCATCGAGTCGCCGGACGCGGACCTGAACAGCTTGGGCGATGTGGCAAACAGTGGAACGTTCGCCGTGATTAATGCGGGGGCACAGACGATAGATAAGGTCATCAGTGGTTCGGGCGGTATCTCGAAAAGCGGAGCGGGCGTGCTGACGCTGGGTGGCCTTAACACTTACACGGGACCGACAGTGGTGAGCGACGGCACGTTGAAATTGGGTGCGGCAGCGACGCCGATTGCGCTGACGATTGCGAACGCGAGCTTTCAGACTTATACCTCGCTGGCGAGCGGGACCTTCGGCTACAACCCAGCGGGTGCGAGCTGGACTTTCTCGAACGCGACTGCGGGGATCGCGCTGAACGGCAGCCCGTGGTTTACCCCGACAAATCACGATGGAACGGCGGGGGGATTCATCCAGAGCAACAGCACCGCTGGAACGAGCGGCTTCATCGAGCAGGCCGTCAATGTGGCTTACGACGGATTTTACGACTTCAGCTTTGAGGGGGTAGGACGCGGAGGCGTCAACGGCCCTTCCGGTCTGTTTTTCCAAGTGGACGGTGTAACCGTGAAAACTTTTGCCCCGGCAGAATTTTCACAAGCAACGTGGCAGAACTACGCAGCAAGCACCTATTTGACCGCTGGGATTCACACCGTCAAATTTCTCGGAAACAACACGCTCGGGGGAGACAGATCGACCGTGATCGACGCGGTCACGGGATCGACTACAGCGGGAGGGAAGCTTCCCTCCAATACCGCGCTGAGCCTTACCAGCTCAGGCGCGACGCTTGACTTGAACGGCTATGGACAGACGGTCGGGTCGCTCGCGGGTGCGACAGGCTCCAGCGTGATAAACCCCATCTCCTTCACTGCGGGCGGCGATGGAACGTCCACGACGTTTAGCGGAGTCATCAGCGGTGCCGGTAGTTTCACCAAAACAGGCAATGGCACGATGACGCTGGGCGGTGCAAATACCTACGGCGGCACCACAACGATCTCCGGCGGCACGCTCACACTGGCGGGCGGTTCGATTCCGAACACGGCCTTGAGCCTCACCGGAACGGGCGCGACGCTAAACACGGGCGGCAGCTCGCTCACGGTCCCATCGCTGAACCTTGCAGGCTCGGGCGCGACGCTGAACATGGGGGGTGGCGTACTCACGGTCCCATCGCTGAACATCACAGGAACGGGCGCGACACTGAACACGGGCGGCAGCTCACTCACGCTCACATCACTGAGCCTTGCAGGCACCGGCGCGACGCTGAACATGGCGGGCGGCGTACTCACGGTCCCATCGCTGAACATCACAGGAACGGGTGCGACACTGAGCACGGGCGGCAGCTCACTCACTCTCACATCGCTTTCAGGCGTGTCCGGGACTGTGGTCAATCTTGGCAGTGGCGCGCTCACCGTCGGAGACGCCACCTCGACGACCTTCAGCGGCACCGTCACATCTGGGGCGATTACCAAGCAGGGCAACGGGACTCTTTCGCTCCTCGGCGCTGTGAGCAATTCCGGCGCTCTGAACGTGCAAGCGGGCACTCTGAAAATGGGAACGGCCAACAGTGCTACCACAGGCGCGGCAGCCCTCACGGCTGGGGCCACATGGGACCTCGGTGCTTCGAGCCACACCATCGGCGGCCTCACCGGCACGGGTATCGTCACCCGCAGCGGCCTCATTTCTACCGGGCTCGACGGAGCAGCGCAAATCTCCACGTCGAAAACCTACGTGCAAAAGCTCGACTTCGGCAACAACGGCGGGGCGACGGTGAATGGCGTCACATTTGATTCCGTCGGCAACAACGGCACCGGCTACAGCCTCACTGCGCCCACGCTCTTCGGCGGCACCGATACCGGCGGCTACGACCAACTGGTCGGCGACTTCTACTATGCCGGCAATCCGGGCGTCCTCACGTTTAGCAATCTGAACCCCGGCGAAACCTACGAGGCGATGCTTTACACGAAAGTCGGCCACTGGGCCGGACGCGCGCAAAATGCAACGTTTGACGAAGACGGAGCAGGACCAATTTCGAACCAATTGCTCAACACGGACCCAGGCAATGTGGGCTACTACGCCTATCGCTTCGTGGCACCACAGTCATCCATGTCCATCTCGATGGCAGCAATCGTTCCGGCGAATACGTTCCACTGGTTTGCAGCATCGCTGGAAAGCGTCGCAACTGCGCCCCAAACGCTCACCGTTGGCGATTCAAACAGCTACTCCTTCGGCGGTGTCATCAGCGGTCAGACAAAACTCGTCAAACAGGGCACCGGAATTCAAGAGCTCACCGGCGCAAACGGCTACACCGGAGGCACGACGATTTCCGGCGGCATGATTCTCGCCCGCAACCCCGCGGCACTCGGCACCGGTGCGGTGTCCATCGCGAGCGGTGCAAGTCTTCTCCCGTGGTGGAACACGGGCTCTGCGATCGTCTCGAATAACTTCACGCTCAACGGCCCCGGCGGTTCCTCGCCAGGTGGGGCAAAGACTGCCATCTATGCCGACGGTGGCGCTGGTGCTCCTGGCGCGGCGGGATTTGCGGAATACACGCTCGCTGGCAGCATCACACTCGCCGCCACCAGCAACCTCGGGGGCAACAGCAACAACAACCTCCGCGTCAGCGGCCCCATCACCGGCCCCGGCGGGCTGACCAAGGGCGGAGATCGCCCCGATGAAGCCAACACCCTCATCCTCGCAAACACCGCGAACGACTACGCGGGCAGCACGCTCATTACAAAAGGAACCGTAAAGCTGGGAGCCTCGGAAGTCATCCCGCACGGCGCGGGAAAAGGCGGAGTGACCGTGAACACCAACACCACGCTCGACCTCGGCGGATTCAGCGAAACGATCAACAGCCTCTCCGGCGGCGGAGCCATCACCAGCACCGCATCCATCGGCACTCCCGTCGTCTTTACTACTAACGCAGGCACCGGCATCGCGAATACGAAGACCTACACACATGTGCTCGATTTCGGCGATGGCACCGCAGCGACGGTGAACAGCGTCGCATTTGACGCCGCAGCTACTTCAGGAGCCAACTGGTCGCTCAGTGGTGCGACTATCCCTCTGCCTGAAAGCGCGGGGACAGGGAGTTCGCCGACCTTTGCCGATGGAGCGAATGGCACAGGAATGAACAAGATGTTGAGCGATTTCTACTACGGCGGCAATCCTGCCAACCTCACCCTCACCGGCCTCACCCCCGGCGTGACCTACGAATCGCACCTTTACCAGCGCCGTTGGGGTGGCGATCGCACGCAGCTCTTCACCATCAACGCAGGCTCCGGAACGGGCACGATGCTGTTCGACTCCGACCTCAGCGGCTCGGCGAGCTACATCCCGCTCCGCTACACCGCAAATGGCAGCGGCACCGCGACCATCACCACAAACCAAGTCGGAGCGGGCAGCTATCATTGGTACGGCATGTCGAACGAAGTCGTCGCCTCGCCCGTCCTCACGGTCGGCGACGCTACCAACAGCACCTACAGCGGCAGCATGAGCGGCCCGCTCGGAATCACCAAGACCGGCGCAGGCTCGCTGGAACTCAGCGGCGCAAACTCGAACACCGGCCCAACAACCGTCACCGGAGGCAAACTGCTCGTGAGTGGCTCACTCTCGGGCACCACGGCGGTCGCGGTAAATGCGGGCACTCTTGGTGGAGGCGGCACCATCAACCCGGCGGCAATCGTGACCGTCGCAAGCGGCGCCGACATTTCGCCCGGCAACAGTATCGGCACACTCAACACCGGGCCGGTGTCCTTTGCGGACGGCTCGGCATTCACCATCGAACTCGGCACCCTCACCGGGGACCAACTGAACGTGACTGGCGCGGGCAGTATCACGGGAACTGTGGCCTTGAATCTTTCGCTCCTCGCTGTCCCGACCGAGACCACCTTGTTCACCATCATCAATGGCACGAGTCCCTTTGCCGGTCGCTTCAACTTTGGCGGCAACAGCCTGGACGAAGGAGAAGAGTTCGAAGTTACGAGTGGAGGCTTCTATCGAGCCTTCACGATCAGCTACGCAGCCGATAGCGGCAACGACGTCACCCTGCTCGCCGTGCCCGAGCCCGGCAGCGCCGCACTGCTCATGCTCGGCGGAGTTGCCCTCCTGCGCCGCCGTCGCCGCAGCGAATAAAGCCTATCGTCAGACCAATCTAGGGACGCAAGAGGCCAAAGTGTCTCTTGCGTCCCTTCTGCTGTTCGAGTCCATTTTCACATCTCTCTCGCCATGATCCGCAAAACACTACTCACCCTGACACTCTTCGTTTCGCTGCTCTTCGCGCTGCCGCCGAATGATGCGGTCGTCGTCTTCAACGAAATCCACTACAACCCCGGAGGAGCCGGCGAGGCGGCGGAGTTTATCGAGGTGCAGAACGTCATGGCGGTGAACGTCGATATGTCGGGATGGCGCATTTCCGGCGGGGCGGATTTTGCATTTCCAAATGGCACGGTGATTCCCGGCGGCGGGCGCATCGTTGTGGCGAAGACTCCGGGATTGTATGCGGGGTCGATGGGTCCCTTCGTCGGCGCGCTGAGCAACTCCGGCGACACGCTGCGGCTGCGCGATAACAACGACCGGGCGATGGATGAACTCACATACGGAGACAAGGGCGAATGGCCCATCGCGCCGGATGGCGGCGGGGTGACTTTGTCAAAAAGCTCGGCTGCTTTGAACTCGGCGCGTCCGCAGTCGTGGACGGCGAGCGCGCAAGTCGGCGGCACTCCGGGGACGGACAACTTCCCGCCGCCGCCGCCGCCGGTTTCCTCGCGGCCTGTGGCGCGCGATACGACTTGGAAATACACACAGACTCCGCCCGCTGGGAACTGGAACACGACGGCATTTAATGACGCCGCGTGGTCGAGTGGACAGGCGGGGCTGCACTTCGGAAACCCTGCGCTTTACATGGATGGCCCCGCGCAGATCGCGGGCGGAATCTGGACGGTGAAGCCGTGGACGAACGACGCGACCTCGGACATTTCGAGCACGAAAAGCTACACGCACAAAATCGGTCTGAACCGCGCGGGCGGCTACACGGCGATCAATGGCGTGACGTTTGATTCCCCCGGCACGGGCGTGACGAGCGGCGCGAACTGGGTGCTGCTCGGCGCGACGACTCAGTTCAACAACAACGGGAGTGGTCAGGGCGCGAACGCTCTCCCAGCGGGCACGGGCAGCTTTCAGCTCTGCCAGGAGTTTCTTTACGGCAATTCGTTCAATGGCAAATCGCGCATCGAGCTTTTGAACCTCACGCCAAACCAGACTTACGTCGCCACGTTTTACGCGACCGGATTTGGTGACCCGCCGGTCCGGCGCAATCTCATCACGCCGAGCGATACGGGCATCGGGCACATCGTGGATGAAAACGCGACGCTCTCCGGCAACGGCCTCATCGTGAAATACCACTATACGGCGAGCGGCAACGGGACGTTCGCCTTTGATTTCACACCGATTGATTCAGGCACGTGGCACCACTACGCGTTTAGCAACGAAGTCGCCGCAGCCCTTCCCGTCCAAGTGGACGCTACGGCGAGCGTCTCGGGATTCTCCTCGGAACTCACAACCGGCTTCACGCGCGGTGCAGCGAATACCGTGAATGGCTCCGGAATCTCCGGCCAGACGCACGGCACGACGCCCGAGGGAACGATGTGGCTCTCCAACGGGACCTTTGGCACGCCGAACGATCCGCTGCCGGCAGACATCACATTCGACCTCGGCTCCGTCGTGAATCTGACGTCGTTCCACGTCTGGAATTACAATGAAGCGGATCTGCCCACGCGCGGTTCGAAACAAGTGCAGGTCCAGACATCGACCGCTGCGGGCGGTCCGTTCACGACGGTGGCTACGGTAGATTTCATCCGTGCGAGCGGCCTAGCCACGGAACCGGGGCAGCACATAGAACTCGCCGCCACAGGCATCCGCTACGTGCGCTTCAACATCCTGAGCAGCCACGGAAGCGACAATAGTTTCGTGGGTCTCAGCGAAGTGAAGTTTTACAAGGAAGGCGTGCTCGGCGTGGCTCAACCCGTCGCGCTCCGCGAGAAAATCTCGACGCTCTTCAACACGGGCGTGACCAATACCGGCACAGTCGCGGTCGCCGGAACGAATGACCTGCACTACACAAACGTGACGAACGGCATCCCCGCCGTCGTTCAAAACGGGCACCCCGCGTGGTTTGGTCCGGACGGCGTTTCGAGCTGGTCCGGCCTCACCGCAAACGGAACGGATAGCGCCGCTGCGGGCACCTGGGTATGGCGCACGACGGCGGATTTCAGCGCGTGGCAGCCGGGCACATTCGACGTGCAGCTTTACTACGCCGCGGACAACTCGCTCGACAGCGTGCTGCTCAACGGCGTCTCGAAAGGAATCTCCGGCGCTGGCTTCGGCGCGTTCAACGGCCCGCTCGCAATCACCGGATTTGCAAACGGCGCAAACACGCTCGACTTCACTTGGACGAACGCCGGACCCGGCGCGAACCCTGGCGGCTTCCGCGTAAAATGGGACGCAACCGCGCAGCCGCTGCTCGCAAAGACCACGCTCGCGAGCAATCCCACGACGACGTATTTCCGAAAGACGTTCACGAACTCCGGTGCCGCCAATTCCGCTTACCGGCTGCTGCTCAATCACATCGTGGACGACGGCGCAGTCTTTTACCTCAACGGCGTCGAAGTCTATCGCACCAACATCACCGGCACGCCGACCAGCACGACGCCCGCGGACACAAATGTCGTGTATCCGAAATTCAGCGGCAGCATTGAGATTCCAGCTTCCGCTGTCGTGCCGGGGACCAATGTCCTCGCGGTGGAACTGCACCAGCATCCATCGGGAACAGCGGATGCATTTCTCATGGCGCAGCTCGACATGATCGAGACACCTGTCGCACTAGATTTCACAATTCCAGTCCAACTTAATGAAATCGCGAGCGCGACTGCAGGGACGTGGTTTGTAGAGCTTCGCAATACGAGCGGCTCGGCGGTGAATCTCACCGGCTGGACGCTCAGCAGCTCGACGGGTTCGACGTATTCGCTCACCGGCTCCGTGGCTGCGGGCGCGCTGCTTTCGATCGATCAAACGACGCTCGGATGGCGTCCGCCCGATGGCGCGAAACTCTTCCTCTCCGCGCCCGGCGCGACCGTGGAAGGCGCGGTGATCAAGAACGCCGCACAAGCCCGCGACGCATCGGGCCGCTGGCGTACGCCGAGCACTCCGACGGCGGGTACGGCGAATACATTCAGCATCCCGGACAGCATCGTGATCAACGAGATCATGTACAACCACGCGCCCGCCTTTCTCCCAACCGGCTCGACGCCGAATCCGGAGGAGTGGATCGAGCTTTATAATAAGAGCGCCTCGCCCGTGGTTCTCACCGGCTGGAAGCTGCGCGGCGGCGTGAGCTACGACTTCATCGCGGGCACGACGATTCCTGCGTTTGGCTATCTCGTCGTATCAAACAACGCCCCGGCGCTGCTTGCGAAGTTCCCCGGCATCACCGTCGTCGGTCCGCTGGGCGGCTCGCTCTCAAACAGCGACGATCTCATCACGCTCGAAGACGCAAACGACAACGCCGTGGACGAAGTCCGATACTTCGAAGGCGGCCGATGGGACGCGCGCGCCGACGGCGGCGGCGGCAGTCTGGAACTGCGAAATCCCGGCATGGACAACACCGTCCCCGAAGCATGGGCAGCGTCCGACGAGACCAGCAAATCGAGCTGGCAGACATTCACCTACACCGGTACGGGCGCGCCGCCGCCGGGCAGCAGCGATCCCACGCAATACAACGAACTCGTGATGGGATTGCTGAATGATGGCGAGTGTTTGATCGACGACGTGAGCGTCATCGACGTGACGTCTGGAAACATCCAGCTCATCCAAAACGGCAACTTCTCCGCAGGCACCGCTGCGGCGTGGCGCAACATCGGCAACCACGGCAGCCACGGACGCACCGTCGTCATGGACGACCCATCATCGGTCGGCAACAAAGTGCTCAAAGTCGTCGCCACCAGCGCGACCGAGCACATGCACAATCACCTCGAAACGACGCTGAAAAACGGCGCGAGCTACGTGACGCTCAACAGCGGAAACACGTACACCGTTTCCTTCCGGGCCCGCTGGCTCAGCGGGACGCCGCGTCTGAACTCGCGCCTGTATTTCAACCGCCTCGCGCGCACCAGCCTGCTGCCGATGCCGCAAAACAACGGCACACCGGGAGCGCAGAACAGCCGCTTCGTCGCGCTCGCCGGGCCGACCTTCACAGCGCTGTCGCATTCCCCCGTGCTCCCGCAGGCATCTTCGGCGGTGACGGTGCGCGTGAAGGCCGCCGATCCGCAGGGCGTCGCCGGCGTCTCGCTGAAATGGAGGCTCGATGGCTCCATCGCGTTCAACACCGTGGCGATGACGCTGAATGGCGACTCGTATGAAGGCACGATTCCGGGACAAGTCGCCGGCTCGCTCGGGCAGTTTTACGTCGAAGCGACCGACGGCACTACGGTGTCCACATTTCCGGCAGGCGGAGCAAATTCCCGTGCGATGATCCGTTGGTCCGACGGCACGGTGCCGACCACCGCAGCCCACGGGGTGCGCATTTTGATGCTCACCGCCGACGCGAATTTTATGCACGAGCCGTCGAACTGCATGAGCAACGATTTCCTTCCCTGCACAATCGTCTATCGCGAGAGCGAAGTCTTCTACGACGCCAGCGTGCGGCTGAAGTCCTCGCAGCGCGGACGCCCGGCGGACATCCGGCTCGGCTTCGCGATCAACTTCGACCCGATGCAGCCCTTCCGCGGCGCGCATACGTCGATCAATCTCGACCGCTCCGGCTACGGACGCGGCACCGTCGGCAGTGGATTCGGCCATTCCGAAATCGTCACGTGGCACTTCATGCAACGCGCGGGCGGTGTGCCTTCGATGTGGAACGACATCGGTTTCGTTATCGCCCCACGCAGCACGCACAACGGCTCCGCGATTCTCACCATGGCGGAGTTCAACGACGTGTGGGCTGACAGCTCATTTGTCGATGGCGCATCCCAACCGTCCTTTAAATACGAACTCATCTACTACCCCACGACCACCGTCGGCGGCGGACCCGAGGGCGCAAAACTCCCGAGCCCCGACAACGTCGTGGGCGTGGAGTTCGAAAGCTACACGACCGCCGACAAGGAGGCATTCCGCTGGAATTTCCTCATCGGCAGCGCACGGACCAACGACGACTACTCCGGAATGTTGGAGCTGAACCAGACCTACCGCATCGCACCCAGCAACCCTACAGCTTTTAATGCCGCGCTCCCCAACACCATCGACGTGGACCAATGGCTGCGCACCGTGGCCGCGCTCGCGCTCGCCGGCATCCAGGATAACTACGTCACTTCCGCTGGCGCGTGGCACAATTTGAAGCTCTATTCGCGCTCCGATGGCCGCGTGCTCTTCCTCCCGTGGGACCTCGATTTCCAGACCGCGCCGAGCAACGACGCGCTCATTATCAATCCCGACATCGCCCGCATCACCGGCGTGAGCGCAGCGAACCAGCGGCTCTTTTATCAGCACCTTCAGGACATCATCGATACGAGTTTCAACAGCGCGTATCTGTCCTCGTGGATCACGCACTACCCGACTCTCAGCACCGCAGGCGGGAACTGGGGCGAAATCACCAGCTACGTGGACGCCCGGGTCGCATTTGTGAACTCGCAGATCGCCGCGAACTATCCGCCCACCACGTTCGACGTCACCACCGCCAACTTCAGCACGAGCGGCAGCAGCGCGACGATCAGCGGCGTCGGCTGGGTGGACGTCCGCAACATCATCATCCAAAACGGAGCGCTCAGCCTGCCTGTCACGTGGAACAGCGCGACCGGCTGGCAGGCCACCGTCCCCGTCGCACCCGGCGCACAGACGCTCACGCTTCAGGCGTTTGACTACCAGGGCAACCTCGTCGGCACCGACACGATCACCATCACCGGCACCGGCGGCACCCTCTCCGCCGCCGCGGGAAATCTCGTCATCTCCGAGATCCACTACAACCCCGCCAATCCCACCGGCGGCGAGCTCAGCGCATCGAGCGACAAGGACGAGTTTGAATTCATCGAGGTGCGCAACATCAGCGCCCAAACCGTCAGCCTCGCCGGATGCCGCTTCACCGGCGGCATCGACTACACATTCCCAAACACCACGCTCGCAGCCGGAGCCTACGCCATCGTCCCGCGCAATAATTCCGCATTCACCGCGCGCTATCCCGCCGTCCCCGCGCTCGCGCACTACTACGTCGCCGGGACAAACTACCTCGCCAACAGCGGCGACAGTTTCGACCTGCTCGCAGCAAATGGCACCGTGATTTCCAGCGTGAATTACAACGACAGCGGCAGTGTCAAATGGCCCGCCAGCCCCGATGGCAACGGCCCCTCGCTCGTCCTCATCGCCCCGCTTACGAATCCCGACGTCGCCGACCCGCTCCACTGGCGTGCCAGCTCCGCCACGCACGGCAACCCCGGCACGAGCGACGCCATCGCCGCGCCCGTCGCTCCGACGCAAGCGCAGCTCCTCGCCTACGCCATCGGCACCGGCGCGATGCCGATTGCCGGCAGCGAACTCGTCGTCGGCCAGCGCACGATGAACTTCACGCTGGAGCGTAACCCGCTCGCCGACGCCGACTGGACGCTCGAATCCGTCGCCACGCTGCCCGGCACCTGGGCACCCGCCGGAGCAGCCTACGAAATCACCACCCGCACCACGCTCCCCGGAGGAAACGAACGCATCACCCTCCGCAGCATCACCCCAATGAGCGGGACTAACGGCTATCTCCGCGGGAAACTGCGCGTGCCGTAAAAACTGCCCGTGCAGCACGACCGCGCAGTTGCGCAGGCATTCAGAACAGGACGGAGATTCAACACATACGAAAGGGCGCGCAAGAGGCTGGGGTTGAACTGAAACACCTTGGGTTTACACCATCGCGTTCAGCTTCTCCGACTCCGCTTCCCACTCGGCGCTGAGCATCACGAGTTCCGTCTGCACGCGGGTGAGGTTGCGACTGAGGTCGCTGGCGTTGCCGCCGGAGGAATGGGCGGTGGGGTCTTGCATGGCTTCGGTGATTTGCTGCTGCTGAACTTCCAGCCCGTTGATGCGAAACTCTAGGTCGGACACGACTTTTTCTTGGTCGCGTCGTGCCTTTGCTACAGCTTTGCGCGCTTCGGCTTCGGCTCGGCGGGCTTGCTTCATCTCGCGCATTCCCATGCCGCTTTTGTCGATCGTCTCCTTATCCGTCTTGGGTTGGAAATTTTGGAGCTGTTTGCCTGCGACGAGCCCGGCTTTCTCGGAAGTCGCGTTCGATTTATCGAGGTAGTAATCGTAGTTGCCCGCGTAGGGCGTGAGCTTCCCGGCGCTGATGTGCAGGACTTGCTGCGCGAGGCGACGGATAAAGTGAACGTCGTGGCTGATGAAAATCAGCGTCCCTTCGTACTGCTCCAACGCGCCGATGAGCGCATCGATGCTTGGGATGTCGAGATGGGTCGTAGGCTCGTCCATGAGGAGCAAGTTCGGCGGTGCGAGGAGCAGCCGGGCTAGTGCCAGTCGGGACTTCTCGCCGCCACTGAGGACAGCGACGGGTTTGAACACATCGTCGCCTCGAAACAAGAACGAGCCGAGGATGGTGCGCGCCGTTTGTTCGCCGGGGCGATTCGCCAAATCCTGCGCGGACTCCAGCACGGTGTGTCGCGGGTTCAGCACTTCGACGCGCTGCTGTGCGAAGTATCCGCTCACGACATTGTGGCCGAGGATTGTCTCGCCGTGTTGCGCAGCCAGAACGCCTGCCAGCAGCTTGAGCAGCGTGCTTTTGCCGGCGCCGTTGGGCCCCACGAGCACCGTGCGCTGGCCACGCTCGGCCTCGAAGTTCAGCCCTTTATAAACGACAAGTTCGCCGCCTTCCGGGAGCTTGTACGCGTGGTCGATGTTTTTGAGCGTGATGACGCGGTGGCCGCTGCGAGGGGGCTGAGGAAAGCGGAACTTCACCGTGGATTCCGCGTTGAGCGGCGCATCGATGATGTCCATGCGCTCGATCTGCTTCAGCTTGCTCTGGGCTTGCGAAGCCTTGCTGGCCTTGGCTCGAAAGCGATCTGCGAAGTCTTGTAGTCGGCCGATTTCTCGCTGCTGGTTCTCGTAAGCCGCTGCGTGCTGCTGGTCGCGCGCCACTTTCTCCACGAGGTAATCATCATACGTCCCACGATACCGAGTGAGCCGGGCGCGGGCGATTTCTACGATCCAGCCGACGAGTTCATTGAGGAAATCCCGGTCGTGCGAAATCATCACGATTGCGCCCGAGTAATTGCGCAGATGCTCGCGGAACCACACGAGCGATTCGAGGTCGAGATGGTTCGTCGGTTCGTCCAGCAACAGCAAATCCGGCTCTTGCGTGAGCAGTCGCGCAAGGTGCGCTCGCATGATCCAACCACCGCTCAACCCTTTTGCCGGACGTGGAAAATCAGTCTCCCGAAACGCCAGCCCGGAGAGGATGCGCTTCGCCCGCGCCGTCACCGCGTGACCATCATTCTCGGCAAATTCCGCCAGCGCCTCGTGGTATTCGTGCGACTCCAGATCACCCGCCGCCTCGCAGCGTCGGATCACTTTCCGCGCATGAGTCAGCTCCGGCGAAATGGCGATGGCCAAGTCCAGCACCGTCTCATCGTCCACCGGGGCACTTTCCTGCGGCAGATAGCCGAAGGTAATCCCGCGCTCCATACTGATGCGGCCGTCGTCCGGCGAGGATTCGCCGAGGATGAGCGAGAAGAGCGTCGTCTTCCCCGCTCCGTTCGCCCCGACCAACCCCAGCCTGTCCCCGCGATTTACTTGCAGAGAGACATCACGAAACAAAACGCGGCCAGCGTAGCTTTTGGAAACGGCAGAAAGAGTCAACATTAGCCGCCCCTTGTCGCCGCGACCGGCCATACGAGGCAAGCGCAGAACAACAATCTGCGCATCCTTCCATCCAAGGGCGCGCTCCTTGGACGGTCGGGTGCTACTTACTTACCGGCTGGCACGTAAGCTTTGCCGTCGCACTTTATGACTTTGACGGGCTGGCTCGTGGAGCAGGCGGATACGACGATCACCGCGAAGGCGGCGACTAGGATTTGGATGGTGTTTTTCATGTTTGTTTTTGTTTGTTGTTTCGTTCTGGAGAAATGGTTTTACGCATCGGGAGGTGTGGCAAAAATGCGGCCTGTTGGCGCGGGGCGTTCGCTCACTTTGCGGTAGGCGGAGTCGGTGTCGCGGGCGGTTGCGCCGATGCGTTCTTGGAAGACGGCTACGCCGAAAACTCCGACGTTTGCTGTGCCGCGCTTTTTCAAATTCACGTAGCTCTCGGGCACGCTGCCAAAGCGGAATGCGGCCACGCTGGCGTCGCTCGTGCGGAAGCCGTCCACGGCCAAGGTTTCTTCGGCGTCGACGATGTAGCCGCGCTTTTTGGTGCTGCCGCTTTTGCCGTCGAGAACGTCTATGCCATCTACGCTGAGGACGACTTCGAGTCGCTTGTCGGTTTCATTTTTCACCACGAGCTCATAGCGCTCGCCAGTGATGCCGACGACGAAGCGTTTGCCCTTCAGCTCGTGCCCGGCGAACCACTGGCCGTCTTTGTCGCGCACGCCGAAGCTCACGAGGCCGTTCGCCGTTGGGTAAAGGCCGGTGCGGTGTTTGGACTCGCCACCGAGGTAGTCGAGCATGGCGTCCACGCCTTCGTTGTCGTTGTAATAAAGGATGCCGGTGCCGCCGGGGCGCTCGGTCCAGCCACGGACGAAGTTCGCTTTTTCCACCCACGATTCGCGCTGCTCGGCCCATGTGGTGCCGATGCCGGGGCGCTCGCCGTGGGTCTGTACGAGGTGCGGCTCGCGCGTGGTCGGCGAAGTGCGAGTCGAACAGGCAGCGAGAAAAAGTGCGGCGGTGGCGAAGATGACGTTTTTCATGTGCGAGCGGGTAGCAGCGCAGGGGCGCGTTGCACAGCTACTTCCGGTGCGTGGAGACGACGGATTGCCAGAACGAGGGGACTTCGCTCAGGAGTTTTTCCATCGCTTCGCGCTGGGCTTGGTGTTTGCGCCGCTCCAAGGATTCATCGCTCCCGGCGACCATGACGATGCCGGACTTGGCGGCACTTTTCTCCAGCGTGCCATAGACGTAGCCGGTCCGTGTATCCACGAGCGCGAGGAGGCCGGTGGCGATGATTTCGTAGCGGTTGTTCGGGAAGAGCCCGAGCGTGGCGACGGTGAGCGGTGAGAAGATTTGGCCGTCGGTAGCGTTGGTCTCGACGGATAGGATGAGCACGGCGTCGGCGTGCAATCGCGCGGCGGCTTCGCGGAGGCGAAGGTCGGCGACTTTTGCGGCGTCGGGATGCTCGATGTCACTCTCGACGAGGCCGGAGACGAGCGGCAGTCCGCGTAAGTCGGGGAGGCGTTTTAACGAGTCGAGCTTGCCGAGCGCATCGAGTGCGCGGAGTTGCGTGAGGGCTTCCGAGCCTTGCGGCGCGATGGCGATGGTGGAGGGGAAAGTGATGGTCGGTTTCGCATTATAGGCTCGCGAGATGAGCGTGTGGGAAAACGCTTCCTGCTTTTTCGCACGAGCGGCTTTGACATTCGGCGTGTTGACGTAGGACGAGCATCCCGTGAGGAACGCAGTGGCGGTGAGAGTGAGTGTGAGTGCGGACTTGAGGTTCATGTGCTAGAAATACAGCACTTCATGGCGAGGGCGCAAGAACTTTCTGCTAAAAAAACTGCACATTGTTTTTGACGCCGCGATTTTCTTGAGCAAACTACCCGACGTGCCTGCTGAACAATCTGACTCACTTTCTCGTCGCGAACGCCAGATCATGGACATCATCTGGCGCGCAAGTCGCGCGTCGGCGAATGAAGTCCACGATCAACTCTCCGATGCGCCGAGCTATTCCGCCGTCCGCGCGCTGCTCTCGGTGCTCGTGACGAAGGGCCATCTGCGCCACGAACGCGAAGGCAAGCGCTACGTGTATCTGCCCACCGCATCGCCGGAGAAGGCGAGCAAGAGCGCGCTCCGGCGCATCCTTTCGACGTTCTTCAATAATAGCCCAGCCGAGCTGGTGGCCACGCTCATTGACCCGAAGGACGTGGACGACATTGAGCTGGCGCGCATCAAGGCGATGATAGACGAAAGGAACCGCTCATGAACTTCACATTCGACTGGTTGCTGCGCTCGCTCGCAGTGGGTGGAATCGCCGCTGCGTGCGTCTTCGCGTGCCCTTCCGCTTGGCGCGGGCGCATCCGCCGCGCTGTCCCGGCGGCGGCATTTTTTGCGCTGCTCGTATCGCCGCTCGCGATCTTTGCGCCGGTGAAAATCCACGCGCCCGCCGCGTTCGCGGGGCTGGCTGCTGCGCCAGTGATGGCTGCGAATTGGCTCGGCATGATCTGGCTCGTGGGCGCGCTCTTCTGCCTCGCACGGCTGGCAAATGGAGCATTCGCGATTCGCTCGCTCATGCGCGAAACTTGCGCTGTCCTCGGCGCGGAATGGGCCGACTGCCTCGCCGCTGCGCAAGCGACGCTCGGCATCTCGGGGAAGACGCACCTTCGCCTCGCAGGCCCCGGCTTCATCCCCAGCGCGACGGGCCTTTTCCGCCGCACCGTGCTCCTTCCCGATGAAGCACTGCACTGGACGCGAGAGCAGCGGCGGCTCGTGCTGCTGCATGAGCTGGGGCATTTTCGGCGTGGCGATTTGTGGATTCACGCGCTCGGGCGCATCGCTTGCGCCGTGCATTGGTTCAATCCGTTTGCGTGGATTTTGCAGAACCAACTCTGCGTCGAGCGCGAGTATGCGGTGGATGAACTCGTCGTCGAACACGGCGTGACGCCGACCGCCTACGCCACCGTCCTTTGGCAAATGGCCCAAGCCTCCACGCGCCGCCCCGCCGCTGCCGCCGCCTACCTCGCCATGGCGCAGCGCCAGCCCGGCAAGCTCGAACAGCGCGTCCGCCGTATCCTCGCACCCGCCCGGCGAAAAAGCCGCGTGCTCGGGGCGGTCGATGCAACCATCTGGCTCGCCGCTGCGCTCCTGCTCTTCGTTTGCTCCGTCTGCCGCCCGGTCGCCAATGACGTGCCACGGGCAGAAGTCGAGCGACGCTTTGCCGCCAATCCCTTCCCCGGCGGATAAGGCGCAACTTTGCGGGTAAAGGTGAGTTTACTCCCCGCATGAAACTCACACTCATCCTCGCCCTTTCCGCCACGACACTCTTCGCCCAACTCCCGACTGGCATCGCTGTAAAGCGCGATGTCGAATACGTCCCTGGCGGCGGGCCTCGGCAGATGCTCGACGTTTATTACCCGGAGAAAACAGACAAGCCGGTGCCGCTCGTCGTCTGGATTCACGGCGGCGCGTGGTCTGCTGGGAGCAAGGACCGCCCGCCGGGATTGCCGGTGCTTTTGGAGCAGGGATTTGCCGTGGCCAGCGTGACGTATCGCTTTACCCAGACTGCCGTCTTTCCCGCGCAAATCGAGGACTGCAAAACCGCCATCCGCTGGCTGCGAAAGAACGCGGCCTCGCTGAATATCGCGCCGGAGAAAATCGGCGTTTGGGGCGGCTCGGCGGGCGGGCATCTCGTCGCGATGCTCGGCGTCGCGGGCGATGTGAAAGACTGGGACAAAGGCGAGAACCTCGACCAATCCTCGCGCGTGCAAGCGGTGTGCGATTGGTTCGGGCCGTCCGATTTGCTCACCTTCGGCCCACAGGGCGGCAACGACCGGCCGAAGAACCCGCGGCCTTTTCCCGCGACGGATGCGGCGGATTCGCCCGAGGGCAAGCTCATCGGCGGAGCAGTCCCGGAAAACAAAGACAAAGCCCGCGCGGCGAGTCCTGTGACTTATGTGACCAAGGACGACGCGCCGTTCCTCATCATGCACGGCGACAAAGACCCGCTCGTCCCCGCTGCACAAAGCACGGAGTTGCACGAGCTTTTGGAAAAAGCGGGGGTCCCGTCCAAGCTCATCATCCTCCCCGGCGCGGGGCACGGCGGGCCGCAATTCAGCTCGCGCGAGTCGTTGGGAAAAGTGGCGGAGTTTTTCGCGAAGACGCTGAAGAACTGAGTCATCCCGCCGCCATCTGCTGGAGCTTTGTGCCGAAGTGATGCGCCAGAGCGACCATCTCATCGGCCTCACGTTCGGGCAGGACTTCGCGGCAGTTTTTCTCCCACACGGAGAGCCACACGGCGTAGTGCTCGGGGCGCAGGCGGAGAAAAATGTGCCGCCCCATCCCGCCGGCGTAATTTTGCGGGCCACCGGTCATCTGGGCCCAGAAAGCGATGATCGTCTGCAAATGCGCGGGCCAATCTTGGACGTGCTCGCGGAAAATCGCCTCCACTGTGGGCTCATAGCGCACGCGAGCGTAAAACCACTTCACCAGCCGCGCGATGCCCTCCTCGCCGCCGATTCGCTCGTAGAGCGGGGCGAAAGGAGCCGCCTCCACGGGCGGGTTTGGCGGCACGATGTAGTCGAAGTTCATGGGGGCTATATCTTAAACAGAGCGCGAATTTTGCCGAGCACGCCGTTGGCGTATTCCTTCGTTTTATCCTGCACGACTTGCGTGGGGGCTTGGGCGGCGAGGATGCCTTCGGTGTGCATCTTGCGGCGGGCGAGGAGTTCGCTCATCCGCGCGGCCATCTCGGCATTTTCTTGGAGGAGCGGCTGCATTTCGTCACGGCGGATTTCCCATACGAGGCTGTCCCTTTTCGCCCGGACGGTGGCGGAGCGCGCCTCGCCGGTGAGCATACACATTTCGCCGAAGGCGTCGCCGTCGTGCAGGGTGGCTACTTGGGTATCGCGGCCCTCTTTTGTGATGAAGACGTCGAGTTCGCCGTGGAGGATGACGAACATGGAGCACCCGTCGTTGCCTTGTTTGATGATGCGCTCGCCGCGCCCGAAGCGGAGGACGTTGGCGTTTTGAAGGAGGTGTTCGCGCTGGGCTTCGCTGAGTGGCGAGAGGAGTTCGAGCTTTCGGGCGCGCTCGCGGAGTTCGTCTATATTGCGCGTGGGGTTTGGCCTGTCCCGTGTGATGTGGAGGACGCGCTGAGGGAACGGTATCGTGAGCCCAGCACGGCTGGCTTCGTACCAGATATTCGTGCGAATGGCGTCTTCGATGTCGTTAAAGCGAGCTTCGTCTTCGATGCTGTATTTGATCTCATAGACGATGGATGAGTCGGCGAAATCCTTGAGGAATACTTTCACGGGCGGACTTGTAAGGACGAGCGCCACATCTTCTGCCGAACGGCGGAGTATCTCGCGCACGATGTTGGGCGGGGTGCCGTATTCAAAGCCGACGCGCATCCGGTTGGAGTGCGATTTCGTGGGGTAGCTGAGGTTAGTAATCGTGCTGGTGACGATGGTTTTGTTGGGGATGTCGAGATACACGTCGTCGTTCGTGCGCAGGCGGGTGGAGCGCCAGTTGACTTCGATGACTTCGGCTCGGATGTCGGTGACGATGAGCCAGTCGCCGGACTGGAAGGGCTTGCCGATTTGCAGGGCGATGCCGCTGACGATATTCGCCAGCGTCTCCTGCATGGCAAAGCCGACCACGACAGCAACGATGCCGGAGCCTGCTAGGAATGCATCGATCATCACGCCGTGCCGCCCACTCAGCAAGAGCAACACCGCGGTACAAAATATCCCGAATCCGAACACTTGCTGAAGAAGCTTCGGAGCGTGGGTGCCGTAGCGTTTTTGAAAATAATGCTCCCAGAAAAACCGCCGGATCAACGCAAGCGCAGCCAGTATCGCTAGGATGATAACTAGCGAGCCGAACCACCGCATACAGGAAAGGTGCCACGCCTCTTCAGGCACGGGTTTCCCGTCCGCTGCGTTCGTTCGATCGGAATTGATCAAATGCCATACCTTCAGCGGCGTAAAAACAGTGAGCAGGAGGACGAACCAATGGAACGCGATACCAAAAGGAACTCCATACCGCCGCTTTAACCAACGCCCGAGAGCGAGGCCGACAAAGTAGATCACCGGTGCCGCCACGAGCGCAGAGATCATCTGCGATTCTTGAGTTAGAGTGCCAAAAACAAGCGCCATCATTGTCTCAAATGCTGGAAAGCGAGGATTGGAAACAAAGGCAGCATTTGCATAGGCCCGCTCTCGCGGCTACTTGCGGCCAAATAGGCTCCAGCCGCCGCCTTTTGTCTCTTCGGTCTTGTTCTGCTGCACCTTGAGTTGCCCGAGCAGAGACTGAAGCGCGAGGTAGATACGGTGCCACTGCCCTTCGACAGAGGGAATGCTGTCGCTCATATCCGAGAGGTAGCGCAAACTCGGCGTGGAGGCGAACAGCGCATGCACTTCCTCTTTACGAGGTCCGCCTTTTACCTCTGCGGCGGCGATGGATTCGCTGCCTTGGGTGATAAGGCTCTTCAGGTCCAAAAACTGCGCCTCGTCCTCGGGCGTGAACTTTTTGTCGCGGGCAAGATTCACGTAATGGTTGAACTGTTTCCAGCACTCAATGTGCGTTTCAATGTGTAGGATGAAGTCTTCGACGTTTTTGTAGCTCATGGATGAAGGCGGCTCTTGGAGTGTTAATTTCGTGGAGCGCGGGTGCAGGAAAATGAGCGCCCCCCCACGGAGATCGCGACCGGTGATTTCTATTCCGGCATAGTTGATATGGAGTTCGGAAAGTGCGAGGCCCGTCTCCTGCGCAGACCGGATCGCGCTCATCACGGTCCGCGCGATTTCACGGATTGTTTTGAGGGGAAACCAGCTCGGAAGCGTGGATGTGACGATGTCGCCGTCGCGATGTACGCTGAAGCATCCCGACGGGATTCTATCGGCAGAGGCGGGGATTCGGGTGCGGTGGAAAGGCTTCAGGATGCCCATTTTGCTTCGATTTGCTTGAGTGTTTCGCGTATTTGGCCGAGGCCCAGAGCGCGGGTAAATCCGACGCCGAGCGCCTCTTCATCGCCAGAGAGAATAGAAAGGTGCCGCTGCGCGCCAAGCGCCTCCGCATCCTGAAGCTCCCCGCACTGAAGCTTCTCCCCGAGCGCCTTAAAAAGTGCCGTGGATTCGTGGATCCAAAGTGCCAGCGGCGCCGGATCATCCGCGCCCCAATGCTCATATTTTACACGGTCACCTGCTTCCACGGCGATCGCGAATTGAACCCCCGTAAAGCGCGCAAAAGATGCGAGCACCGTCTCCGGCGTCACCCGCTCTTCGTTGGCGGCATCGGCTGCCTCGTCCATGAACTGCGCCGTCTCCATCAGAAGAGACTCGTAGTTGATAAAAATGGTGCGCGGCCTCGGCAAGCCATACGGCAGGACCTCAAAGTTCCCGGCTTTCCAGCCCAGCATCTCCACGATGGCTTCTTTGCCGGATTTATCTTCGACGGTAGAATCGACGATTTCACCTTTTTGAATCCATACGCGGCCTTCGCCCAGCTCACTGGTAACCTTCAGAACACTGGTGCTTTGCGTCAGGCATTCGAGCTGGATGATGTCGAGCAATGTCTTGCTCTGCACTCCACGGAATCCACCTTGGCTCTCGCGTTCGAGAAGCGACTCAATGCAATCCACAAAGAAGATGATTTCACGTCCGGTCTTCGGTTTTTCAATATAGAGATCCACCCCGACTCGGTACGCCCGCCCACGAAGATCCTCATCCGTAGAACCCGTCATTACCACCGTCCGCAGGGCAGGAAAGCGACGGCGGACAATCGCGAGAACCTGAAAGCCGTCCATCGTCGGCATGTTCAGATCCACCAACAGCAAAGCATACGGATTGGCCTCAAGAGCGGCAATCGCCTCCGCACCGCTACTAGAAGTGCTAATTTCAGGTTGCGAGGGCAAGCGCGCGAGGATCTCTTGGTAAATTTCCAAGAGGTCTTGTTCATCATCGAGTATAAGGATTCTTTGGCGGCTGACCATGTTGCGCGGGTATCTATAGTGCTCCCGCACGAATCGCGCAAGAGCGGCCTTGCCCGGTCAGCAGACTGCGCGCCTTTCTCGGTTTTGATATGAATTCCATAATTTCCGGAGAATAGTCCGGCACTGGCATCTCCGCTGCTTTTCTCTATCCCGCAACTCCAGCCAACATGCTCAAGTTTCTTAAAAAGCTATTCACCAAAAACGGCAGAAACGCCAACACGCAAGACCCTTCGACTGCCATCACGGCAAGTCCCACCTCGCGGCACTCCGGCTCCCACGGCGGTGTCGAGGTGGCGTCTTTGTCCCTCCGGGCGATTCTCGATAAACTCCCTGCCGACCTCAAGTCCACCGTCAACGAGATGCCAGCGTCCGACGTAAAAGTCGTTCTTCCGGTCGCCGCGATCATGAAGCAACTCCCGAGCGGCGCAGTTCGGATGTCCCTCGCCAGCCTCTACCGGCAGTCCCCTAGCGGGACATTTCGAGCAACGAACATTGAGGATAAACGCCTCGTCGATGTTCCGCTCTCAGAAATCTTCAAAACCATCAATCCCTCCGCCCTCAAACGCCGCGACGACCAACGCCGTTACGCAGTACCAACGGACGCCGTCGGTCTGTTCGACGAAGTCCACAACCGCAACGTCACGACCCCTCAACCCTCAGTCGCCCAGATTCCTCCGCAAGCGCCCATTCCCGAGCAAAAGCTACGGATGCCCAGTCAGCCCGCCGCCGCTCCGACTCCCCGTCCAGCCGCGCCTGCGCCTGCGCCCGCACCAGTCCCAGAAGCACCTGCACCGCTAAACCTGACCGGCGAACTTTCATTGCTCCTCGTCGAGGTCGCCGCCACTTGGCCGGAAGGGCATCGCAACGCACTTTCCATCCTCCCCGGCGACACCCGAATCGTGCTTCCCGCGTCAGAAATCGGCCCTTTGCTCCAAAAGGGGAAAGTCGTATTCCCATGGAGCCAGCTCAAGCTCCGACTCGTCCCGAGCCCCACCTCCACAATCGGTATCCCAGATGACACCCAACTCTCCCTTCCTCTGAAAATCGTCGCTCCTGCATTCGTTGCAGCGACGGGCGCAAAACGACGGAACGCCCAAGCAGACACCTCGCTCCCCGACTTCTTCGGCCCCACTGCGGGCCAAGTGCCGACACCTACGCCCAAGGCAGCCGCTCCGACTCCCGCTCCAATCACGCACCCTGCTCCTCTGGCAAAATTGGCACCTCCCCCCGTTCAACCCCTCACGGCTCCAGCAATCACACCGGAACCACAGATCAACATCGTCTCGTCTCCTTCGGGAAGGATGCCTATCACTCTGCGCGAGTTGTTCAACCTCCCGGACAAGACCAATTGGGCACCAAACGAACTCGTCAAACTCACCTGCTCCCTAGCAGGCATCGCCGGAGTCGTCGTCGCCCTTGAAGAAGGCCTCGTCGTCGCTGAACAACTCCCTGAAGGCCTCTCCTCAGAGACCTTCGCAGCCTTCATGCCCCAAGTATTTAGCCGCATGGACCGCTACAGCGGCGAGATGCAGCTCGGGGAAACTCACGACATCACGCTCAACACCGAGAGCGGCGCAATCCGCATGTTCCGCAACGGCAAAGTCTTCTTCGCCGCACTCGGCAAATGCGGAGAGCACCTCCCAAATGGGCTCCATCTCGTCTGCAACGAACTGGCCAGCCAAAACAGCTAACCAACCCGCTTACCAAACACAACCATGGCAATCATCAATCGCGCAACCAAGGAGCTTCAGCTCAAGATCGTCTATTACGGCCCTGCAAAGAGCGGTAAAACCACGAATCTGGAGCAAGTCCACGCAAACGTCCAAGTGCCGGACGCGTCCGCCAAGGGCAAAATGACCTCCCTCGCCACCAGCAGCGACCGCACACTCTTCTTCGACTTCTTCCCGCTCGAAGCTACCACGATCAAGGGTTTCAAAACCAAGTTCTCCCTCTTCACCGTCCCAGGCCAAGTGATCTACAACGCCACACGGCAAATCGTCCTTCGCGGCGTGGACGGCATCGTCTTCGTAGCCGACAGCCAATACGACAAAATGGCCGAGAACATCGAGACCTTCGGGCACATGGTGGACAACCTCAAGTCCCTGAACCTGAACCTCGAAGACATCCCATACGTCATCCAATACAACAAGCGCGACACCCCCGACGCCGCGCCCATCGAGTATCTGGAATACGTGCTCAATAACCGCGACGTCCAAGTCCCATACTTCGAGGGCGTCGCCAGCAAAACAGAGGGCGTTTTCGAGACACTCAACATGATCACGAAAATGCTCATCCACAAATATCTGAACAAGTAACTCTACGACCATGGCATTTCCTCAACTCCTAGAAGAAGACATGAACTTTTTCGACACCGTCCTCAAAGACGTCGTCCGAAAAAGTGAAGCAATGCTCGCGATGCTCGTAGAGAAAGCGGGCTACCTCATCCACCAGAGCGGCTCCACGGAATCCGTGGACACCGTCACCCTCGCGACGCTCGGCTCCAACGCCTTCAACGCCACCGCCTTCATGGCCCAACTCGTCAACGAGCACAACTTCGCCAGCATGTATCAGCAAGGCGAGACCTACAGCACGCTCATCCTCAACATCGACGAAAACCTCCTTCTCGTCCTCATCTTCGGCACCCAGCAGACCGTCGGCTCCATGAAATACTACGCCGCCCCCGCCGTGAAAAAGCTCGCCGAGCAGCTCAAAGTCGCCTCCGCCCGAGGCCACATGAGCCTCGACCTCTGCGACATGGACCCACAAGACGTCCAAGCCCTCTTCCAGCGCAACGGCTCCCCCGCCAACGCATAGCGCCCCCCCACAAAAAACAATCCCACCGCCCTCGGTTGTCCTACCAGCCGAGGGCGTTTTTTTGCCTACATCACAAACGGCGTATCGTTCGCATGGTCGCGCTTCGAGCGTGGTTGAAAAGCGCGGCAATCGCGTCGATTGGGGTAGGGACGGGGATATTACTCCCCGCCCCTCCCTCCGAACCGGACGGGCGGTTTTCCCGCATCCGGCTCTCCAGTCAGTAGTTTACCCCTGCCGGGGGCTCGTCGTGTTGCTTTTTCCAGGCTGCGCTTAGGCAA